>JBIIBC010000076.1:0-3699 GCA_044239605.1 Bacteroidia bacterium | reverse complement strand
CTGATTATTTTCGGCTTTAATTAACCTACGACCAAATTCAGGATGTAAATAAAAAAAGTTTACTTCTCTCCCATTTATTTGTAATTTATAGTTTTCGCTTAAGGCTTTATTGGTGTTTTGAATGGCATTGAAACTTTTTTGCTCAAAAATATCGCTAACCATTACTGGTTTTAAAGGCGTTTTTAAAGCTTTATCATCTGCATCAATTATTACCAAACCTTGGTTTTTTAATAATTCATGAACCAATTTTCGCGTTCCAATGCTAAAATTATTGTTGGTTAAAAAACTTTCCTGCAATAATTGTATCCATTTTTTTGCTTTATCCTTTTCGCCTAAAATTGGAATTAATTGTTCAATTAATGCTTCAATTCCTTCATTATCTATATGTCCAACAGGTTTTGAATTACTTTCCTTTTGCCATTTAATTTCTTTACCAAATAAATAAATGCTGCTAATTTCTTCAAAATCGTGGTCTTCGCTTGCCATCCAAAATACAGGCACAAAATTTTGTTGTGGGTATTTTGCCTTTAACTGATTGGTTAAATTAATGATGGTAGCAATTTTATAAATAAAGTACAAAGGCCCAGTAAATAAAGCCAATTGATGACCTGTAGTTACTGTAAACGTATTGGCATTTTTAAGCGATAACGTATTTAAATATGTTCTATCATTTTCACTTAAAGCAATTTCTGCATTTTTATATTGTTTTAATAATGCTTCCACTAAAACATTTCTATTTTCTACACAAAAATGTTTGTTTTTAATGGCTTCACCAAATGAGTCAATGCTTGGTGCATATTTATAAAAAGGTTTTAGAGCCTCTTTTTGCTCTAAATAATCTTTAGTGATACTCGGTATGAGGCCAGTATTGGCCATTGGAATATTTATTGACATGGATGTTTTTTGTTATTCGAAAGCTAAGCCCGATTTTAAGAAAAAGAAATAACATAAAGTCATTCAGCAGGAATCTTCTTATTACTTTTTGGCTGCTAGCTAATGGCTAGCAAATTTTTAAAGCAAGGAAGATGCTTACAGCATGACTAACTTGTTTTTTATTTAACTAAACTATTTTACCACACAAGTCAAAATCTTCGGCACTTTCAATTTGTACATTGGCAAAATCACCAATTTTAGCATAGTATTTTTTAGCATCAACCAACACTTCGTTATCAACCTCAGGGCTATCAAACTCAGTACGACCAACCCACATGCCATTTTCTTTTCTATCAAAAAGCACTTTGTAGGTATTGCCAATTTTTTGTTGGTTAATTTTTGCAGAAATACCTTGTTGAATTTCCATTACAATAGCTGCACGTTCTTCTTTCACTTCTTGGGGCACATCGTCCACCATTGTTCCGGCATGTGTTCCATCTTCGTGGCTATAAGTAAAAATTCCTAATCTATCAAATTGATTATGCTCTACAAATTTGCATAAATCTTTAAAATCTTGTTCAGTTTCACCCGGATGTCCTGCAATTAAAGTAGTTCTTATGGCTATTCCTGGAACTTTTTCTCTAATAGAATCAACCACTTCTTGCGTGCGTTTGCTTGTAATTCCTCTACGCATAATTTTTAGCATATTATCGCTTGTATGCTGCAAAGGAATATCAATATACTTACAAATATTGCTGCGTTCAGCCATTACATCCAAGGCGTCCATAGGAAACTGACTTGGATAGGCATAATGCAAACGCAACCACTCTAATCCATCCACATCAGATAATCTGCGCATTAAATCAGCCAATTTACGATCACCGTAAAGGTCTAATCCGTAATAAGTACTGTCTTGCGCAATCATTAAAATTTCTTTGGTTCCGTTTTTTACCAAATTTTTAACTTCCGTTTCTAATTGCTCAAAGCTTTTAGAAACGTGTTTGCCACGCATAATTGGAATGGCGCAAAACGAACATGGTCTATCGCAACCTTCTGATATTTTTAAATAAGCATAATGGCTTGGAGTGGTTAACAAACGTTCGCCAATAAGTTCATGTTTGTAATCGGCACCCAAAGTTTTAAGTAATTGAGGTAAGTGTAAAGTACCAAAATACTCATCTACATCGGTAATTTCTTTTTCTAAATCGGGCTTGTAACGTTGGCTTAAACAGCCTGTAACATAAAGTTTATCAATCTCTCCTGCCTGTTTAGCCTCGGCATAACGCAAAATAGTATCAATACTTTCTTGTTTGGCATTATCAATAAAACCACAAGTATTAATTACAATGATATTCGCATCATCTTTGGTAGATTCATGCGTAACATCCATGTCATTAGCCTTTAACTGACTGTATAACACTTCGCTGTCCACAATATTTTTGCTACAACCAAGTGTAATTATATTTATCTTATCTTGCTTTTTAGTTTTTGTCTTCATGTATAGTTTTAGCCACAGATTTCACTGATTTCATATTTAGCTAAATTGAAAAGAAGTGTAGTTTTATGCGGAGTCTATTATTTTATTTTTCTGAGAAATCTTTGGTTTAGTTAATTAAATAACGAATCTACAAATTCAACTTTATTGAAAACTTGTAAATCGTCAATTCCTTCGCCCACACCAATATATTTTACTGGAATTTTAAATTGATCGGCAATGCCAATTACCACACCGCCTTTTGCTGTACCATCTAATTTTGTCAATGCCAATGCATTAACTTCAGTAGCAGCTGTAAACTGTTTGGCTTGTTCAAAAGCATTTTGCCCTGTACTTGCATCCAAAACCAATAAAACTTCATGTGGAGTACCTTCTTGCACCTTGCTCATTACACGTTTAATTTTTGAAAGTTCATCCATTAAACCAATTTTGTTATGCAAACGCCCTGCTGTATCTATAATACAAACATCAGCATCATTATCTTTGGCATACTGCACCGCATCAAAAGCTACCGAAGCTGGGTCGGTATTCATTCCGTGGCTTACCACATGAACGCCATTTCTAGTTCCCCAAATTTTTAATTGCTCTACAGCCGCAGCTCTAAAAGTATCACCCGCACCCAAAACCACCTTTTTTCCAGCTTTTTTAAACTGATTAGCTAACTTACCAATGGTAGTGGTTTTACCCACGCCATTTACCCCAACTACCATAATTACATAAGGTTTTTGTCCTGGTAGATTTTCAAAACTGCTTAAATTTTCGTTTTTATTTTCATCTAATAATAAAGCAATCTCTTGCTTTAACATAGCATTTAACTCAGAAGTGCCAACGTATTTATCTTTAGCAACACGAGCTTGTAAGCGCTCAATAATTTTCAATGTGGTGTGAATACCCACATCAGAGCTAACCAAAATTTCTTCTAGTTGGTCTAAAAAATCATCATCAACCGATGATTTACCAGCAATGGCTTTGCTAATTTTATCAAATAAACTCGTCTTGGTTTTTTCTAAACCTTGATCAAGCTTTTCTTTTTTTTCTTTACTGAAAAAGTTGAAAATTCCCATGTTAATTTACTTTGATAGTATTATTTATTGGGCTTTGAAAACTAATAATACTTTGGGTAAAATCTAATTTTCAAAAACACAAAAAGCATTCTGAATAACTCCAGAATGCTTTTCATTATATTAATTAAAAAATGAAATTATGCTTTAAAGGCAGCCTTAACATTTTCGTTAGGTACAATTTCAGTTTTAAAAGAGTAAGCTCCTTTTTTGTTTTTTACTGCACGGTAAACTTTAGCGTAATCTTTACCAGATCCTGTTTTTAACGTT
>JBIIBC010000025.1:0-47010 GCA_044239605.1 Bacteroidia bacterium | reverse complement strand
GGTGCTGCTAATAGTACTTTAACTGGTAGTAATTCAAATAATCCTGATTTAGCTATTCTTATAAGTTGTGTAGGTCGAAAATTGGTTTTAAAACAATTGGTAGAGGAGGAGGTAGAAGGTGTAAGAGAAGTGTTAGGAAGCAATACCGCACTTTGCGGGTTTTATTCGTATGGCGAAATATCTCCGTTTTCGAAAGATGCTAAGTGCGAGTTACATAACCAAACAATGACTATTACTACTTTTAAAGAGTTATAGTTTTTTATAAATAAAATATTACTTAATTAATTAATGCTTTAAAAAGCATTTTCATGTTTTCATTTAGTGAATTATGCATAGACTACTTAAACGACAAATTAAAAAACTATTTGGCGATAATCCTGAGTTCTCAAAAGAGATATTGGAGTTTATTCAATTGGTCGATTCTTCGTATGTATCGTTTCAAGATGACTTTAACCAGTTAGAAAGAACACTTGAGTTAAGTTCAAAAGAGTCGTTTAAGGAATTGGCCGATTTTAAGTCGGCTGTTGATACAGCTGCCATTGTATCTATTGCCGATGCAAGAGGTGTAATAGTTTTTGCCAATCAAAATTTTAGTGATATTTCAGGCTATTCAATAGGTGAATTAGTGGGTCAAAATCATAATATTGTTAATTCAGGTTTTCACTCCAAAAGTTTTTTCGAAAATATATGGCAAACCATTAAAAGTGGAAATGTTTGGCAAGGACAAATAAGGAATAAAAAAAAGGATGGAACTTTTTATTGGACTAATGCTAATATTATTCCGTTATTAAACGATAATGGAATTCCTCATCAATTCATTGCCATTAGATTTGATATAACTGAACGTAAAACTGCTGAAGAAAAGTTAATTCAAAGTGAGAAAAATTTAGCCGAAGTATTAACAGCCATTAATCGAACTACAGCTGTTGTTGAGTTTGAGGCAGATGGAACTATTATTGAAGCAAATCAAATTTTCTTAAATTTAGTAGGTTATACCAAGGAAGAAATTATTGGTAAACAACATAAAGTATTTGTCCATCATAGTGAGATCGAAAACCAGGATTATAATAAGTTTTGGGAAGAAATTGGTAGAGGGAAAATAGTTGGAGGAGAATATAAAAGATTAAAGAAAGATGGGGAGATATTTTGGATAATAGGAAGTTATAATCCTGTTCTTGACGAAAATGGTAATGTTAAACGCATTGTCAAATTTGTGGTTGATATTACCGATAGAAAATTGGCCGAAAACAAATTGGTTGAAAACGACAGGTTGCTAAAAGCTATTAATAAGGCGTCCTCTATGTTGCTTACCAATATTGATTTTAACGAGGCTATAATTAATGCTTTGGCGTGTATTGGTTCTGAGGTAAAAGTAGATAGGGTGTATATTTTCGAAAATCATTTATTGCCCGGAAATGTGCATGCCTTAAGCCAACGATATGAGTGGAGTAGAGATGGTATAGAGGCTCAAATTGATAATCCAGAGTTACAAAACCTTCCATATATTGAAACTGGTTTTGAACGTTGGTATAACTCATTGGTGGAGGGCAAAGCTATAAAAGGTTTGGTTAAAGATTTTCCAGAAGTAGAAAGAAGTTTATTAGAACCACAAAATATTATTTCACTCATAGTAGTTCCTATTTTTATAGCTGAACAATTTTGGGGTTTTATTGGTTTTGATAACTGCACTATTGCTACCAGTTGGACTAGCAGCGATGAAAGTGTATTAAGAACTTTAGCTAATAATATTGGTGGTGCTATGGAGCGCCATAAAGCAGAACAGAAGCTAAAAGAAAGTGAAGGTAAATTTAGGTTATTGATTGAAAGTGCAACAGATATGTTTTATTACACTGATGCCACAGGTAAGTTTACTTATGTTAATGAAATAGCTACCAAAGTTACTGGTTATGATATTGACGAACTTTTAGATAAAAGATATATTCAATTAGTTAGAGCTGATTATAAAAAAACGGTAGAAGCATTTTATTTAAATCAAGCATATATAGACGATAGTGTTACTTATTTAGAATTTCCCATAGTTACCAAACAAGGTAAAGAAATTTGGGTAGGCCAAAACGTACAATTAATTTATAAAGAAGGAAAGTTTTCTGGGGTGCAAGCCATTGCTCGAGATATTACAGCGTTAAAAGAAGCTCAAAATGAGCTGATTAACTCTAAAAATTTCTTAAATAATATTTTAAATGCAATTCCAAACCCAGTATTTGTTAAAAATAAAAAGCACCAATGGGTTTTGGTAAATGATGCTTATGCAAATTTAATAAATTTAACTAAGGAGCAAATAATTGGAAAAACGGATAAAGAGTTTTTAGAGCCTGAAGAAGCAGCTTACTATTTGGCAAAAGATGAAAAATTATTTGAGACAAAAAGCGATGATTCATACGAAACTACATTTATAAATAAAGACAAAGAACTCATATTATTTATCAAAAAATCGTTGTTTTCGGCCGATGATAAAAAGGAGTTTCTCGTTGGTGTAATAACTGATATTAGCGAAATTAGACAACAACAAAATGAAATTTTTTTACTAAATAAAATTACCGAACAAATTAGTGATGCCATTTCGGTAGCTGATTACGATGGTAAAATGATTTATGTAAATGAAAGTAGGGCCAAGGTTTTAGGTAAAACTCGTGAAGAAATGATTGGCTCAACTGTAATGCAAATGGAAAAATTGTTTCCAACAGTTAGTGATTGGCAAGTTCATTTTAACGAAGTAAAAGAAAAAGGTGAAATTCTGATTGAAGGTATTAATATTAGAAAAGATGGAAGTGAATACCCTGTAGAGGCTAGTGTTAAATTTATAAATGTTGATGGTAATGAATTAATAGTGGCTGCTGTAAGAGATATTACTGAAAGAAAATTACAACAAAAAGAAATTTTAGATAAAAGTCAAATATTAAATGCCATTCTAACTGAAATGCCTTCGGTATTATTCCGTTTAAATAAAGATGGAATATTTACCCAATTACAAGGAGCCGGTATTAAGCGATTAAATATGATTGATGGGCAGCTTTTAGGTCAAAATGTTTTTGATGTATTTAACGAAATGGATTATCCAGAAGTTAACAAACAATTTCAACATGCTTTAACATCGCTTGAACCTAATTATAGCATTATGGAAGGTAATGATGCTAATGGACATTGGTTCTTCGATAATTTTACGTTTAAAGATATTACCCAGGAAGATGGTTTGGTTGGTTTTGCATTAGATATTACTGACAGAAAATTAGTTGAAGCAAAACTTCAAGAAAGTGAAACACGCTTTAGGTCACTTGCGCAAAATTCGAGCGATATAATTACTATTTTAAAAGCTGATGGAATAACAGTTTATGAAAGCCCGTCCTTTTTTAGAATTTTTGGTTACGAAGAAAATGACGTTATAGGGCATAATATATTTGAATTTGTGCATCCTGATGATTTTGGAATAGTTCAAAAAGAGTTTCAACTAGGTTTGGAAAAAGGTGGAGTTTCAGATGCTATTGAGTTTAGATTTAAACATAAAAATGGCAATTGGGTTTATATTGAAGCCATAGGAAATAACTTGCTTGATGTACAAGGAATAAATGGAATTGTAATTAATTCGCGCGATATAACAGAGCGAAAAAAAGCACAAGAAGAAGTACAGAAATTAAAAGAATTTTACGAAAAAATATTGAATGAAATTCCCGCTGATTTGGTGGTGTTTGATAAACACCATAATTATTTATTCATTAATCCATTAAGCATTAAAAATCCAGAATTACGACAATGGATGATTGGAAAAGATGATTACCAATACTGTGAATATAGAAATAGACCGATTGAAATAGCTGATAAACGCAGGATTTTGTTTGATAATGTAGTTGATGGAAAAGTTCAATATGAATTTGAAGAATCAATAACGCAACCTAATGGATCAAAAAATTGGATGTTAAGGCGCATGTTTCCTGTAATAAATGAGCAAGGTGAGGTGCAAAATGTTATAGGTTTTGGATTAGATATTACCGATAGAAAACTTTCGGAAGATAAATTGAAAGAGAGTGAAGAGCGATTGTCACTTGCAATTAATTCTGCAAATTTGGGCATTTGGGATTGGAACGTAATAGATAATATTTTGTTATGGGATAATTCTATGTATAAAGTATTTGATGTTAATCCTGATGATTTTAGCGGACATTATGATGCATTTGAAAAAACACTTCATCCTGATGATGCTGAAAGAGTAAATAAAGGGGTTCAAGACGCATTAATTGGTGTAACAGATTTTGTAGATAATTTTAGAATTATAGATAGAAATGGAAACATAAAATACATATCGTCTTTTTCAAAAACTTTTAGAAATAATGATGGAAAAGCCAGAAGAATGATTGGTGTTAACTTTGATATTACTGAAAGTAAATTAGCTGAATTTAAAATTTTAAAAGCACAAAATGAATTAGAAGAAGCTCAACATATTGCCAGAGTGGGCGGATGGGAAATTGATAGAGAAAACAGAAGTATTACTTGGACTACTGAGATGTACCACATACATGAACTACCTTTAGATTATTCACCAACAATTGCCACTTCTTACGATTTTTATACTGATGATACAAGAGCATTAGTAGTTGAAAAATTTAAAGACGCAATTGATAATCTTGAGGAGTTTGAACTTGAGGCAAAAATAAAGACTGCTAAAGGCAATATTCTAGAAATCAGAACCAAGGGTGTTCCTGTAATAGAAAATCAAAAAGTAATTGGTATCAGAGGGATTTTTCAAGATATAACAAAAGAAAAAGAAGCTGAAAGACAATTAAAAGAATACGCATTAGAACTTGAGCAAAAAAACAAAGAACTTGACCAATTTGCTTACATTGTTTCTCATGATTTAAAAGCACCGTTACGAGGAATTAATAACCTTTCGCTTTGGATTGAAGAAGATTTAGGTGATCAAATAGAGGGTGAGATTAAAGCAAGTTTTGATATGATGCGTGGTAGAGTAAAACGTATGGAATTACTTATTAATGGAATTTTAGATTACTCTAGAGCTGGAAGAATAAAACAAGAAGTAGAAACATTTGCACTTAAACCAATGCTCGATGAATTAGTTGAATCATTAAGTCCTGATGCGAAATTTAAAATAATTATTCCGGATGATTTGCCTACAGTAACGGCCGAACGAATATCGTTTGAACAAATATTTACTAATTACATAAGTAATGGTATCAAATACAATAATAACGAAAACCCTAAAATTGAAGTTAGTTATAAAATAAATAAGGGTATGTATGAATTTTGTGTAACTGATAATGGAGAAGGAATTGAAAAACAATTTCACGAAAAAGTATTTGTTATTTTCCAAACCCTCCAATCGCGAGATACTTATGAAAGCACGGGAGTTGGTTTAGCTATTGTTAAAAAAATTGTAGAAGACAAAGGGGGTAAAGTTTGGATTGATTCTGAAAAAGGTCAAGGTGCCAAGTTCTATTTCTCATGGCCTGTTGAGTTTTAAATTTATTTAACTTAAAACACGTAATGTATTTGTTAAATTTTAGAATGTTCAGTAATGGCGTACAATAAATGATTAAATTACGCCCAAAAAATAATATTAATGAAAAAGAAATCAATACTCTCAACTTTTGCCTTAGCCATATTTTTTATTGGCTTTAATCAATTAACATCAAATCCTACTGGTGCGCCTGCAGGTTACAGTGGCTCTCCTGCCGATGGTCAAACATGTGCTAATTGCCATGGTGGAACAGCCTCAACGGTCTCTAATGTATTAACTAGCAATGTGCCAGCCTCAGGATATGTGCCAGGAACTAATTATACCATCACCGTTTCTATTTCAGGTGCATCTACCCGAAAAGGTTTTCAGGTTTCTCCTCAAAATAACTCGGGTGTTTTAATAGGAACATTAACAGCAGGATCTGGCAACACCATTGTTGGTTCTAAATATATTACACACACTTCGTCAAAAACTACTAATCCTGGTACTTGGACTTTTACTTGGACTGCCCCTGCAGCAGGAACAGGTTCGGTTAATTTTTATGGTGCATTTGTTAGTAACAAGAATAATATTACCAAACAAGTGTTAACTGTAAATGAGCAAGGCTCTACTACTACAACACCAACTTTATCAGCTACTACTGTAACTTCAGTTAGTAATACTTCAGTTAATTTAAGTGCTAATATTAATGCAAATGGAAAAACTTATAATGCATCATTTCTTTTTAAGGATTCTGTGTCCGTTAATTGGACTTTGGTGTCAGCTAATCCAAACACTGTATCTGGTTCAACTAATACAAATATTTCTCAAACCATAGCTAACTTAAATTCAGGTACTACATACCAATTTAAGGTATGTGCATGGAATACTGGTGATTCAACTTTTGGGGCTGTAAATACCTTTAAAACTACCAATAATCCTACCTCGGTTAATTCGGTAAAAGCCTTAACCATCAATTCAGTTTATCCAAATCCAACTTCTGATAGATTATCAATTGATTTAAATTTGCTAGAGAAATCTAAAGTGCAAGTAACTGCAATTAGTCTTGATGCTAAAGAAAATGTTCAATTGCTAAATACTGAATTGAATGCAGGTCATCAAAACATTTTGGTTAATACGAATAATTTAAATTCAGGCGTTTATTTGATTCTTCTTAATGCAAATAATACAATTGTTAGCAAGAAAATTGTTATACAAAAATAGGAATTCATTAAATTTTAATAACAAGGGCAATACTGCATGACTAACATAAAAATGGTGGTTTTGTAAAAAATAGTTGAGTATTTTACTCAATGGTTATGTCCTTTATTTTTGACCTATAACTTGAAAAAATACTTGATTTAGAAACAAAGCCAACATAAATTCCATTATCGGTTACTGGTAAATTCCAAGCCCCAGTTTCGTCAAAAATTTTCATTACACTTTCCATGCTTTGATTAGCCGAAATAACAGCTGTTGCAGGATTCATCAAATCATGAACCGCTATTTTTTCATAAAGCTCGGTTTTGAAAATTATTTCTCTAATATTATCTAAAATAATAATTCCTAATAATTTGTTATTACTATCTAAAACTGGGAAAATATTACGTTTTGATTGAGCTATTACATTTACCAATCCGCCTAAGTTAAGTGAAGCTGAAACAGACTGAAAATTGGTTTCAATTAAATTAGATGTGGAAATGGTAGCCAATATATTTTGGTCCTTATCGTTGGTAAAAACTTTTCCGCTTAAAGCCAGTTTTTTTACATCCATAGAGTATGGTTCAAAATATTTTGAAATGGCAAAACTTATAGAAGATACAATCATTAAGGGAATCATTAAAGTGTAGCCTCCAGTAATTTCAGCAATTAAAAATATGGCAGTTAAAGGTGCATGATACAATCCACTTAAAATACCCGCCATGCCTACAATGGTAAAATTACTTTCAGGCAAATTGGTAAAACCTAACATGTTTAAAAGCCTTGAAAAGAAAAAACCTAAATAGGCGCCTACAAATAAAGAAGGTGCAAAATTACCTCCATTACCTCCACTTCCTAAAGTTAATCCTGTAGCTATTGATTTAATAAAAATAAGTAATCCAACAAAAACCAAAACAACTACTTCATTGCCTCTAAATTTTTCAAAAAAACTGTTTATTAAAATATCTTCTGGTTTTTGCAAGGCAAGATGCTTAATGCTTTGATAACCTTCGCCAAATAACGATGGAAAGGCAAAAATTAAACCTGCTAATAAGAGCCCTCCTATTATTACATTATGATAAGTTTTTTGCTTACGCTTGCTAAATAACCCTTCAATTTTTGAAAAAGTACGCGAATGGTAAACAGATATTAATCCAGCAAAAACACCTAGTAAAATATATTGCGGAACATTGTTATAATTAAATGGCATTTGTAAACTAAAGCTCAATAAAATATCATCTTGCAATACAATTTTAGAGATCAGTGCACCTGTAGCAGCCGAAATAATTAGAGGTGTAAAAGCCGAAATACTAATATCAACCAACAGCACTTCTAAAGCAAATAAAACTCCTGCAATGGGAGCATTAAAAGTAGCACCAATACCAGCTGCTATTCCACAAGCTAATAAAAGCGTTCGTTCACTATAACTTAAATTATAAGTTTTGGCATAATTACTTCCAAATGCTGCTCCTGTAAGCACAATTGGCGCTTCTAGTCCTGCCGAACCTCCTAAACCAACTGTTAACGAACTTGTAGCAATTTGTGCATACATTTGTTCTTGTGGCATCAAACTCGATTTTTTGGCAATGGCATAATGTATGTGTGAAAGTCCTTTTTCTAGCTTTCCTTTTAACAAATTCTTTATGACTAAAACGGTTAGAAAAATGCCTATAAGCGGAAAAAATAAAAAAAGGTATTTGTAGTTTCCTAACCCCTTGTATGTAGAAGCAAGATAAATAGCATGTACTGCTGTTTTTAAAACAATGGCAGCTAAACCTACAGATAAGCCAACTAATACGCTAGAAAGTAAAATAAACTGCTTATTAGTAAGCCTAAATTGGACCCACTCAACAAAGGAGTGCATTTTCTTTATTAGCTTAAATTCCATATTTTTTGTTTATATATTTACCCAACAGATTTAAATAAACCTGAAAAGTCTAAATTTTTAAAATTTCATTTGTAACCTAATATTAAGCCTTCTACTGGTTAGGTAATTGGGTACGGCCCAAGTTTGTGCGGTAGCATCTTGCAGCCAAGTATAACTTATGGTATTATCTACCCCTAATAAATTAAATACATCTAAGGCAAGATTGGCATATTTAATATTTCGCTTAAGGAAAGAATTGCGTTGCGAAGCTTTTAATTTTTCTGGAATCAAATCTTTGGTAAAACCAATATCTACCCTGCGGTAACTTGGCATGGAGTTTAAATCATTATACCTATTTCGGTCAGGAATTCCAAATGGAAATCCACTACCATAAACTAACATTAAGTTTACTTTGTACTTATCATTGCTTGGCAAATAATCCTGAAAGAAAATAGCAAACTGAAATGCTTGGTTAGTTAATCTTGGAATGTATGTTTCACTTTCTTTTACTCCTTGGGTAGTAAACTGATTGCTAATTATTTCCTTAGTATCCATTAAACTTAAACTTGCCCAACTTTCGGTTCCTCTTACAAACTCGCCATTTACCCTAAAATCAACACCTGTAGCATATCCTCTTGAAGTGTTATCGGCAAAATAACGTATGCGCACATTGTCAATTTCGTATGGAATTAAGTTGCTTAAATCTTTGTAATAAGCCTCTGCAGTGAATTTAAATGGTCGTGTCCAAGCTTTAAAATTCATTTCGGCACCTAATACATAATGAATTGATTTTTGAGATTTAATATTTGCATTTAATTCTCCTTGGAAATTACGTAACTCGCGATAAAAAGGCGTTTGATAATACCATCCGTAGGATGCTTTTATAATCCAATTTTTTCGCATTTTTTTTACCCAATTGGTATCATTTTTACTATTATCTAAAAGCTGTTTATTATGCTTTCTATTGGGTTCAAAAGCAAACTGAAACCTAGGACTAATTACATTTTCGTTGGTATAACTCCACCAATTGCTGCGCACACCATAAGTAAAAACCATATTGCTGTTTCTATCAATAACCATGGTATTTTGTACATAACCATTTAGCCTAAAAGTATTTAAACTTAATTGTGTTCTTAAATAATCTGGTAGAATAATATTGCCATTGGCATCTAAAGTAGGTTGAGCAAAACCTGCGCTATCTCTGTAATTCCATTCCTTGAGTCTATCGTTAATATTTTCGGTTTGCACAAAAGCACCCCATTGTATATTGTGTTTTCCTTTATCGTAATTACCTCTATGGCCAATATTTATAACTGTAGCTTCAATTCCATTACGGGCATTATTTATAAAATAACCAACACCTCTAAGCGATTTTGCTCTTCCAAAATTGCTACTGCTTTGGTCGGTTTCTAATTCGCTTAACCTATACGCACCTTCAATGGTAAAAATTTCATTTTCGTTGCTGTAAAATGTGGAGCCAATTAACTTTAATTGCAATTTACGCGTTGGATTATAAACCAAACTAGCTGCGCCTGTAGCTGTTCGGTATTCCATTAAATCGGCACCACCAAAATACACATTAAGTTGCAAAGCTTGCTTCACTGTTCCAAAAGTGGTTTGCCTGTCGGTAGGTACTAAAAAATACCTGTTTTGAGCATAACTGCCTAAAATACTTAGGCTTAAATCAGACCTAAAGTGATAAGTTAAAAGTGATTGCACATCGGTAAACGAAGGTTGGTAATCGCCTTTGGTATCGAGGGTTGAAACCACATATTTATTGCTCCAATACCTGGCTCCAATTAAATACGTAAAACGTAAATTCTTTGAAGCACCTTCGGTAGCAGCTTGCACTCCCAATAGTCCAATATTTATGGATGAAGTAGTTTTTTTAGGGTCTTTGTATTTTATATCCAATACCGAACTCATTTTATCGCCATATTTAGCTTCAAATCCACCAGCACTAAATTTGATACTTTTTACCAAATCTGAATGAATAAAACTTAAACCTTCTTGTTGACCACTTCGGGGTAAAAAAGGTCTGTATATTTCAATATCATTTACATATACCAAATTTTCGTCAAAATTTCCTCCACGCACATTGTACTGAGCACTCAACTCATTATTAGACGAAACACCTGGTAAAGTTTTTAAAATTTGTTCAACCCCAGGCATCGGAGCTGGATTGATTGTTAATTGCCTTGAATCTATAGTAAATGTACTAACCTGTTCGCGATATCTTTCTTCCTTAACAACCACATCTACTAAAGTCAAACCAATATTTAGGCGTGGACTTAATTCATATTTTTGGTTTGTAGCCAATGCAGGAACACTAAATGTTTGCCCTTTTTGTCCAAAGTAATTAAACTTTAACTCCACAGCATTATTGGCATCTACCAATATTTTATAAAAACCATCTTCATTGGTAACCACGGTTATTTTTTGGCCAATTACTGTAATAGTAACACCTTCGGCCAATTGCCCCAAGCTATCCTTAACTGTACCACTAATAATTGCCTTATCGTTTTGAGCTTTAACTGCAACAGAAATACCCAATACAAGGAGTAAAAAACAAAAGATTTTTTGCATTAATTAATTTAAAATATGAAGTATAGTTTTTACTATTGTTTTTTAGGTTTAAATGAGAACAAAGGCAATAATAACTTTTTTAGTATAAAATATTGCGTAAACTTTAATTTACACTAATAAATCACCCTAAATTTTATGGTTGCTTCAATTTTTTTAAGTTCGTTAATTACTTCATTATCATACTTTTTAGACACATCAGTAATTACGTATCCCAAAGTTTCATTGGTTTTTAAATATTGACCCGTAATATTTATTTTATGTTTAGCCAAAACAGCATTTATTTTAGCCAATAAACCAGGTTTGTTTTTATGAATATGAATAAAACGATGCGAACCTTGTAAGGCCGGTAACTGAATATCAGGAAAATTTAAACTACGGCTTATATTACCCGTATTAATGTATTGAATAATTTTTTCACTGGTAAAACTTGCAATGTTTTGCTGCGTTTCTAATGTATTGTTTCTTTGATTAAGCGTGGCAATAATTTGGCTATTTGGCTTAAGTTTTAAATAACTTTCTTCTTGCTGAAAATCCATAGCAAAGCCAAATAATTTTTTTTGCTGAACTAATTTCAACGCGGCTTGCACCTCAATGGAATCATCATAACTTAAGTTAATTAAACACGCATTTTGTTGCATTTGCTTTAACTCTTTTTCTGCCAAAATAGTTCCAGTATTTTTACTTTGGAGCAACACTACATAATTTGATTTTTTGAGTAAATCAGTTACCGATTTACAAGCCATTGCATTGCCTAATGGTGCGCGGTCTTTTTCATCAAAATAAAGCACATCCATACCCAAATTTTGAGCTAACACACCCATTAAACTGCCCGCATTTCCATAACCAATTACTCCAATTTTTTTACCTCGCAATTCGGTATTGGTTTGCCTCGATAATTGAAACATAAAACCCAAGCCTAACTCTACCACACTGCGAGTATTGGCATAAGGCGAACTAAAAATAGGCACTGCCATTTGTTGCGCCATGTTTGTATTAAACTGCTGGTTATTATTACCCCAAACTGCCAAGCTTATTAGTTTAGGAAAACTATTTAAATTAGTTATTTCTTGCTTTAACGATGAAACAATAATAGAGGCATTCTTCAAATCAGTTAATGCTTTATTCGATAGTGAATCGCGTTTGATAACATTATATCCTTCTAATTTAAAATAAGGTGCTGTGGCAAAAGTTTCTTTACCTAAAAGCAAAGCATTTATACGACTTTTAGGGTACGAAAGTGCCATAGGCAATTTCATTTTATATAAAATTTCATCTAAGCTTGGAGCAATGCAATCTGCTTTGGCCAATACACGTTCGCGAGCTATATTTTCAGTAAAAGCAAAAAACTGTTCAACCATTCCACTTTCGCGCATTTGGTAATCGGTGTATCCATCACCAATGGCTATAACCTGTCCTTTTAACTTTAATTGCTTTAGTAATTTTACTTTTCCTGCTTCTTGTGCCAAAGGATTTTCTTCGTCTGAACCAATGATATTATTTTTTTTATCGTAAATAAATGTGTTGGCATAAATACAATCTTCATCAATAAAAAAACTTTTAACTACAGGCGCTATAAATTCCTTAAATCCACCAGAAACAATTAAAATTCGGCCTTGGTATTTTTTAAAAAACTCCTTGTTCCGAGCAAACGATGGCGACACCTTTTTGCGCAACTTATTTACCAACATATTTAAATGGTATTTTTTAGCCGAAAGCAGTGCAATTCGAGCTTTTAACGATTTATTAAATGGCATTTTTCCATCCATAGCTAAATCGGTTAAATGTTTTATTTGCTCTATGATTGCTTCTTTTTCAGGGTCGTTTTTTAAGCTAATGGCAGCCAATTCTTCCATAGCTTCTACTTGCGTAAAAGTGCTATCAAAATCAATTATAAACCAAGGTTGTTGCATGTGGTAAAAATAAATCTATTTATGAAGTAACGAACATAAAAAAAGCCGAAGTTTATAAAACTTCGGCTTTTCCATATTTTTTATAAATTATTGTTTTCCAATTTTTTGAGTAACCATTCCTTTATCGCTCATGGCATTTAAAACATAAATACCAGCTGGCAATGTTTCAATACTAATTTGGTTACTAGGTAAATTTTGGTCTAATACTACTTTACCCATTAAATCTAAAATTTGAATACTTTGGCATTCAACTCCGGTAACATAAATATTATTTGAACTTGGGTTGGGGTATATAGTAAACATACTTTTGTTTACTCTTGGAACTCCAATTTTGCTACCATCGTAATCAATAATTACTGTAAAATCTTGATGACCAAAAAGTAAATTAGATGAAGTAAAATTCTCCAAAGAACCAAGGTTAAGTTGAAATATTTTGGTTCCCCAAAACGAATTATCAATAACTGGATTTATTTTGATTAAAACTTCATTTCTGAAACCTAGTTGGCCAATACCAAATTCAATTTTCTGTTGGGCAGACATATTAAAATGAGTTCCGTTTACAGCTGTTAAACTAGGATTTGTTGAATTATCTTTAACTGATAGTATAGCTGAATAAGGTAGCAAAGTACTATCTTGGTTATAGTTGTACATGGCAATTACTATAGCAGAATTTCCATCTTTATTAGTAAAATTTTGATAATTGTCTTTATAGTCAAATCCAAATACAACTTGTGCATTTGCCCCTATAACCATCAAGACACTAATTATTGATAAGTATATTTTTTTCATGATTAAATACGTTTACAAAGAATTACAATGATAATAATTTGATTGATTTTAACAAAGCAAATTTAGTTGCAAGCAACAAATAAAATAATATTACCTTATTTTTATTTTTTCTCCTACTTTCAATTGTAACATATTATTATTTAATTCTTTTAATTTTGTTATTGACACATTGAATTTCCTGCTAATTGAAAATAACGTTTCACCTTTTTCTACTGTATAATAAATGGAATTATTCTCAAAGTTATTTTCCATGTTTTTGACAGGAATTACTGTTAACCTTTGGTCAATTTTTATATTGTTGTTTTCAAGTATGTTTATAGCTTTTAAATCATTTACAGTAATGTTATAAAGTTTAGAAATGCTAAATAAAGTTTCGCCATGTCGAACAATGTGATAGCCAGGAATTGGTTGAGGCTCTTTTGTATCGGCACTCGGTAAATTAGGATTTACAATAAGTCTTTGGCCATTTTCAATATTATTGTTTTTCATAGCATTTAAAAACTGTAAAGCATCTACTTTAACATTGTATTTTTTTGCAATACTATATAGTGTTTCACCTGTTTGAACTGTATGAAAAAAGGACAACTCTGATTTTTTTTCCTCTAAAGTATCAAAATAACTTAATGTGGTTTCATTAACAGGAAACATGGTTTCGATATTCTTTTTCGGATCTTCATAAACTGTTTCGTTCAGTACTATGGTATCTACTTTAATCACATTAGGGGCAGTTTCTGTTTTTACTATTTTTACCGAATCGCGTTGAATAGCCGTATCTGCAATTATTATATTGTTAAGCCTTTTATTATTTAAGTAAATTACTTGACCTACAGCAGGTTGCTGATTCAAAACTAAGTTGTTGCGGGATAGAATTTTTTCTAACTTTATTGCAAAACGCTGCGAAATTTTATGTGTATTGTCACCTTTTCCTAAAATACAGGTTTCTATTTCTGCCTTATTTTTTTTATTCTTTAAATATATAGTATCACCTTCATGGCATTCATCGTCTTTCTGCAAATCATTATACTTATATAGTTGAAATACCTTGATATCATAATTTAAAGCTATTTGAGCAAAGCTTTCATTAGCTTTTGCTGCAATGGCAGGTATTCCATTAATCATAAACTCCTTACCATAATTTTTTACAATTTCTGCTTTTTCTTCTGCTTTTTCCTTTTCCTCTTCTTCACTAATTTTTACTTCATCATATTTATGTAATTTATGTTTTTCTATAAATGTAATAAGTAATTCGGGGTACTGAGGGTTGGTAGCATACCCTGCTTTTTTTAATCCATAAGCCCAACTTTTATAGTCTTTACTATCTAAATCAAACAAAAAAGCATAACGCTTATTGTTCATCAAAAAATCTGAATGATCTCGGTAACTATCAATTGCTGCATCATATTTTCTAAAGCACTCTTGCGGAGCATCATCGTCTTCATAGAGTGTTTGCCCTGTCCAACTTGCTTTACATTTTATTCCAAAATGATTATTTGCTTCAGTAGATAATCTACTATTTCCATTACCACTTTCAAGTATTCCCTGAGCTAAAGTAATGCTAGCAGGAATGCGGCTCCTGTACATTTCTTCAATAGCTAACGCAGAATATTTTTCAATATATTGTTCAACAGTAATTTTGACCTTAATTCCTTCTTGGGCAAAACTATTTAATGTAAAAATGCATAATAATGTAAAAAAAATGTACCTCATAAAAATGTTTAATAATGCTAATTAACAAAACTAATGCCTAAAATATTGATCTAAGTGTATGATGTACTATGCTTTACTAACAATTATAATCTGTTGTTTAATTAACTATACGACAAAAAAGCCCAAAACTAGTAGCTTTGGGCTTTTGAGGTCTAAATATAAAAAGTTTAATATCCGATTATTTTTCGTCCATTTTCTACTATTTCAGCCTTCTTTTCTACTTCAGCTTTCATTTTATCTTTAAAAACTTGAATGCTTTGAGCAATTTCTTCGTTATGTGTTCCTAGAATTTGTGCGGCTAAAATTCCAGCATTTTTAGCATTGTTAATGGCTACTGTGGCTACAGGAACGCCTGCAGGCATTTGAACTATGGAAAGCAGTGAATCTAGGCCATCCATGGTTTTTAATTTAACTGGCACGCCAATA
Organism: Bacteroidia bacterium; assembly: GCA_044239605.1. GTDB lineage: Bacteria > Bacteroidota > Bacteroidia > UKL13-3 > UKL13-3 > JAAFJM01. The sequence goes on along the minus strand of JBIIBC010000025.1, from coordinate 31,058 downwards.
ACTGGCAAAGTGGTAATACTTGCCACCATTCCTGGCAAATGAGCTGCACCACCTGCACCTGCAATAATTACTTTAATGCCTCTGCCTTTAGCTTCTTTAGCAAAGTTATACATACGTTCTGGAGTTCTATGTGCCGATACGACTGTAATTTCGTATTCAATTTTAAATTCGTCTAATATATTGGCAGCTTCTTTCATTACTTCTAAGTCGCTATCGCTGCCCATTATAATTGCTATTTGTTTCATTGTTTAATAATTAAGTGACAAACATAAAAAAAGCTGCTTAAAAAGCAGCTTTTTAGTTTACAATTAGTTTCCTTTAAAATTAGCAGGTCTACGTTCCATAAAGGCTTTGGTACCCTCCATAAAATCTTCACTGCCAAAAAAGTTTCCAAACTCATTTACTTCTACCTCGTTTCCATCGGCACGTTTTTCGTAATAAGCATTTACACAACGAATAACACTTGCTATTGCCAATGGAGATTTGGTTTTAATTTTCTCTAAAATTTCTTCGCATTTTGCCATTAAATTATCAGCAGGCACCACATGGTTAACTAAACCTAAATTCAATGCAGTTTGTGCATCAATCATATCTGCAGTCATTAAATACTCTAAAGCTCTACCACGGCCAATCAATTGGGCCATACGCTGCGTTCCTGCATAACCAGGTGTTATACCTAAATTTACTTCTGGTTGTCCAAAACGAGCATTTTCTGCAGCAATTCTAATATGGCAGCTCATGGCTAATTCGTTTCCACCACCCAATGCAAAACCATTAATAGCAGCTATAACCGGTTTTGGACTATTTTCAATAGCACGCAAAACAGCATGACCTTCTGCACTCATTTTAGTTCCTTGTTCAACATTAAATTCAGCAAATTCAGCAATATCAGCACCAGCAGCAAAGGCTTTTTTTCCGCTTCCAGTAAGAATTACCCCTCTTATTTCTGCATTATCGTAAATACTTAAAACAGCATTTTTAATATCGGTAAGGGTTTGAATACTCAAAGCATTTAATTTTGCTTCGCGATTAATAGTTATGTAAAAAATATTGTTTTTTACTTCGGTTAAAATGGTTTGATACATGGTTTGTGTCGACATTTTATTTTTTAGGGAGGTTATAAATTTTTTTTTGCGTGCAACAATAATGTTTTTGTATAAATGAAACCCACTTTTTTTTATCAATATTTTGTAAGTGTGTGAAAGATTTAAAAAGCCTCATCTTATTTTTTCAAGAACAATACAATTCTATTCTTTAAATCGTTGTCTGTCATTGATATAGTTGCATTTTCTAAAAATTGTTTATCTTTTTCCAAATTTTGATAATAATTTAAAAAATGTGGGGCGTTTTTAGAACAACTATAACGTAAAAATACCAACTCGGCATTGTTTTTATCTTTTTTGATGGCATTTTCAAGGTCAGTTTTTCCTTGGTTAAAAATTTCAAGCTTGTTAAAAGGGTTGTAATAATGTTTAGCCAAAAGCATTTTTGTAGCACCTAAATAGCCAAGTTCCGTAGACGTTAAGTTGTTTTTTTGCTGCAAAGTTTGTTTTAAGCTTTCGGCAATACTTTTACTATAAATGGCTTTATCAAATTGATTTCTTAAATCAATATTAGCAATTAATTGTACCACCATAAATACAAAAACAAATAATTGGATTCCCTTTTTTAGCATATTGTTTGGCGCGCAAGATAACTTCGAAAAGAAAAATTACTATGTCAAATTCGCTAATTAAAGTAAGTTGAAACTATGACGGAAGTATGAACCAAAAAATAATGCATATTTGCGTTTATCGGAAATGCGCACCCTTTCTTCCATAATTACACTTGCAGGCATGTCCATTATTTTTGCCAATAATTGTGAGTAATAAATATAGGCTACATAAACGCCAAATCGAGCATCTTTAGGAAGTTTTTTAATTCCTTCAAAACCCATTTTGAAATCTTTTATAATGTCTTTTTCTATTTCTTCTTTGGTAAGTTGGTCAAATGCTTGTGTGCGCAATTGGGGGAAATATAATCTACCTAGCGCATCTGCATCAGCTTTATAATCGCGTAAGAAATTAATTTTTTGGAAAGCCGAACCCAATTTCATAGCATAAGGTTTCAATTCTTCATACATAACTTTATTACCTTCGGTAAATACGCTTAAACACATTAAACCTACTACCTCAGCAGAGCCTAAAATGTATTCTTCATAACCATGTTGGTCGTAAGTATTTTTGTCCAAATCCATTTCCATACTTTTTAAAAAGGTTTCGATGGTCCAAAGGTCTATTTGGTAGGTGTTTACTACCTCTTGAAATGAATTTAGAATAGGATTTAAACTGATTTTTTGCTCAATGGCTTTGTAGGTATCAACTTTAAATTCGGCAAGTAATTGGCGTTTGTCATAATCATGAAACGAATCAACAATTTCATCAGCTAACCTTACAAAGCCATAAACACCATAAATAGGGTCATGAAAACGTTTGGCTAAAAACTTAATTCCCATAGAAAATGAGGTACTGTATGCCTTAGTAACCATTTTGCTACTTTTACGCGATATATTGTCGAATAGGGGTTTCATTTTTTAAATCTATGACTTTTTTTATTATTTATAATGATTTTGTTTGTAAATTGTTTTAAACCTTACGACAAATTTTCTTTAATAACCAAACTAGCAGCCACCTTACCACTTATAATACTAGGAGGAACGCCCGGTCCGGGCACAGTTAATTGACCTGCAAAATATAAATTTTTTAATTTAGAACTTTTAATCCGAGGTTTTAAAATGGCAGTTTGAGTTAGTGTATTGGCTAATCCATAAGCATTTCCTTTAAATGAATGGTAGTCATTTTTAAAATCGTTAATTCCAAAACTACGCTTGTAAATTACATGTTCTTTAATTTTTTGGCCTGTATGTTTTTCCAATCGGTCCATCATCATATCAAAATAAATTTCACGTTTTTCTTCTGAATCGTCAGTCAGTTCAGTAGAAATTGGCACCAATAAAAACAAATTCTCTTTTCCTTGAGGTGCTGCAGTATCATCAGTTTTTGAAGTTAATGATGCATAAAACAAAGGATTTTCTGGCCATTTGATATTGGTATAAATTTCATCGGCATGTTGGTTAAAATCAGTATCAAAAAACAAGTTATGGTGCAATAAACCATCTATTGTTTTATTTAAACCTACATAATAAAGAACACAACTTGGAGCCAATTTTCTATCGTCCCAATATTTAGTTGTGTATTGTCTATCTTTTGGATTTAAAACTTGTTGTTCAATATGGTTATAATCGCCTGCGGCAATAATAACATCAGCATCAAAGGTTTCGTTTTCGGTTTCAACCGAAGTGGCTTTTCCGTTTAAACTGTTTATTTTTATAACATTGCTGTTTAGTTTAAAATCAACACCTTGGCTTAATGCTATTTGCTCAAAAGCCTCCACAAATTTAAACATGCCGCCTTTAGGATACCAAGTTCCTAAGCTCATATCGGCATAGTTCATTAAACTGTAAAGTGCAGGTGTATTGCTTGCCAAAGCACCTAAAAATAAAATAGGAAATTCTAGTAGTTCGATAAGGAAAGGATGAGAAACAAAATGGCGGATGTGTTTTTTCATACTGGTTAACACATCCATTTTTAGCAATCCGTTCAATAACCTAATATCGGCAAACTCTAGTAAACTTAAACTTGGTTTGTAAACTAAATCGTTAATGCCAACATCGTATTTATAAGCTGCTTCTTTTAAAAACTGTTGTAATTTTTTACTGCTTCCTGGCTCAAATCTTTCAAAAAGTGCTTCAATTCCACCCATATCCGCAGGAATATCTATTCCTTCTCCATTTTTCCAAACCACTTTGTAGCTTGGGTCAAGGCGAATAAGTTCATAAAAATCGGCTGTAGTTTTTCCAAAATCGTTGTAAAATTTTTCAAATACATCAGGCATCCAATACCAACTTGGGCCCATATCAAAGGTAAAACCTTCGGCTTTAAACTGGCGCGCACGGCCGCCAATACTGCTGTTTTTTTCTAAAACGGTAACGTTAAAACCACCTTTGGCTAAGTAACTTGCTGCCGACATTCCGGCTATGCCCGCACCAATTACAATGGCTTTTTTTTGCTGATTTTTCAAAATATAAAAAGGGTAATTTGATAAATATAACTTTCAGTAAAGTAAAAGGTTTTTTGTTGGATTAAATAATTGATTATAAAATATGCTAGAATTATTTATTTAAAAAAATATCTTGCACCCACTACAATAAACTTAACATGCAAAAAATTGTATTAAACGATAAAAAAATTATCAACTCGTGGGCTATGTACGATTGGGCCAATTCGGTTTTCTCATTAACCATAGCTACAGCTATTTTCCCCATATATTTTAATAAAATGTGTAAAGTAGCCTCTGAGGCGCAAGGTTCTATGGCTGATGGCATTTATTACCTCAATTTTTGGGGTATGAAGGTTATTGGAGCTGAGCTTTATTCTTTTGTGGTTTCTGCTGGTTTTTTAATTGTGGCCTTTTTAAGTCCGTTACTTTCAGGCATTGCCGATTTTAAACAAAACAAGAAATTTTTTCTTAAAGTTTTTTGTTATATGGGTTCGGCTAGTTGTATAAGTATGTATTTTTTTACTGCTAGTACCATTGGTTTGGGTGTAATTTTATTTATGTTGAGTTTGGTTGGTTTTGCAGGAAGTATAGTATTTTATAATGCCTTTTTGCCTGAAATTGCGAGTGAAGACATGCTTGATAAAGTAAGTGCTAAAGGTTTTTCGATGGGTTATATTGGTAGTGTTATTTTGTTAATTATTAATTTATTAACCATTATGATGCCTGATATGTTTTTTCCTATCCAGAGTAAAGCTGCTGAACTTATAACTGCCAATCCTAGTTTAACTAACGAATTAGCCACAGAAGAAGCCAAAGGATTTTATGCAGGAATTGCTACTCGTCTATCCTTTGTTTCAGTTGGTTTATGGTGGGCAGGTTTTGCTCAAATTATGTTTAAAAACGTTCCAGAGGTGCATAGCAATAAAACATACGATGGCAATATTTTAAACAAAGGTTTTGAAGAACTGAAAAAAGTGTGGTTACAAGTAAAACAACAACCAACTATGTTAAAATATTTGTTGGGTTTCTTTTTTACCAGTATGGGCGTTCAAACTGTTATGTATGTGGCAAGTTTATTTGGTGAAGAAGAGTTGCATTTAGACACTGGCGTGTTAATTGGAACCATTTTGGTTATTCAATTGATAGCCATTTTGGGGGCTTGGGCGTTTTCGCGCATTTCGGCTGCCATTGGTAATATTTACACGCTTATTATTACCATTGTTATTTGGATGATTATTTGCTTTTTAGCATACAGCATACGCGATACGCCTGAATATTTTACAATAGGAGGGGTGCAGGTTAAAAAAGTAGTGATTCATTTTATGGGGTTAGGTGTTTTGGTTGGAATGGTAATGGGTGGTGTTCAATCCATGTTTAGAAGTACCTATGCTAAATTAATACCTGAAAATACCAAAGACACAGCTTCATATTTTAGTTTTTTTGATGTGTGCGAGAAATTTGCCATAGTTTTAGGGACTTTTAGCTACGGGTTGTTAAACGGAATTACCCATAATATGCGCCTTTCTGTCGTGGCATTAGCTATTTATTTTTTAATAGGTTTAATATTTGTGGTTCAAATAAAAAACTTTAAAAGCTATCATGTTACAAAGGCATAACAAGTAAAAATTACCCATGAAAATAGATTTATTTATTCCTTGTTTTATAGATCAGTTTAATCCACAAACAGGATTTAATATGGTAAAGGTACTAGAAAAAGCCGGCTGCCAGGTTAATTATAATATTGAACAAACTTGTTGTGGCTTACCCGCTTTTAACGCTGGCCAATGGAATGAAGCGCGCCAAGTAAGCGAAAAATTGTTAAATGAAATTACTCCAGATAGAAACTTTGTATGCGCAGGTTCAGCTTGTACTGGAATGATTAGAAACTCTTACGATTTATTGTTTCAAAATTCTTCGTATCATAATAAGTTTAGGCAATTGCAAAAACGTACTTTTGAATTAAGTGAGTTTTTAGTTGATGTTATAAAGGTTGAATCTTTAGGTTCTAAATTTAACGGCAAAGTGGTTTTTATGGACACCTGCACAGGTTTGAATGGTTGCGGTATAAAAGCTCAACCGCGTAAATTGTTGGAGCAAATAGAAGGTTTAGAATTGGTTGAATTACCAAATCAGGACGAGTGTTGTGGTTTTGGTGGAGCTTTTTCAGTTACCAACTCAGACATAGCTATTCACTTAGGAAATAAAAAGTTAAATGCCATAAAAGAAACAGGGGTTCAAACTGTGGTTTCAACCGATTATAGCTGCTTGATTCACTTAAAAAGTATTGCTGAAAAACAAGGTGTTAATTTAAATTTTTTACATTTAGCCGATTTATTGGCTATTGGTTTGTAGTATCATGTTTTAACCATTGTAAAATGGTGTTTATCGTATTTTCATTTACTTCGTGTTTCCCATCAAAAATGTTAAAAGCACAATCACTATTTTTGAATAACTGTTGGTGAAATTCAATCTTTTCGGGTTTAGTTAAATTTTCTTGATTACCGACCAAATAGAGGCTATTTGTTTTAGCTATTCTTTCGGGTAAATGTTCTTGAAATTCCTTTCCAATTTCGCCCGCAATCATTACCGAAAAATTAAAATTTATGGGCGTTTGGTTTAAAAAACGTGTTTGAGTTGAAACTCCTTGACTGAAACCTAATAGCACTAATTTGGTATTGGTATAAGATTTTAAATTTAAACTTTCTGCTAATTGGTTTAAATAATTGTTGTAATCTATAATTTCATTTTCGCGCTCAAGGCTTGTCATCCAGCTGGCAACTGGGCTTCCACTAAATCCACGTGAGTAAAACTTATTTAAACCTTCGGGGGCTATAATAAAATGTTCATCTCCCAATGTTTCAAAGCTATTTAAAAAAGAATCCGCAGTTTGAGCATAACCATGAATTATAACCCAAATGTATTGCGTGTTTTCTGTTAAATCTCCTTGGGTAAAGTATCTGGCTGTTTTAGGAACAGTTAAAAAGTGTTTTTGTATCATGTTATTTCATTACAAATAAAGGTTTTTTATAGTTCATTGGCATAATTACACAGTTGTATAAAAAAACATTTGGGTTTGTAGTTTAGAAGATTTTTTGCAGAAGTTTTTGGGGGAAGTATAAAACAAAAAAGCTTGACACTTTTCATTGTCAAGCTTTTTTGAAATATTGGTTAAATAAATTTATGCTAATTTTTCCGCTAAAGAATTATTGTAAATATTAGCAAAATCAGCAGTTGTGCCAAAGTCAACACCATTTACTTGAATAGTGTTTTCAGTTACTGTTCCTAGTTTTTCAAACGGCATATTTAATCCGTTTAAGTAACCTTCAACTTGAGCACAATTATTCGCTTTTACTGAAACTACCACACGTCCTTGTGCTTCACCAAATAAGAAAGCATCAGTTCTTAGTTCAGAGTTCTTAGTACTTAGTTCAAATCCTAAACCTCTGTGCATAGCACTCTCAAGAGCAGTAATAAACAAACCACCTTCGCTTACATCGTGAGCAGATTCAATATGATTACCATTGATTAAACCTAACAACGCTTTGTGTAATTGGTGCTCTTCATCTAGGTTAAAGTATGGTGCAGGAGAGTATTGTACTTTATGGTAGTGCGCTAAATAATGCGATGAACCAATATCGTTTTTGCTATTTCCTAGCATATAAATTACATCACCTGCATTTTTAAAATCCATGGTCATGTGTTTTTTGTTATCGCCTATCAAACCTACCATTCCAATGGTTGGAGTTGGGAAAACAGCATCGTTATCACTGCTTTGATTATAAAAACTTACGTTTCCTCCAGTTACAGGTGTATCAAACTTTTTACAAGCTTCACCCATTCCTTTTATGGCATACACAAATTGGTAATACACTTCAGGGTTGTAAGGATTTCCAAAATTTAAGCAATTGGTAATGGCCGCAGGTTCAGCACCAGCGCAAACCAAATTACGTGCTGCTTCTGCTACCGCAATTTGCCCACCTACAAATGGATCAGCCCAAACAAAACGGCTATTACAATCCACAGTCATAGCAATTGATTTATCGGTTCCTTTAACTTTTACAACTGATGCATCACTTGGCGCATTGGTGGTTTGGTTGATGGTTCCTACCATACTGTCATATTGATTATATACCCATCTTTTTGATGCAATATTTGGGTGAGCAGCTAGGAATTTAGCAACATTAATAGCTTGCTCTGGTTTACAATCTGCTATATTGTTTATATCAAATTTTTCAATTTCTTTAAAGTATTTAGGCTCGGTGTATTCACGGTGATAAACGGGAGCACCACCACCTAAAACCAAACTTTCTCCAGGAATATCAGCACGTAATTCATCGTTCATGTAATACTGAACCCTTCCTGAATCAGTTACTTCACCAATGATATTATAGGTTAAATCCCATTTTTCTAAAACTTTTTCAACTTGGGCTTCCATTCCTTTTTTCACAATCACCAACATACGCTCTTGGCTTTCTGATAAAAGAATTTCCCAATCTTTCATGCCTTCTTGACGCATAGGAACTTTATCCAACCACACTTTCATTCCAGTTCCACTTTTTGCACTCATTTCGCTGGTTGAACAAGTAATACCTGCTGCACCCATGTCTTGCATTCCAACTATGGCATCGGTTTCAAGCAATTCCATGCTGGCTTCTAGAATCAATTTTTCCCAGAAAGGATCGCCTACTTGAACAGAAGGTAAATCTTTTGCTGAATCTTCCGTAATGTCTTTACTTGCAAATGCAGCTCCATGAATTCCATCTTTTCCAGTAGCTGAACCAAAAATATAAACAGGATTGCCAACACCTTCTGCAATAGCTGAAACCGTTTTTCCTACTTTAGCAATTCCCACACTCATGGCATTTACTAGAGGATTTATTTGATAACAATCGTCAAAATATACTTCGCCACCAACTGTTGGTATGCCAAAAGCATTTCCATAATTTCCAATTCCTTTTACCACTCCACGAACCAACCATTTGGTTCTTTCGTTTTCTATATTTCCAAAACGTAATGAGTTTAGTTGTGCAATTGGGCGAGCGCCCATTGAAAAAATATCGCGGTTAATTCCACCCACACCCGTTGCTGCACCTTGATAAGGCTCAATTGCACTTGGGTGATTATGACTTTCTATTTTAAAACAACAAGCCAATCCATCTCCAATATCAATCAATCCTGCATTTTCTTCACCTGCTTCAGCCAACATTTTTTCCCCTTTTTTAGGCAATGTTTTTAACCAAACAATAGAATTTTTATAAGAACAATGCTCGCTCCACATAACTGAGTAAATACTCATTTCGGTAAAAGTGGGAGTGCGACCTAAAATTTCTTTGATTTTTTCAAACTCTTCTGGTCTAAGACCTAATTGCTGTGCTTGTTCAAGTGAGGCTAAATTGCCTGATGGAATGGATTGATTCATGGTTGAAAAGTAAGCTGCGAATTTGCGAATAAAAAAGCAAACCCAAACTATCAATTTTGATTTTTTTGTTGATTTTAGTTTTTTAATGTTCTTTACTTTAACGATTAAACCTTTTAATTTAATCTGTTTATAACACAATGCAGGTTAAATAAAAATATTGGCAATTAAAATACATTTAACTGCGGATTACCTATTTCTTTTGTTACTAAAACAAAAAGCCATACTTTAGAAGTAATTTTAACTTAGTTTTTAATTAATAAAAAGACAAATGCCAACAAAATTTCATATAAATTCTATTCTATTAATAGTAATTTTAACTATTGCAACGCTAATAAGTTTCAAAACAAATGCACAAACAATTACAACCAATTCTTTGATTGTAAATTCATTTTGTGCTGGCGAAACTGTAAATATTAGTTATGTTATTAATGGCAGTTTTAATCCATCAAATATTTTTGCGGTACAATTAAGTGATACTAATGGAAATTTTATTTCACCTATAAATATTGGACAAATAACATCAACTAGCAGCGGAAATATTTTGTGTACATTGCCTATTGATTGTAGTACAAGTTATTTATATAAAGTGAGGGTTTTGGCTAATGATCCTTTTATTGTAGGTACTGACAATGGAGCTAATATTAATATCAATGCTAGACCTTTTGTAGAAGCTGGAACAAATCAAACTGTGTGTGCTAACAGCATAATCAATTTAAATGGAACCGTTAATGATGTGGCACCATACATTAATTGGTCAACTTCGGGAAGTGGCTCATTTGTTAATTCTTCAAACTTAAATGCGGTTTATACACCAAGTATTGCAGATATTACAAATGGTTCAGTTGTTTTAAAAATAACAACCAATGATCCTGCGGGTCCATGTGTACCAGCTTCAGATTCCATGACTGTTTTCTTTTTACCAAGGCCAATAGTAGGTGCGGGTGTGAATCAAAATTTGTGTAATAATATAACTTTAGTTAATTTAAATGGAAGTATTGGTGGGTCGGCAACAAGTGCAAGTTGGCGTTCATTAGGTACGGGCATATTTATTAACCCAACCAACTTAAATACAAATTATATACCTAGCAACAATGATATATTAAATGGCTTTGTAAAATTAACATTAACTACCGATGACCCAGCAGGTCCATGCTCTTTTGAGGCCGATACTGTTGAAATATATTTTAATCCACTTGCAATTTCAAATGCAGGGGTCGATCAAAGAATTTGTAAAAATGATTTTTTATATTTAAATGCTAATACCAGTGCCACTACAGGTTCAAAAATATGGACCACCAATGGTACGGGCTATTTTTCAAATAATACTTTAGTAAATCCCGTTTATTACCCAAGTAATTCAGATTTATTATTAGGAAAACTTATGTTTACATTTACAACAATTAATCCTAATTACATTTGTGATAACACGATTGACAGTATGGAGGTAACGATTGATTCTTTAGCAATAGCAAATGCTGGGAATGATATTGGAATTTGTAAAACAACAACTTTTGCCGCTTTGAATGGGCAAATAAGTGGTTCTGCAACTACTGCAAGTTGGAGCACTTCTGGCACAGGAACATTTGATAACGTTAATGTTTTAAATACAAATTACTACCCTTCTGTTTTTGATAAAAATAATGGTTTTATATATTTAATTTTAACAACCAACGATCCCTTTGGACCTTGCAGTTTTGGGTTAGATTCGTTGAAAATAATTTTTGAAAATCCAGCGCAAATTGATGCTGGACCAGACCAGGTAATTTGTGAAAACGATTTGGTAAATTTAAAAGGGTCATTTAATAATATTGTAAGTTTTGCAAGTTGGACAGTTTCAAATGAACCTGCTTATATTTCATTTGATACAGTTACCACTTATATGCCTAATCAAATTGATTTAAGCAATAATTTTTTCTATGTTAAATATAAATCTGATGATCCTGCAGGTGATTGTAAATCAGTTAGTGATTCTATTTTAATTACTATCAACTCTCTGGCAACAGTAAGTGCGGGAGCCGACCAAACCATTTGTACAGGCGAGTCAAGTATTTTACTTAACAGTGCTATTGGTGGTGCGGCCACTAGTGCAATATGGAAAACAACAGGCACGGGCTATTTTAGTGATTCTACCATACTAAACCCTAGGTATTTTCCTAGTACTGCTGATAAGCAATTAGGAAGTATAAAGCTAATACTAGGTACTAATAATCCAGTAGGTCCTTGCGAAAGTGCTTTTGACACTATACAGTTATCCTTTAATCTTAGTGCTGTTTCAAATATAATTAATGATACTTCAATTTGCGAAAATGATTTAATATACCTCAATGCTAGTACAAACTATATAAGTGGAAATGCAGTCTGGTATACAAATGGGTCGGGTGTTTTTAATAATAATTTATCACTTACTCCAATATACTTTCCAAGTGAAAATGATAAAACTTTAGGTCAGGTAACTTTTACTTTTATTACCAATGATTCTTTCAATTCATGCTCTAATTCTATAGATTCAACTAAAATTGATATTAGTAAAATGACCATTGCAAATGCAGGTTTAGACCAAACAATATGTAATTCAAATAATTCAATATTATTAATTGGTTCCATAAATGGCTCGGCTACTTCTGCAAAATGGACCAGCACAGGCAGTGGCTCATTTAACAATTCTGATTCTTTAGTAACCATATACACATTTAGTAATAGTGATAAACAAAGTGGGCTTGTTAAGTTAATATTGACTACCAACGATCCTTTAGGCCCTTGTAGTTCAGTAATAGATACTTTAAATGTAATTTTATACCAAAAGCCAATTGTTAATGCTGGTCAAAATCAAAGTATATGTGGTAATAGTCCTATTAATTTAAATGGAAGTTATAATAGTGCTGCAGTATTTGCAAGATGGCTCTCATCAAATTCAATAAATTATATTTCATTTGATTCAGTTACAACATACTACCCTACGCAAACAGATATTAACTTAGGAAAAATAACCTTTACCTTAATCTCGAGTGACCCAGTTGGTCCTTGCAGAGAGGCTAAAGATTCGATAACTGTTACGCTTTTTAAACCTGCTTTTGCTGATGCAGGATTAGACCAAACAGTGTGTGCAACAAATAACAGAATTGACTTAATAGGTAATATTAGTGGCACTGCTACTAGTCTTAATTGGAGTACCATCAATGGAATAGGAACCTTTGACAAAATAGATACAGTGAGCACCAAGTATAGACCTACAACTACTGATTTTGCAAACAAATTAGTTTCAATTGTATTGTCTACCAATGATCCTTTTGGACCGTGCCCAGCAGCAAAAGATACCATGGATATTATTTTTAAAGATTCACTGGTAAATTTTGAAGCTGAAACTGTTAACAATACTTGCGACTCTTCGATTGTAGCATTTATAAATACTACTTTAAGTTCAGGTAATACATTTGTATGGAACTTTGGTGACAGTACTGCAACATCTACACTAGCCAACCCAAGACATATTTACAAAAAAACAGGCGTTTTTAATGTTAAATTGGTTGCTACTAATGATGTAGGATGTACGGAAGTTTTAAATAAAAATACGGAAGTAAATAATATAAAACCGAAGGCCGATTTTGAAGTGAATTATTTAAATCAATGTTTTTTAAATAATGCTTTTGAATTAAATAATACCTCAAACGGAGGTGCAGAAAGTTGGGTTGTTGGCAACGAATGGAGTTTTGGCGACAACACTTTTTCAACTGCTACCTTCCCAACAACCAAGAACTTTGGTTCTCCTGGGAAATACTTCATTAAACTTAAAGTAATTGCTGCCAATAACTGTACCGATACATTGGTTAAAGCAGTTTCGGTAACTAGTGGACCTACAAAGCCTTCCATTTCTTTGGTATCTAGCAATACTTTGAAAGCGAGTAATGGACAAGCCTATCAATGGTACTTTAATGGTTCTCCAATTACTGGGGCCAATTTACAAACCTTTCAACCCACTAATTTTGGATTTTATAGTGTGCGTATTGATAGTTCAGATGGATGCGGAACTTTAAGTGATGAATTTGAGTTTAAATATACTTCCATTAGTGGTATTAATTCCAATTCTAAAATTAATATTTATCCAAATCCAACATCGGGGGTATTTAATATTGGTTCAGAACTCCAACTTGAATATATGGTTTATGATTTTAGCGGAAAAGAAGTGCTTATCGGCCATAAAAATTCAACTATAGCAAGTATTGATTTAGGAGAATTTAAAAGCGGTTTTTATTTTATAAAATTAGTAAGTAAAAATGAAACTTTTACAGCTAAAATATTAAAAGAATAACAATAAATTCTAGTGGAATAAATTTTAGGTTTTAAAGATAGTGGTTTACCTTTTTGAGTTTTTTATTGCTTTTGAAAAATTAATTTTTAGAACTAAATAATTGCTGTAATATATCAATGTTGTTAATTATTGCTTCTAAGGTTTATCATTAAAATCCAAAAATAGTTTATCTATATTTGCGAAACTTAAATTAGAATAAAATGTCCGAAAATAAATTTATAACCGATAGCGGGATAATAATTAACGAGTTATACCAACAAGACAGCAATAATATCAATAATGAATTGCCTGGCCAGTTTCCTTATACTCGTGGTGTTCAGCCTGATATGTATCGTGGTAGATTATGGACCATGCGCCAATATGCGGGTTTTTCAACTGCCGAAGAATCGAATAAACGTTACAAATATTTATTAGCAAATGGAACCATGGGTCTTTCTGTGGCCTTTGATTTGCCAACACAAATTGGCTACGATAGCGACCACGCTATGAGTGAAGGCGAAGTGGGTAAGGTGGGAGTAGCTATTGATAGTTTGCGTGATATTGAAACATTATTTGATGGCATTAAACTGCAAGACATTACTACTAGTATGACCATTAATGCTACAGCATCTACCTTACTTTCGTTTTACATTGCATTAGCAAAAAAACAAGGTGCTGATATCAAGAAAATTTCAGGAACCATTCAAAACGATATTTTAAAAGAATACGCGGCTAGGGGAACTTATATTTATCCTCCTAAGCCAAGCATGCGCATAATTACCGATATTTTTGAATATTGCAGTTTAGAAGTTCCAAAATGGAATACTATTTCAATAAGTGGTTACCACATTCGCGAAGCGGGAAGTACAGCAGTGCAAGAAATAGCATTTACATTGGCTAATGCCAAAGCATACAGTGAAGCCGCAATTGCTAAAGGATTAGATATAAATGTATTTGGTCAACGTTTGTCATTCTTCTTTAATGCGCATAATAACTTTTTTGAAGAAATAGCCAAGTATAGAGCTGCACGCAGAATGTGGGCTAAAATAGCAAAAGATTTAGGCGCCACCAATCCAAAGGCTATGATGTTACGCTTTCATACACAAACTGGTGGAAGTACTTTAACTGCTCAACAAGCTGAAAATAATATTGCTCGTGTTACTTTGCAAGCTTTAGCAGCGGTAATGGGTGGAACTCAAAGTTTGCATACCAATGGTTTTGATGAGGCATTAAATTTACCAACCGAAGCAGCAGCAAGAACAGCATTGCGTACGCAACAAATTATAGCTTTTGAAAGTGGTGTAGTAGATACCGTTGATCCAATGGGCGGTAGTTATTTTGTAGAAGAATTAACCAATCAAGTAGAAGCTGAAGCTTGGAAGTATATTGAAAAAATTGATGCCATGGGTGGAAGTGTAAGCGCCATTGAAGAGGGTTATATGCAAAACGAAATTGCAACAGCTAGCTACAAATACCAAAAAGACATTGAAAGCAAAGAAAAGGTAATTGTGGGTGTAAATAAATTTATGGTAGAAGAAGAAGTTGCCCCACCTTCGTTTAAAATTGATGATAATATCCGCGTTCAACAAACTGAAAAGTTGAACAAATTAAGAGCTGAAAGAGATAATAATTTAGTAAAAACCAATATTGCTAAATTAGAACAAGCCGCTAAAGATGGAAGTAATGTAATGCCACATATTATAGAAGCAGTTGAAAGTTTAGCTACTTTAGGCGAAATAGCCGATACCTTTAGAGGTGTATTTGGTGAGTATAAAGCATAAAAAACAATTCTAATTTGACAAAGTTGGGGGGTTGCGTATTGGCAGTATTCACTTTGTTTGAAAATTCTTAAATAAGCCATAATTAGAAATCAATAAATAATACTGCCATTATTTTACTTGACTTATCTGCAAATTTTAGTAATGTTTGGGTTCTAAAATTGTGTTGGAAATAATGGAGGTTTAAAGTAAAATAATTTTTTTTACACTTACAGATTTAATTCAAATATTTAAATGATATGTAGACCCTTTAAATAGCTTGAAAATGTTTTTGAACAAAAACTTTACGATTTAATAACAATTGAAAACAGAGTTGTTTTGAACCAAACAGTTAAAGCATTTTCGTAATTTATCATTAATTTTTATACACGTATTTTATAATAAAAATCCCCAATAACAGAAGTATAAAACATGCAAACAACTCTATTTTTATGCTAAAACCTCTTTCTTTTTCAAGTAGGGAATTATTTGGAAATGAAGGATGAAAATAAATGGGCACAGAATCGCCAAGTTTATAATCGTTACAAAACGATTTCCAAACTCTTTTATTAATTACCTCATTGTTTAATTCAAAACTGGCGTACATTTTTCTGCTACCACAATTATCTGGCATTTCGGTAATTATAGCATTAACTATAGTGCCATTTTCACTTACATATAAGTCAATTAATTTTTCTGGAATAAATAAGAATAAAACAACTGCTGTCCAAATAATGCCTACATTTCTAATAAATTTATTCGACCTATCAATATGGTAAAATCGAATAAAAAAGTTTTTCAGCCAAATAGTTTTAGTAATCTTCATCACTAAAAATTGTTATTTACCAATCGCCACCTGCACCGCCACCACCAAAGCTTCCGCCACCAAATCCACCAAAACCACTATCGCCTCCGCTACCAGACCCACCTCTTCCAGAAAATCCGCCATTGGCTAATGTCCCCCAAAGTAATGCTTCGGCTATTCCACCACCACCACCGCCTCTGCGTCCGCCTTTGCCTCCTCTTAAAAATACTGCAATCAATACAATGGCAATAATAATGATTAAGCCCCAAGGCATTTTTTCTTTATTGGCTTTTCTGTCGTTGGTAAAGCCCTCGCCAGCTATGGTTTTAATTATAGCGTCAGTGGCTTCGTTAAAGCCATTATAATAGGCTTGTTGCTTAAAATTTGGTTTTAAAATACCATCAATAACACGTTTGGAAATAGCATCTGTCATAGCTCCTTCCAATCCGTAACCCACCTGAATACGCATTTTGCGTTCGGCTAAAGCCACATAAATAAGTAAACCATTTTTCTTGTCTTTTTCGCCTATTCCCCAGCTTTGTGCCAGCTTTTGTGAGTAGCCAAAAGCATCATCACCTTCCAACGATTGTTCAATTACAATAACTATTTGGGTAGATGTTTGCTTGAAATAAGTATATAATTTTTGTTCTAATGCAGCTTTTTCATCTGCTTGCAAAGCACTTGCATAATCGTTTACAAAAGTAGGAGGGTTGGGTAATGGTGGAATTTCTTTGGCAAATAACTGAGTAAACAGTAAACATAAACTAAAAACAAGGGCTAATTTATGCTTCATGATTACCTCCAAACGAAATATCGTTGCTTAATTCATTTACATCATTTTTTTGGTAAGGAAAATGTTCTTTTAGTTTTTGCCCTGCTTTTTCAATAGCAAGGCAAAGGCCTTCGGTAAATTGTCCTTTGGCAAAATGAGTTTTCATTAATTCTTTTTCTTCATTCCAAAATGCATCAGTAACTTTTAGGTGTATGCCACTATCGCCAAGTATGGCAAATTTTTTATCTAAGTAGGCTAGGTAAAACAAAACACCATTTTTTAGTTCCGTTTGATGCATATTAAGCTCTTCAAATACTTGTTTGGCGCGCTCCATAACCTCTTGTTTACAATGAGGTTCTATATGTACACGAATTTCGCCCGAAGTATTTAACTCGGCATTTTGAATGGCCGTAACTATGCTTTCTTGCTGGCGTTTACTAAAAAATTGTTCTGACATGTTTGTTGTTTAAACCTATTTTTAAAAAACGTCATTGCGAGGTACGAAGCAATCTCTTTCTAATTGTTTTAGATTGCTTCACTTTGTTCGCAATGACGCAGTTGATCTATTTTAAAACTTAACTTCTGGTGCTTTTTGAGCAGCAGCGTCAGCTTCAAAAAATCCTTTTTTATCAAAACCAAACATGCCACTATAAATTACTTGTGGGAATTTTTTGATGTAAGTATTGTAATCGGTTACAGCATCATTAAAGTTATCTCTTTCCACTTTAATGCGGTTTTCTGTTCCTTCTATTTGGCTTTGTAACTCGCTAAAGTTTTGAGTAGCTCTTAACTGAGGATATTGCTCCGATACTACCATTAAGCGGCCTAAAGCTTGGCTTAACTCGCCTTGAGCACCTTGAAATTTCTTAATATTTTCAGGTGTTAATTTGTTAGGATCTACTTGAATAGAGCTAGCTTTTGCTCTTGCCTCAATTACATCGGTTAAGGTTTTTTGTTCAAAATTTGCTGCCCCTTTAACGGTAGCTACTAAATTTGGAATTAAATCTAACCTACGTTGGTAAGCACTTTGAACCTTGGCCCAAGCACCTTCGGTTGCTGTTTGTTTCGAAACCATATTATTATAACTTGAACATCCGTTCATTAATAATAAAACAATTCCGCCAAGCACTGCTAATAAAATAATCGTTCCTTTTTTCATTGTTGTTTATTTAAAAAATATAGTTGGCAATATACAAATTAACAACCAAGTTAAAATACTGACATAACTGCCGATTTTTAAATAATTTGCATTATTATGTTGGGTTTTTATTAAAGAAAGAATGTAGCGAGAATATGAAAACACTAATAATTTAGTATTAAGTAGTGGCCTTTAATTGAAGTTTATTTGGTTTTAATTCCTCTTTTTTTTTAAAAAATATGCTTCAATTCTAAAATTACTTTTTGTAATGTTTTGTAAATGATTTTTTTTTTATTTATTTGAAGAAATTGTATTAAAAATGAGAATAAAATTACTGTCTATTTCACTTATTGTCACACTGTTTTTTTCATGTAAATCAAAATACATTCCACCACATGGCAAAAGTCCATTAATTGAAAGTTATTTTGGTGTTGTTACAGAAAAAGATGTACTAGAAGGCGTTAAGCTAAAGAAAAAACATACTGATAATCCTGAATACATTGCAGAATATATTGTTAGCACTTATAAATTCGATTATTATGCCGATAATTTAAAAAAAGGCAATCCCGTTGGAGTTAAAGAGGAAGTGTTTGAAAAATATATTGCTACAAAAGATTTTGTAAAATTTAAAAAACTAGAATATTTTGATGATCAAACTAGTTTTGATGGTTTTAATATTAAATTAGGAACTAAGCCTTCTTCATCGTTTAGAAAAATCGATTACATAAGTACTAATTTTCAAAGTGGAGGTATATTTTATTCAGATGCAAAGCAGGCGCAAATAGCATTAGATTTACCAGTATTAGGAACCAACTTACGTGTTAACTATTCAAGGTATTTTAAAGATGCTAAATATTTAACCAGTGCTTATTTTTTAGAAGGTTTTCCGCAAAAAGAGAAGGTTATTACCTTAGCTATTCCTAGCTACTTAACAGTTGAAATTATAGAAAAAAATTTTGCAGGATTTAATATTGAAAAATCAGATAAAAAGTATTCAATAAAAGATGATGATGTTAAAAGTATCCTTAAAAATGAGAAGAGTAATGAAAAAATTAATTATGTAACCTATATTCTAAGAGATGCCAAAGCAATAAATTATGAAAGCAATATGCCCGGTAATTCACACAACTTGCCACATATTGTAATATTAGTAAAATCGGTTAACTATGATATGGCTAAAGCATTCAGCAAGGCTGTACCTAAAGAGAAAAAAAAAGATGTTAAAGTTGAGGAAAAATCAAAAGTAAAGTCAAAAACTGCTGTAAAAAAAGAAGATAAAAAACCGATTCCATTAATAGCAAATACCAACGATTTATATGCACATTATGCTCAAATAGTAAGTACTGTAGAAAATGATAGTACTCCTTTTATGGAAAAACTAAAAACTATTACTGAAGGAAAAAAAACAGATTTAGAAAAAATTGAATCTGTTTTTTATTGGGTTCAAGATAATATTAGATATGTTGCATTTGAAGATGGTATTGCTGGTTTTAAACCTGATGCTTGTCAAAATGTATATAATAATAGATTTGGTGATTGTAAGGGGATGGCTAATTTATTAAAAAATATGCTCTCAGCCATGGGTTACGATGCTCGATTAACTTGGGTTGGAACAAAACATCTGAATTATGATTACTCAATCCCAAGTATAATTGTTGACAATCATATGATTTGTACGCTTGTTTTAAATGGTAAAAAATACCACTTAGATGCAACAGAGAGTTTTATTGGAATTGATGATTATGCTGATAGAATTCAAGGTAGGCAGGTATTGGTTCAAAATGGGCCAAGTTATTTTATTGATACTATTCCTGATTTACCTGTTGATAGAAATTTACATTTAAGAAAAGCCACCTTTTTGTTAAATGAAAGTACTTTAGAAGGTAAAATGTATGAAACCATAAAAGGTGAAAACAAAACAAATATTCTAAGGGCTTTTCATTATGCTCCTTTAAATAAAAAAAATACGGTTTTAAATAATATTGTTGACCCTGATGATATTGATATCGATGCAAGTAATATTAATTCGACCGACTTAAGTAATAGAAATATTGATATAAATATCAATTATGATTTAATGGTAAATAACCATTTATTTACTGTAGGAAATGCCATGATGTTAAAACCAGATTTTAACAGGGAATTTTCTGGTAATAAAGCTGACACAGGTCGCTTTTTTGATATGCAATTTAATCATAAAATCAACTATGAGTACGATATAACTTATCTTATTCCTGTTGGATATAAAGTAATATCAACTCCGCAAGATTTAATTATTGACAATTCAGAGTTTAGTTTGACTTTAAAATATGAGCAAACCGGTAATGCTATAAGGTACGCTAAATCTATTGTTTTAAAGAAAGGAAAAATCAGTAAAAGTAATTTTAAACAATGGAATGATATGATTGATAAATTAAAAAATAACTACAATCAATATATTGTGTTAAACAAATAAAAACAGGGCTATTTATGAAAATATTTAATATAAAAAACAAACATTTTTTCGCATTATTAATGGTAGCTTTTACTTGCAGTAATATTATAGCACAAGGCGATAAAAAGAAAGATTTAAAGGCATTATATGAATTTCAAAAGGAAGATACCGAAACTGCTTTTTCTAATTTAAATGTTCCTGATAAATTTAAAAATGAGTCGATGGTAATGTTGTATGAAAAATTAAAGTTGGTTCAGTCAAGTATTAAAATACCCAACACTAATTATTACTACGATTACTCTGTATATTCAAGAACAAGGATAAAACTAAACGATATTAATGCAATTGAAACCTACAGCGATTTTACCTTTGAAGATGGAGATGAATTTGAAGTAAAAATTGTAAAGCCTAATGGCAAAAGTTTAGTGGTAGATTTAAAAGACGCTGTAGAAGCTAATAATGTAAAAACAAGCAATAAATTTGTTAACCTTTTTTTGAATGATAAAAAAAGAAAGATTGCAATTAAAAATTTAGAGATTGGAGATATTATTGATTATAGCTCGTTAAGCAATTACTCAGGCAATAATTTAAACAGTAATTATTTTACTAATGTGGAGGGAATGCCAATAGTATATCTAAAGAACGAATTTAAAATAAATAAAGAAAACACAGTTTTAATTTTTAAAAGTTTTAATGGTGCCAAAGACCTAATAAAAAAAGTTGCTGGTAAACAGGTTTTGTATTCTTTTGAAAGCGAAATGATTGACAAAAGAAAGAGTGAAATAATGAGTAATGAAAATTACAGTGACCCCTATTATAGACTTGGAATTTACTTTAATACTAATTTTTATTATCCATTTCATGATAAACCAAAAAACAATGAATTAAAAAGTAAGTTAACAGAAGAAGATTTTAAAAATTATGTTTATAATACTGTTAAAAAAGCTAAAACGCCAAGTGTGCATTATATGGAGTTTTTAAAATCAGTAGATGTTTATAACCTTTCTGATGAAGACTACATAAAAAAATATTACATTTTTTGCAGAGAACAAGCCTATCTGTGCGACTTAGCTTTTAATTTCAAACAACAAAACTATGGTTTAAATATTTTAACACAGTTTATGACACATTTGGATAAGCGAAAAATTGAATATGAATTTTTAGCTATGACTTCGAAAGAAAATATTGATATAAAAAATTTGATTAACACCAATGAATTGTCGTGGGGAATTAAATTTGAAATTGATGGTAAAGAACATTATTTAACTATGTTTAATTCTGTTAGTCAATTAGATGATATAAGTGAAAATTTTGAAAATACTGAGGCGTATGCATTTACCAATATCATTAAAGGTATCAGTAAAATGGGTATTAAAACAATTGTTCTGCCCAAAACATCACACGACAATAATACTTATTCAGTAACTATTAATGCCGAGTATAAAAATGGCTTAGATAGTTTAAAATTAAATATTTTAACAGTAGCAACAGGATACCAAAGAAGTGATTCTAGATTTAATTTAATAAACAATAAAGAATACTATAAGGAATATTATAAATTTTTAGAAAGTAAAAAAGCTATAACAAAAAGTAAAAAATTATACTTTTTTACCGATGCCAATTATTATAGTATAAACCGTGCTTTTTTAGACAAAGAAGAAGAAAGAATTTACAAAGATTTTTATGCTGAATTAGAAAAAAACAAGCAAGAAAATTTAGAAACTGATGCTCGAAATGAATATTATGTTTTAAAATACGAAAAGTTTGAACCCATTAGTGATGGAAGGAAAGAGAACAACTCCACAACTAGTTGGAAAGAACAATTTATTATTGGTAATACCTTGCAGCCTGCTGGAAAATCATTAGTTTTTGAAATAGGTAGAATACTTGGTAAATTGGCATTAATTAGCGATAATGAGGATAGAACAGATAGGAAAAAACCATTTTTTATTAGTTTCGATAAAACCTTTACCATGAATGTAAAAATTAAGATGCCAGAAGGAAAAACCCCTATTGGTATTGAAAATTTAAATATGAGTGAAAGTAATAATGTTGGGTCAATTGTTTCAAAGGCAAAATTAGAAAATGGTTATATCGTTTGGACTATTGTTAAAAAAGTAAATAGCTTTAAGCATGAAACCAAAGATTGGAATAATTACCTAAAAATAACAGA
Organism: Bacteroidia bacterium; assembly: GCA_044239605.1. Lineage (GTDB taxonomy): Bacteria > Bacteroidota > Bacteroidia > UKL13-3 > UKL13-3 > JAAFJM01. The sequence goes on along the minus strand of JBIIBC010000025.1, from coordinate 8,177 downwards.
TTTAGGTACTCAATTAAATACTTCTAAAATAATACTTAACTAACTGCATAAATTTAAATTAATGAAAAAAATATATTTTTTAATTTTCACATTCTTAATGGTTTTTATTAGTAACAATAAAGCACAGAGTGGAATTGATATAGCACTTGTTCCTATTGACTATAATAGAAGAGCCGATTTAGACGACAATGGAAGGAGTAATTTATATAGTGGAGTGCATTATGGTTTTAAGATTGGTTATTTTGATTGGGCCACCGCTTCCCAAATGAAATTTATTTCACTTCAAGTTAGCACCATAAATAAAGACTTTTCATACATCAATAATGTAACTAACTCCATTGATGAAAAAGAAAATTATACCCACAGTGCTACTTCGTTTTTATTTAGAATAGGCACTATGAGGGTTTTTAACGAAATTGATTTTAAGTCACATATATACTTTAAAAATGCATTTCTTTTTGCCCTAAGAAATGATGCAGTGTCGTTTATTAGTAAAGAGCGTTATTATGGGAATGGGAATGAAATAACATATCTTAGCCCTACCTATAAAGACCCGCTACAGTTTTCATTTGGTTATGATATTGGTTTTGGTTATCAATATAATTTAACACCTAAATTAGGTTTGTATGCCGATGCAAATGTAGGTTTTCGTTTTTTTGAAATGATGTCATTTGTTAATACCAATATAGGTGCTAGGTATCGATTCAATTAAATCATTGTATTTAATAAACTATTTGGCTAAAGCCAATTTTATTGCATTTTTCTTTTAACCCCCAGATAAATCTGGGGGCAATTCATCCTTTGTTTCAACACCATTAATGAAGGATGAATTGCCACATGTTCCGAAAGCTTTCGGAATTAGCCTTTGGAATATAATTATTTTATTTTCCTAAAAATTCCCTTTTAAAGTTCCTAAATGCTACTTTTGCGTTCTTTTTTATAAAAATAGCATCAATAAAAAGCATTTATGAGCAATCAATTAAGCGAACAAGAATTATTACGCAGACAAAAACTTAACGATATGCGCCAATTGGGTATTGACCCTTTTCCGGCTGCATTGTTTCCTATTTCTCACACCTCGGTAGAAGCAGCTAGCAAGTATAGTGCAAACCAGGAAAGCGAAGAAATGAAACAGGTTACTTTTGCTGGCCGTATTATGAGTGTGCGCGATATGGGTAAAGCGTGTTTTGTGTTATTGCAAGATAGTGTAGGCAAATTACAAGTATATGTGCGCAGAGATGATATTTGCCCTGACGAAGACAAAACTTTATACGATACCGTTTTTAAAAAATTAATTGATATTGGTGATATTATTGGCGTAACAGGTTATATGTTTACTACCAAAACGGGCGAAATTTCATTACATGCCAAAACTTTGGCGGTATTGAGTAAATCAATTAAACCATTGCCAATAGTAAAAGAAAAAGATGGCGAGACCTTTGATGCAGTTACCGATCCTGAGTTTCGTTACCGTCAGCGTTATGCCGATTTAATTGTTAATCCTCATGTAAAAGATACTTTTTACAAACGCAGTGTTATGGTAAAAACCATTCGTGATTTTTTAAATAATCATGGTGCGTTAGAAGTGGATACCCCAGTTTTACAAAATATTCCTGGTGGTGCAGCTGCAAGGCCTTTTACCACACACCACAATGCATTAGATGTTCCTTTTTATTTACGAATAGCAAATGAACTTTACTTAAAGCGATTAATAGTAGGTGGTTTTGATTTTGTGTATGAATTCAGTCGCAATTTCCGTAACGAAGGAATGGACAGAACGCATAATCCAGAATTTACTGTATTGGAGTTTTATGTGGCTTACAAAGATTATAATTGGATGATGGATTTTACAGAGCAATTATTAGAAAAAGTTGCTTTGGAAATGCATGGAACTACCGATATAACTGTAGGCGATAAAAACATCAGCTTTAAAGCACCATTCAAGCGTTTGCCTATTTATGATGCCATTAAGCAATTTACTGGCTTTGATGTAAGCAATATGGACGAAGGCCAATTGCGCGAAGTTTGTAAAGAATTAGGTATACCAACAGCCCCAAGTATGGGCAAAGGTAAATTAGTAGATGAAATTTTTGGAGCTAAATGTGAAGGCAATTTTATTGAACCAACTTTTATAACTGATTATCCGGTTGAGTTAAGCCCTTTAACCAAAAAACACCGCACCAAAGAAGGTTTGGTAGAGCGTTTTGAATTAATGATAAATGGAAAAGAAGTAGCTAATGCTTATTCTGAATTGAATGACCCAATTGACCAGCGCGAACGTTTTGAAGAACAAGTAAAATTAATGGAACGTGGCGATGATGAAGCCATGTTTATTGACCATGATTTTTTACGAGCTTTAGAATATGGAATGCCACCTACAGCAGGTATTGGTATTGGTATTGATAGATTGGCCATGTTATTAACCAACCAACATTCTATTCAAGATGTTTTGTTTTTCCCTCAAATGCGTCCGGAGAAAAAACAATTAGATTTAACCGCAGAGGAGAAACAAATTTTAGAAATTTTGAAACCAAATATCAGTATGCCTTTAGCCGATTTAAAACAAGCGGTTTCGCACTTAAGTGGCAAGCAATGGGATAAAGCCATGAAAGGTTTAGCTGGTCATGGTTTAACCAAAGTGGAACTAAACGGAGAGTATAAAACTGTAAATTATATTGGGCAATAATTGCTCAATAACTTACTTTTAAGTTAATTATTTAACCACATAAATAGCATAAGATAACATGGTGCGTTACTTTGTTGTCAGCCTATTTATGTGGTTTTTATTTTTGTTTAAGTGCTAAGTAATTTTCTGGAGTCAAAACTCCAATTTTGCTGTTTTTATAATCTTTTATATTTCTGGTTATTATAATTCTTATCTCATTATCAGCTTCTGCGGCATAATTTTGTAAGGCATCTTCAAAATCTTTAAAGTTTGAATTTAGTGCATTCATTACTGTTTTTTTATCAATAGTAACAATATCAATAATTGACATTAAAGTGTTTAAACTTTCAATAACTTTGTTATGGTTAGCCGATTGGCGTAAAAGGTAATAAACATTACTTAAAATAACGGCTGTAATATTTCCGCTGATTTCTTTCTTTTCACACATAGCTAAAATCTTTGCAGCATCATCTGAAAAAGGTTTTCTATCAAAAAAGAAATCTAAAATTACATCTGTATCAATTAAAACTTTTTCCATGAGTTTATAAATACTTTTTGGTCAATTCGTTTTTTAATTGGTCTTTATAATTCAAGTTTGAATTATTGCTAAATGAACCTTTTAAAGATTTAACAATAGTTGTTGCGTCTAAATTTTCCTCTTCTTTTTCCTGCGTTAAAGCTATTAGGTAGTTTTCAATAATGTCTGATAAACTTCTTTCGCTTTTTTTAGCATATTTTTTAGCCTTGGCAATTACAGTTTCTTCAATGGTAAGGGTTAATTTGGTATCCATAAATTAGGGAAGTTTTTTCAATTACAAATTTATAAAAACAAATTACACGTACAAATTATTTATAATTTACACGTGTAATTAATTTATAAACAAAAAAGCCTCGAAAATTTCGAGGCTTTAATAAAATATTTGATATTTAAGTACTTACTATGCTAATTTAGCTTTTAAGTTAGTGTCAATTGCATCTAAAAAGTCTTGTGTATTTAGGTAATGTTCGCCTAAATTAACTTTATTTCCATGAATACAAACTGCTAAATCTTTAGTCATTTTGCCACTTTCAACAGTTTCAATACAAACTGCTTCTAATGCATGGCAGAAATTAATTAACTCTTGGTTGCCATCTAATTTGCCTCTAAACTCTAATCCACGAGTCCAAGCAAAAATACTTGCAATTGGGTTAGTGCTTGTTGGTTTGCCAGCTTGGTGGTCGCGGAAGTGGCGAGTTACCGTTCCGTGAGCTGCTTCTGCTTCCATTACTTTTCCATCAGGTGTAATTAAAGTTGAAGTCATTAAACCTAATGAACCAAAACCTTGTGCTACTGTATCGCTTTGAACATCACCATCGTAGTTTTTACAAGCCCAAACAAAATTCCCATTCCATTTTAAAGCCGATGCTACCATATCGTCAATTAAACGATGTTCGTAAACAATTCCTGCTTCTACAAATTTTGCTTTGTAATCTGCTTGATAAATTTCTTCAAAAATATCTTTAAATCTACCATCGTATTTTTTCAAAATGGTGTTTTTGGTAGAAAGGTACAAAGGCCATTTTTTGCCTAAAGCTTGGTTAAAACAAGCATGAGCAAAACCACGAATACTTTCATCAGTGTTGTACATAGCCATTGCTACACCATCGCCCTTAAAGTTATAAACTTCAAATTCTTGAACAGTTCCGTCTTCGCCTTCAAACTTAACGGTTAGTTTTCCTTTTCCTTTGGTTACAAAATCGGTAGCGCGGTATTGATCGCCAAAAGCATGACGGCCAATGCAAATAGGAGCAGTCCAGTTTGGAACCAAACGAGGCACATTTTTACATACAATAGGTTCGCGGAAAACAGTACCATCTAAAATATTACGAATAGTTCCGTTGGGGCTTTTCCACATTTGTTTTAAGTTAAACTCCTTTACACGTTGTTCGTCAGGTGTAATGGTAGCACACTTAATACCAACACCATATTTTTTAATTGCTTCTGCAGCATCAACTGTAACTTGGTCGTTAGTTTCGTCTCTATATTCCATTCCTAAATCATAGTATTTTATATCTAAATCTAGGTAAGGTAAAATCAATTTATCTTTAATAAATTTCCAGATAATGCGAGTCATTTCATCACCATCTAATTCAACCACAGGGTTGGCAACTTTTATTTTTGTCATATTTGTATGAGTAAATTATAAATTTAAGGGCGAAAATAATTAGTTTTACTAAGCTACCAAATGTATAATTTGCTGTTTTATATTATTTTTCTAAAAGCAGTAATGAATTTCTATTTAAAAAAGTGATTAATAAATGTTGGAGATTGATTACAAAAAATTGAACCTTTAAAAGCAAAGAATTCAATCAAATCAAAAATCAAAAATCAAAAATCAAAAATTTGCACCTGATAATCAGATAATTATTTTAACAGAATACCTTTTTAACTTAGTTATTTTTTCGTTTTTTTGCATTCCTTTTAAATTATGACAAGCTTTACAAAAGAAACTTACATGCGTTGGTTTGAGCAAATGATGCTTATGCGCAGATTTGAAGAGAAAACGGCTCAACTTTATGGGCAACAAAAAATAAAGGGCTTTTGCCATTTATACATTGGCCAAGAAGCTGTAGTGGCAGGAACTATGAGTGCGTTAAATAGTGATGATAGAATTATTACTGCTTACCGCGATCATGCTCATGCTTTGGCTTGTGGTATTTCGGCTAATGCTGTTATGGCAGAGCTTTATGGTAAAGTAACAGGCTGCTCAAAAGGAAAAGGCGGTTCTATGCACATGTTTAGTAAAGAACACAACTTTTTTGGTGGACATGGTATTGTTGGAGGTCAAATTCCATTAGGCGCAGGAATTGCTTTTGCCGATATGTACAGAGGTGGAAAACAAGTAACTGTTTGTTATATGGGAGATGGTGCTGTGCGTCAAGGTGCATTACACGAAGCTTTTAACATGGCTATGCTTTGGAAAATTCCAGTAATTTTTGTTTGCGAAAACAATGGATACGCAATGGGAACATCTGTGGAGCGTACAACCAACCAAATGGATATTTATAAAATTGGTTTAGCATACGATATGCCTTGCAAAGAGGTAGATGGAATGCAAGCTGAAACTGTTCATGAGGCAATTGCTGAGGCAGCCGAAAGAGCAAGAAAAGGCGATGGACCAACATTTTTAGAAATTAGAACTTACCGTTACCGTGGTCACTCTATGAGCGATCCGGCTAAATACAGAACCAAAGAAGAAGTAGAGGAATACAAAATGCGTGATCCTTTGGAAAGAGTAAGAAAAACAATTTTAGATAATAATTGGGCTACCGAAGCAGACTTAGAAGCTGTTGAAGAAAAGGTAATGGTGGAGGTTTTAGCATCGGTTGAGTTTAGCGAAAACTCTCCTTATCCTGAAGGAGCAGCTTTGTGGGAAGATGTTTACTCAGAGCCAAATTATCCATTTATCACAGAATAAAAAAAGTAAAATATTTAAGAACTTATAAAATAACAAAAGGAAATGTCAGAAAAACACAACGAGTCGGGTTTAGATTTAGATGCAACACTTATGGAAACTACCCATAAAGTAGAAGATTTTTACCATAAAAATAAAAAAAACATTTTAACAGTAGTTGGAGTAATAGTGGTAGCTGTAGTTGGTTACTGGAGTTTTACTAAATTCTATATTGGTCCTAAAGAAGAAGCTGCTAAAGTGGCTATTTTCCCTGCGCAAGCTTGGTTTGAGGTTGATTCGTTTGATTTGGCTTTAAATGGAAAAGGCGATAAATTAGGTTTCTTAGCCATTGCTGATGAATATGGAATGACTAAAACCGCTAATTTAGCTCACTACTATGCAGGTATTTGTTACATGCAAAAAGGTGATTTCACCAATGCTATTGCTCAATTAGAAGACTTTAGTACTAACAATAAATTAGTTGGTCCTTTAGCCACTGGTTTATTAGGCGATGCTTACAGTGAAACCAATGACTTTGATAAAGCAGTTAAAAACTATACCAAAGCAGCTAACATGAGTAAAAACAAATTAACAGCTCCTATTTTCTTAAAGAAAGCTGGTTTTATTTACGAAGAGCAAAAAGACTGGAGTAATGCTTTAAGCATGTACGAAAAAATTAAAAGTGAATATCCTGATGCAACAGAAGCAGGCGATATTGATAAATATATTGCACGTGCACAAGCTGCTAAAGAAAGCAATTAATTAACAAAAATATTTAAAAACCATCCGTTAACAATGGATGGTTTTTTTATTTACAAACAAAAATAATATGGCAACTAAATTAAAAAACTTATCAGATACTAACTTAGAGAACAGCAAAGCATTTACTAAAACTAAAATTAGTTTAGTAGTGGCTGAATGGAATAGCGAGATTACTTTTGCTTTACGCGATGGAGCAATTGAGTTTTTAACCAAAATGGGTGTTAAAGAAAAAAACATTTTGATTAGCTATGTGCCCGGAGCATACGAGCTAGCTTTTGGCGCACAATTGGTAGCATTGGGCAATAAATACGATGCAGTTATTACGATTGGCTGCATTATTAAAGGCGATACACCTCACTTTGATTTTATCAGCGATGCTTGTGCAAATGGCGTAATGCAAGTAGGTTTAAGTTACGGTTTACCAGTTATATTTGGTGTATTAACCACAAACGACTTAAAGCAAGCTAAAGAACGCAGCGGTGGAAAGCATGGAAACAAAGGCATTGAAGCCGCAGAAACTGCTTTAAAAATGATTGCTTTACAATCAGAATTAACTAAATAAAACCATGGGAATATTTTTTTATATATTGATATTTTCAATAGGTGTAGGAATGATTTTTTTGTTTAAGAAATACTCAAAAAAAGATTGATAAATTTGGACTACAATTAGAAGAGCCATTGGAATCAAAATTTCAATGGCTTTTTTTTATTAGTCGTGCATCGCATCATCTTTGGGTGGCAAGCAATATTTATATTTCATAGTTGGTTGCCATGGAAAGGAGTTTCCTTCTGAATGACATTTTGCGTATTCAAATAGTCATGCAGTGCATCTCCTTTGGGTGACAATAAATATTCCATTAGCTAAGTTGGTTGGCATATTGAGGAGATTCCTTCTGAAAGACATTTTGAGTATTTAAATAGTCATGCAGCGCATCTCCTTTGGTTAGTAATCACCATTTAATTCATGGAAGTGGTTTTACGAAAAGTGGTTTATTGATCAATGTGATTTGTTGAGAATAATTTTTTTATGGAAAACTAAAACTAGTTGCATCATGGTATTAGTTAAATAAAAAATACCATGAAAATTTACATTCCAATACCCTGCCACGAAAAATGGGGCACTATGACTCTAAACGAACAAGGCCGTTTTTGCGGTAGTTGCCAAAAAACCGTAGTTGATTTTACCACTTTTTCTGCTGAAGACATTCAAAATTATTTTACCAAACACTACGGGCAAAAAGTATGTGGTAGGTTTAAAAAACAACAACTAAACCCAATTGACATTCAAATTTCAAGTACCATTTTTAGTCAAATGT
>JBIIBC010000048.1:0-14825 GCA_044239605.1 Bacteroidia bacterium | reverse complement strand
TAATTCCCAACTCATTCAATTGTTTTTGATCAATTGGGCTTGGGCCATCAATCATTACATCGCGACCTGAGTTATTTTTAGGGAAAGCTATAAAATCTCTGATAGAATTTTCGCCTCCAAAAAGTGAACATAACCTATCGAAACCAAATGCAATTCCACCATGTGGTGGTGCACCATATTCAAAAGCATTCATTAAAAATCCAAATTGAGTTTGCGCTTCTTCTTTTGTAAAACCTAATACTTCAAACATTTTGCCTTGCAGTGTTTTATCGAAAATACGGATAGAACCTCCGCCCACTTCTACTCCATTTATAACCATATCGTAAGCATTGGCTCTTACTTTGGCGTAATCGCCATTAGTTAAATGGTCTATATCTTCAGGTTTTGGTGAAGTAAAAGGATGATGCATTGCAAACCAACGGCCTTCTTCTTCAATAAACTCTAACAAAGGAAAATCAATTACCCACAAACATGAATATACATCAGGGTTGCGCAAGCCCATGCGAGTTCCCATTTCTAAACGCAATTCGCATAATGCTTTACGGGTTTTATCTGTTGCGCCAGCCATTATTAATAACAAATCGCCATGCTGTGCATTCATAGCAGTGGCCCACGATTTTAACGTAGCCTCATCATAAAATTTATCAACCGATGATTTAACACTTCCGTCTGCATTTACTCTAGCATAAACCAAACCAGTAGCACCAATTTGTGGGCGTTTAACAAACTCGGTTAGTTCGTCTAATTGTTTGCGGGTATATTCAGCACAACCTTTGGCACAAATTCCTACAACCAATTCTGCATTATCAAAAACTGGGAAACCTTTACCTGAAACAAGGTCGTTGTAATGTAAAGACGTATAATTATACGTCTTTACATTGGATGATTTTAATTCCACAAATTTCATATCAAACCTGGTATCAGGTTTATCAGAACCATAATATTTTGCAGCATCTGCAAAGGTCATTCGTGGTAAGGTATCAATATCAACTCCTTTTACGTTTTTAAACAAATGTTTTACCAAGCCTTCAAACATGTTTAAAATATCTTCTTGCTCCACAAAACTCATTTCGCAATCAATTTGAGTAAACTCTGGTTGACGGTCGGCACGCAAATCTTCATCTCTAAAACATTTTACTATTTGGTAATAACGGTCCATGCCAGCTACCATTAGCAATTGTTTAAAAGTTTGAGGTGATTGCGGCAAAGCATAAAACTGTCCTTGGTTCATGCGGCTTGGCACCACGAAATCGCGCGCACCTTCGGGGGTTGATTTGATTAAAATGGGAGTTTCAACTTCGGTAAACTGTTGTGCATCTAAATAAACACGAGTTTGTTGACTCATTTTGTGGCGCAACAATAAATTATCACGAACAGGTTTTCTACGAATATCTAAATAACGATATTTCATGCGTAAATCATCGCCACCATCAGTATTATCTTCAATGGTAAACGGAGGAGTTTGCGCTTCGTTTAAAATTTCAAATTCCGTTACCTCAATTTCTATTTCACCAGTTGAAATATTGGCATTTTTACTGCTACGCTCAATTACTTTTCCAGTTACTTTCAATACAAACTCACGTCCGCATTTACGAGCTTGCTCGCACAAAGCAGCATTGGTTTCCATATTAAAAGCCAATTGGGTAATTCCATATCTATCGCGTAAATCTATAAAAGTCATTCCGCCTAAATCGCGGCTTTTTTGCAACCAACCACTTAAGGTAACAGTGGTTTTAATATCAGTAATTCTAAGCTCTCCGCAGGTGTGTGTTCTGTGCATAATTTGATTGGTTCAATCAAAATAATAGCAACACCACTATTTTGATTTTTTTAAATGTGGTGCGAAAGTAAGAAAATAATACCAAATTATATGTCTATTTGGTGCAATTTGGCAGTAAAACCTGAACGAGGAATCTAACTTTTTCGTTCTTGCAATAAAGCACAGTGTCTGATTAGAAAATTTCGAGTTCAAGGCTTGCGAAGATAGAAAAGTTGGAGTTTGCAGCTTGTACTAAGCTTAGTCGAAGTATCGCAAATGTCAATTTTTATAGCAAGTAAAACTAAGAAATTGGGATTTTCTTGCAGACACTATTTGTAGGTTTCAATAATGATCCTATCACCAGCTACACCAAACCATTTGGTTAAATAAAAATTGATGTGTTGAAATAAATATTTCACTGAATTTTCAATAAAGTTCCCTCTTAAAGGAATTGTATTTGGCGGTTTCACTTCTTGTTTAATATTTATTTTTGTAAACCCGCAATCTTTAAACATTCTTCTAGCTGTTTTTTCATTAAATTCAGTTAAGTGAAAAGGTGGAATATGCATGGTTTTTTGAGAGCCAATAAGTTTATATACCATAAAGCCTAATTTACTCGATAGCAAATTTAGTGTTCCGGGTAATTGAATTAATGCAACTCCTCCAGGTTTTAGAATTTTGTAGGTAAGTTTCATAGCTTCAGTTGGATTGGTAAAATGTTCTAAAACATCGCCCATTAGCACTACATCAAAATGATTTTCGGGTAATTCAGTGTTTAATAATTTAAAATCATATGGCTCATTTATAATGTCTATTCCAAAGTTTATCCGTCCAAATTCTGCTGCAAAACTCGAAAGTTCTATTCCTTTTACGTTATAACCACTATTTTTTAGAGCATATAAAAAATTGCCAGTGGCACAACCAACATCTAAAATATTTCCATTTTTACAATATTGTTTCATGTAAGATATTCCATCAGTATAATCACCAGCAGCCAATAAATCAACATACGCCACTTCCATGTGATGCGTTTCTTTATCGCTACCAGTAAAATAATCTGACGCATACATTTCTACTATTTCGTCTTCTGTTGGCCTTGGCCAAATAGAAACCAATTCGCAGTTATTGCATTTTACTCCCCATAAAAATTTATCCTTAAAAGCATATCTAAAAGGAATGGTTTTTCCTTGTTTACAGCCACATAAGTTACAGTCAAAATTTACGTTCATTAATGTTTAATTATTGTTACAATGTTAATTAAATATAGTCTAAGCACCAAAATTATGTATATGATTTGATTGAAGGTAACAGTATACTCTGCTTTAGAATTAAAGCAGTTATATTTAGGTAATTATTGGCTATTTTAATTTTTTAACTAAACAATAAATAGATCTGCTGCCAAACCATCTGCTAAAAACTTCCCTTTAGAAGTAGTTTTTAGCACATTGTTTTCAATTAATAATAGTTGCTGTTCAATAAATTTTTCTGCTGATTTAATAATTCGTAACACTTGGTCAACTCCAAATTGGGTTTCGATATACTTTAAATCGCAACCCCAAATGGTACGCAAACCTGTCATAATATACTCATTTATTTGGTCGTTAAAGCCTAATATTTCTTCAGTTGCTTCGCAATAATTGTTTTGCAATGCTTTTATGTATTGCTGGTTATTAGCCACATTCCAACTACGCGATTTGGTATTAAATGAGTGTGCCGATGGGCCAATTCCAAGATAATGTTCGCCTTTCCAATAATTGCTATTGTGAACAGCTAAAAATCCCGCTTTACCAAAATTACTTATTTCGTAATGAATAAAACCATTTTCAGTTAGCGTATTTACCAAAATATCAAATTGTTCAGCAGCTTGCTCATCATTGGTTTTGGTATATTTTCCTTTTTCAATAAACGAAGACAAAGCCGTTTTTGGCTCCACAGTTAAGGCATAACTACTTACATGATTTACGCCTAATCCAATAGCCGTTTCAATGTTTTTCAGCCAATTTTGATTGGTTAAACCAGGAGTTCCATAAATCAAATCGATGGTTATGTTATGAAAACCTATTTGTTTAGCAAACGTAATGGCTTGCTGAGCTTGGTTAGCATTGTGGGCGCGGTTCATCCATTTTAAATCTGCATCAAAAAAACTTTGCACCCCAATGCTTAACCTATTAATTGGTGTTTGCTTTAAATCCAAAAGTTTCTCTTCGGTTAAATCGTCAGGATTAGCTTCTAGAGTGATTTCAGCGCCTTTGGTTAGGGTAAAATACTTTTTTATGGTTTCGAAAATTTGGCTCAAATGAGCATTACTCAATAAACTTGGCGTTCCTCCCCCAAAATAAATGCTTTGTAATTCGGTTTCGGCTAAATAAGAATATCGTAACTCTATTTCATGGCAAATGGTATTTACCATTTCATCCATGGTTTTTAGTTGAGTTGAGAAATGAAAGTTACAATAATAACAAGCCTGCTTACAAAAAGGAATATGGATATAAATGCCCGACAAATGAGTTTTAATTTTTTTATGTAAAATTATTTTGGTTTGGTATGTAATATTAAAAAAGTAATTACATTAATAGTTTAAGTTTTAGTATGGCAGCTACACTCATGCTATCGGTAATTTCACCATTCATTACCATTTCAAAGACCTGATTAAATGGTAGTTTTCTTATTTGTAATTGCTCTGTATCTTCAGGCTCAGCTTCCTTTTGCGTTAATCCTTTAGCCACATAAATAATGGCTAATTCATCGCTAACAGAATTGCTCAAATGCATTTGAAGGATTTCTGTCCACTCATTGGCTATTAAGCCACACTCTTCCAAAAGTTCTCGTTTTGCACTTTCTATTGGTTCAATTTCAATTGTACCGCCACCTTCAGGAATTTCCCAACTGTATTTATTTAATGGGTACCTGTATTGACCAACTAACCATGTATTATTATTTTCATCAAGAGGAATAATACCAATAGCTAAATTTTTAAAATGAACTTTTCCATAAATACCATCATTACCACTTGGATTTAAAACTTCATGGTGTTCTACCTCTATCCAATTGTTTTCATAAACAGTTTTTATGCTCTTAGTTTTCCAAGGATTTAGCTTTTCATCTATCATGTTCAATTATTTTTTTAAAAGTAATTTCCAAATAACCCCACGTTCATAGAATGGCTTACAATCTTTACATTCAGTATTTATGGTTGAGTAAATTTTTAATGTATCGCCCTTAAACTCCCAAATAGTTAACTTAGTTTTTTTAGTTTTAGGGTTGGTCCATTCCATTAAATTATCTTCACTCATATTAGCCTTGTCATTATTAATAAATGTTTGGTAATGAGTAAACTCTTTTTCATTTTTAACTTCGTTTAGTGCTGTAAATGAAATTGATTTATTGGTTTCTATATCTTTAAAAGTATGTTCAAATAAACGTTTATTTATTTCATACTTCATAGCTGGTAAATCTCTATTTGTTTTTACAATTGGATTATTAACTGCTTTTATAAAATAAAATGTTTTTTGTGCCGCAGAATCGTAGTACAACAGTCTATTATCATTTGTCAAAAATAAATTACTATGTGGCATGTGAGACAAATGTTGTAGTGAAATTTCGGTTTCAGATATGCTATCATATTTGGTTTTCCAATATTCGTAATCGCCATTTACAATGGTTACACTATCACTGTTTCTATCAATAATTATTTCAGAACAAAAAAATTGTTTGTGTCCTAAAATTCTTTGAGTTGAATCTACATAATTTAAAAGGCTAGCTAATAGCCAATTGCCATATATAGTAGGCTTTTCATTTGGTAATTTAGTTGGGGTGTTATTACTACAACTTGCTAAAAAAAGAGCACTTATTGCAATAACTATGTTTTTAACTTGCATTTTGTTTTTTGTTTGTAACAAAAATACTAAGTGGAAGTCAAATTTAAATATTACTTGTAAACAATTAAATTGTCAATTAATCTTACATCTCCACAAAAAACAGCAGTTACAACAACAGCGTCATCGTATTGGTTTGAGTGACCTGAAAGTTTTTCTAAAGTTATTTTATTGCAAATTTCAAAATATTCTATTTTTAGAATTCCTGCGGATTGAATAATATTTCTTGCTTCATGTATGAGATCATTGATTTCATAACTTCCCCAATTTTCTTTGACATAGAACAAAGCTTTTGAAATAGCCAAGGCTTCTAATAATTCAGATTTGTTTAAACGTGAATTTCGGCTACTCATAGCTAGTCCATCATTTTGCCTTACGGTTGGTTCAATATAAAGTTTGATCGTTTTAAAATGTCGGTTTATTAGTTCATGAACAACCATGCATTGTTGGTAATCCTTCTGACCAAAAAAAGTTTGATTAGGGTTAATAATTTCAAAAAAACGTGAAACAATAGTTATCACACCATCAAAATGACCAGGTCTTTTTTCGCCTTCAAAAATGTTGGTAATGGTGCCATAATCTTCTGTGTTTTTGATTTGGCCACTAGGATACATTTCCAAAACACTAGGTAAGAAAAGTACATCGCAATTAGCAGCAGCTAAAAGTTTCATATCTTCAGCTGTTGTTCGCGGATATTTTTCTAAATCAAGAGAGTTGTTAAATTGTGTAGGATTAACAAAAATACTGCAAATTGTGATGTCAGTTTGGGTTAAAGATTTTTGAATTAATGAAATGTGTCCTTGATGTAATGCGCCCATTGTGGGAACAAATCCTAGGGTTTTTCCACTACCTTTTTGGTCATTTAGGTAGTTTTTAAGCTCATTTATGGTTTTAAATACAATCACTTGAGTTTGATTTACAGCGCGTTGTCTAATTTTACTAATTTTTTTGCCTCCAATATTAATCAATATATTAACATTATCGTAAATTTGCATACTTTTTTAAAAAGTAAATTTTAGTATGGCTAAGAAAAAAGTTCTTTTTATTTCATCAGAAATGACACCCTATTTGCAAGTAACCAATGTTGGCGAATTAGCAAGAAGATTACCACAAGCGATTCAGGAAAAAAACAATGAAATACGTGTTTTGATGCCTCGTTTTGGTTGTATCAATGAAAGACGAAATAAATTACACGAAGTGGTTCGCTTATCAGGTATCAATATTACTATTGACGATAACGATAACCCACTAACAATTAAAGTAGCATCTCTTCAGGAAGCTAAAATGCAAGTTTACTTTTTAGATAATGAAGATTATTTTCATCGTAAGTTTGTTTTTGCTAATGATAAAAATGTTTTTTACAATGATAATGATGAGCGCACCATTTTCTTTTGTAAAGGAGCTTTGGAAACGGTTAAAAAATTAGGTTGGCAGCCAGATATTATTCACTGCCAAGGTTGGATGACAAGCTTAATTCCATTGTATTTGAAAACCATATACAAAGATGAGCCTGTGTTTAGAAATGCAAAAGTTGTATATTCAGTTTTCGAAAATCAATTTGAAGAAAATTTAGGAAAAGATTTTGCTCGCAAGGCTGGCCTAAACGAAATTGATAATAAACAAGTTGCTTCTTTAGCTAAATCTGATAGTAATGCGCTTTATATTACTGGAATTACACATGCTGATGCAATAGTAAAAGCAAGTGCTGATATTGATGCAGAAGTAGCTAAATTTATTAAGAAACAAAAAGGTAAATTAATGCACGAACATGTGGAAGGAATGTATGGAGATGCATACGACAATTTATATGAAGAGTTATTGCAAGTTCAAAACTAAAATCAATACTACTATCAAAAATCTTATTCTATTTGTTAGTGCCTTAGCACTATTTTATTCTTCTTGTAAAAAAGATACGAATACATTACTGGTTGCATTTATTAATCCAGATTCAACTTTTAACTCAACATTTGAAACAGTTGGCTTAAACTCATATACTGCACCTTTTGATTCGTTGGCTACACATAGACAATCCTTATATATTTTGGGAGCAATTAATGACCCTATTTTTGGTTTGTCGAATGCAGCTGTTTTAACTTCTTACACTATTCCAAATAATGCAGCATCATTTTCATTGGGTACTAATGCCATTGTAGATTCTGTTGTTTTGCAATTACGTATTGGAAATGATAGTACTTTTGCAGGTGACGCAAATGCTGTACATAACATAAGTGTATATGAAATGAGCGAAAAATTAAGTTATGATTCGATTTATTACTCTAATCGAAAATACCTTAAGTCTGCAATATTAGCTGGTAACTTTAATGGTAAGTTTTCGCCAAGTGATAGTATTGCTGATACTTACGTAAACAGCAAAGTGAAAATACCTGCAAGTCTTAGAATTAAACTTAGTGATGATTTTAAATTAAAACTTCAAAATAAAAATACTTTCAGCTCGACAGATTTTTACGATTTATTTAAAGGTTTTGCCATTGTTGATGAAAGTAATTTTGCAGTAGGTGAAGGTGGATTTTGGTATTTAAATTTAAATTCTTCGTACACCAATATGGTGGTGTATTATAGAAATGATACCACAAGACTTAGAACTGAATTTCCAATTTTAAATGGAAATGCGCGCTATAATAAATATCAGAATAGTAACACATCTCTTACCAACCCTTTAACTACTAGGTTTAGTATTTCACAACAAAAAGACACTTGTTATTTGCAATCAATGGCTGGTACAAAAGTTAGAATATTTATAGCAGATTCCATTTTACAAAGATTAGCCAAAACACCACAACTTGCCATACAAAAAGCCGAAATTGTGGTAAAAGCACTTGTCGGATTTGATAATAATAATTTTAAAATTCCAAATCAACTTACCTTACTTTCAACCGATTCGCTTGGGAGAAGTCAGTTAACAGTTGACTCCTATTCTGAAAGTTTTCAATACATTGGAGGGAGTGTAGATAGGGGAGAATATAGATTTAACTTTGCTCGTGAGTTAAATAATATTTTAAAAAATATACGAAATGGGGTTGGAAATACTCATTATGGTTTAAGTATTGTAGTTCCAAATAGTACCTTAGGATCCATTTTTCAAACCACAGCAAGACGTGTAGTTTTAGATACAAAGAATTTGAAACTAAATTTAAATTATACTGTTATAAAATAAGTAGTTTTTATTTATTGTGATAATTCAATTAAGCCAAACTGTTATTGCTAATCAAATTAGCAACCTAAAAAAATTCTTTCAATTGAAAGGATTTGAATACTTATATCAAGATTTTAATAATCAATTGATTGTGCCTTCATTTTACAAAATGGATGAACTGAAACAGTTTGATTTTATTGAAAAAATTATTCCTATTACCACGCCTTTTCAGCTTTCCTCAAAGGAGTTTAAAGCGAAAACTACATTTCAAGTAAAAGGTGTAGATATTGGTGGTAACGATTTGAATTTAATTGCAGGTCCTTGTTCAGTTGAAACAGAAGAACAGATTTTTGGTGTTGCAAAATTTTTAAATTCACAAGGAATAAAATTTATTAGAGGTGGAGCATTCAAACCACGTACTTCTCCTTACAGTTTTAGAGGTCTGGGAAATGAAGGATTGAGGTTAATTCGCAAAGCAGCAGATGAATATGATTTACGCGTTGTTACCGAATTAATGGATTTAAGCAACTTAGATGAAGTTTATAATCACTCAGATATTATTCAAATTGGTGCACGTAATATGAGTAATTTCTCTTTGTTAGCTGAACTTGGCAAAATAAATAAGCCGGTAATGCTTAAACGTGGAATGAGTGCAAAAGCTACAGAGTGGCTTTTAGCTGCCGATTATATACTATGTGGAGGAAACGAAAACGTAATATTGTGTGAACGCGGTATAAGGAGTTTTGATATGCAAAGCAGAAATGTTTTTGATTTAGGTGTTATTCCATTAATGCAATCACTTTCCCATCTTCCTATTTTTGCAGATCCTAGCCATGGTGTAGGAAAAGCTGCATTTGTAAATAAGATGGCTTTAGCAGCAATTGCTGCTGGTGCTGATGGGTTAATGATTGAAATTCACCCGAATCCAGAGCAAGCCTTAAGTGATGGAGAGCAAGCTTTAAATTTTAAAGAGTTTGAAGCCTTTATAGGCTATTCAAAGCCATTGTTAACAGCCATTAACAAAAGTTCAGATTTTCTTAACACAAACAAATTTTTGAAATCCCAAAATATTTAATAATATTGCTTTAATTATGTGTGGAATAGTAGCTTATATTGGCCATAGAGAGGCCTGCCCAATTGTATTAAAAGGGCTAAAAAGATTAGAATACCGTGGTTATGATAGCGCAGGTGTTGCTTTACTTGACGATAGTAAAGAATTTAAAATTTATAAAAAGACGGGAAAAGTTGCAGACTTAGAGGCCTCAATTGGCAATCAAAGTACTACAGCTCATACAGGTATGGGTCATACGCGATGGGCTACTCATGGCGCACCTAACGATTTAAATGCACATCCGCATTTAAGTGGAAATGGTGAGTTTGCAATCATTCATAACGGAATTATAGAAAATTATGCTGCTTTAAAAGAAATGCTTTCTAAAAGAGGACATGAGTTTAAAAGCGAAACAGATACTGAAGTACTAATTCATTTAATTGAAGAAGTTCACAAAAACAATGAGGTCAGTTTTGAAGAAGCTGTCCGAATGAGTTTAACTCAAGTAATTGGTGCATATGCGATTGTAATTTTAAGCAAAAAAAACCCTAATTATTTAATTGGCGCTCGTAAGGGAAGTCCAATGGTATTAGGCATTGGCGATGGGGAACACTTTATAGCAAGTGATGCAACTCCTATTGTAGAATATACAAGAAATGTAGTTTATTTAAATGATGGTGAAATAGCTATTATAAAAGGCACGGATTTAACAATAAAAACCATAGACAATACAATAAAAACTCCTTATATTCATGAATTAGAAATTAATTTAGAAAGTATAGAAAAAGGCGGTTATGAGCATTTTATGATGAAAGAAATTTTTGAACAACCTCGTTCAATTCTTGATTCATATCGTGGTAGAATTCATATTAATGAAGGTCTAATTACCATGGCTGGTATTGATAAGTTTGAGGATAAATTTAGAAATATCAAACGTATTATCATTGTTGGTTGCGGTACATCGTGGCATGCTGGTTTAGTTGGAGAGTATCTATTTGAAGATTTTGCTCGTATTCCAGTTGAGGTTGAATATGCCTCTGAATTCAGGTATAGAAATCCTGTTTTAGATGAAAACGATTTTGTAATTGCCATTTCTCAAAGTGGCGAAACTGCTGATACTTTAGCAGCTTTAGAGTTAGCAAAAAGTAGAGGTGCTACAATTTTTGGAGTGTGTAATGTAGTTGGTTCATCTATTCCTCGCTTAACAGATGCAGGTGCATATACTCATGCTGGTCCTGAAATTGGTGTAGCATCTACCAAGGCATTTACTGCTCAAGTTACTGCTTTAACTTTAATGGCATTATCTATTGGTCAAAAACGTGGTACTTTAACTACTCAACGTTTGCGTGAAATGATTGCAGAAATTGAGACAGTTCCAGCAAAAATTGAAGTAGCATTAAAATCAAATGACATGATTAAGGAGCTAGCCAAAGAATATAAAGATGCTAAAAACTTCTTATATCTTGGTCGTGGTTATGGATTTCCTGTAGCATTAGAAGGTGCCTTAAAATTGAAAGAAATTTCATACATACATGCAGAAGGTTACCCTGCTGCAGAGATGAAACATGGTCCTATTGCTTTAATTGATGAAGAAATGCCAGTGGTAGTTATAGCTACTCAAAATGCTAATTACGAAAAAGTTGTAAGCAATATTCAAGAAGTAAAAGCTCGTAAAGGTAAAGTAATTGCCATAGCAACCGAAGGTGATAAACATGTAGCTGAAATGGCTGATCATGTTATTTATATTCCGGCTTGCGAAGAATCTATGTTGCCTTTAATTGCCACTATTCCATTGCAATTATTGAGTTATCACATTGCAGTTTTACGCGAGTGTAACGTAGATCAACCTCGTAACTTGGCTAAGTCAGTTACGGTGGAGTAATCCCCTCGCTGGGTTTTTGGTTTGAGATTTGAATCATCACTGAACACCCTCATCGGTATTCTAAAATTCACATCCAATTCATGGGTTTTCTGATTGTTGTCATAATCCACCTTTATATGGTCTATAATTGACCGTAACAGTTCCTTTTTCTTTGGTTGGGACAATTGTTCGTCTTCCTTTATTAGGTCATTTAAACGGTCTATAACCTCGTACCAATGGGATTCAGAACCAAGAGATGTTAGGGTGGATTGTATGGAATCAATTTTTGAGGAGATTGATAGGTGTTCCTTATTAAGTTGTTTTTTCAGTGTTTTATAAATGTTTTCGGATTGGAACTCTCCCAAGTAGTTCTTCCTTTCGACATCAATGATTCCATTTTCTATCTGATTTTTTTGTTCAATCAATGATTCCAATTCCTTTGTTTTTTTGGATATATACAAATTCAATTGTGTTTTATCCAATCGTCCTTGTTCTTTCAAATATTCATTGAATTTTTCTTTGATTGAAATGGTATTTTTCAGAATTTCGATAATTGAATTCCAAAGAAATTCCTCGGTTTGAGGTATATTCAAACACCTTTTCATCGAACAACTCAAATTTTCTTTTTTAGATTTATTGAATTTTCGTTCATTTAGTGGACAGTAATAATGTTGAACATAATGAGTTTCACTTGTTCTTCCACCCATTCTATGACCACAAGAACAGACCAAAAAATCTCGGAATAGATAGGATTTAATAGTTTTTCTATACTGTCCTTTTACATTTAGAATACCCATTCTTTTGTCTTGTACTTGTTCAAATAAGTGATGGGATATGATTTGTGGGATTTTGTAATGGTAAGTTTTCTTCGATTTCTTTTCAAAAAAACTAACATCACCCAAATAAGATTTGTTACGCAACATAAGTTGGAGTGAACCCAAAGACCAATTCGAATTACCTCGTCTTGTCTTTACATTGTTTTCTTCAAGATGTTGTTTTATTTCTGTGGTAGACCATCCATTCAAATAGGACTCATAAACAAACCGAACCCACTTGGATTCCTCAGGGTTTTCAACCAAAGTTGAACCTTGATTGGTTTTATTAATTTGGTATCCAAATAATGGTAATCCACCATGGAACTTCCCATCCTTAACCCTTGAAATTCTCGCGTCAACAAATCTTTTTTGTCTGAGGGAGTTATCATAGGATGTTATCTCACTGATTATTCCGAGTAGTAAATTTTCAAGGTAATCGTTCGAATCATATTTTCCGTTAGAGGTATAAAGTATGACACCGTAACGAATAAGATATGACCGAATTTGAATCCAAACCGTTTGGTTTCTTGATAAACGGTCGGGATTCCAACTGTAAAGTGATTTAATCTCCCCGTTAGAAATTCTTCGAATTATACTTGAAAGAACGGGTCGAGAATCCAAGTTATCAGAAAATGAAGATGAACCACCCTCGTTATGAATCTCGTAACCCATACCAAGTTTTTTGGATAGTTCAATCCCAACATCAGATTGTGTATTTAACGATGTGTTATCTACTTGTATTTGAGACGAAACCCTGAGGTAAATGTGTAATATTTCCATATTAAAATAAAAATGGAAAATTACATTATCTATCTCAAACCCGCGCTATGAAAGGGTTTGGAACTGTTAATTTCGATAACCTGAACCTTTACAAGATTGACACTGTCCTATATTATTTCCTCTTCCATTGTAATTACAAACACGACAGAATACCCACCCTTGACCTTTACACCAACTACAAGGGTTGTCATCCTCTTTCATAAATGTACCTCTACCATGACAATGAGTACAAATTACCATACCCGTTCTAATCTCATTAATTTTGATGTAACTTCCACTTCTATTATAATATCCGTCTTGTTGAGATTTACTACATGTTGGACATTTTCCCGAACCATTACAACTATTACACTTAATCTTTTCAGGTTGTTGTTGTCTTTGGGGTTGTTGTTGTTGTCTTTCGGGTTCTTGGTATGTGTTCGAAGAAGAATTATCGTTGGATTGTAAATTTTGACCATTTGGTTCTCTACTTTCAATACTTTCTTTGGAATTATTAGAATTGTTTCTACCACCATTAAGACTAATCATAAATTTTTCCATTTCGTCAATGTAAATACTTGTTTCTCCTCCTTTATATATGATTGTTCGATTATCAGTTTTCTTTAATATCCCGTCTTCAATTTCTCTTTTTTGTAACCAATTTCCTTTTTCATCATAATTGTATTCATACTTTTTAGTAGTAGATTTTATTTTATTACCATTACTATTAAATTCATCAAGTACTTCTTCTATACAGTCTCCTTTATTATTTTTCTTATAAAAAGTTATATCTGTTAGAACCTTATTTTCGTTACTTTCAATATCATAATGTTTATTGATTTGTTTATCTTTTTCATATATCTCGGTAGTATTATTAACTACTATATCACCAATTTTATTAGTGTATATTATCGAATCTAATTTATTTTCTGAATAAAAATATTCTTTAGAAATAGTCATGTCATCATATTTGGAATCCTCTTTAATTAATTCACCATCTTTATTGTATTTGAAATTTTGATTAAAATCTTTTGAATTATTATTTGATTTTTGGGAATTAATAGATTCTAATTTACCATTTGTATCATATGAATATTTATTTTCATTGTTGGATAAACCATCACCAAAATTAGAACTTATTTTAACTAAAATTTTTCTTTCGTTATCATAAATTGATTCATCCAAAGTAAAATACTTTCCTGTACTACCACTAAATTTTTGGGTTAACATACCCCTATCGTTGAAAAGGTTAAGACTTACAAAACCATCATTTTTAGTAAATACTAAAACAACATCCCCTTTAAGATTTTCCTTATCAAGGTCTGTCTCCTGTCCCAATTTTGAATCAGAACATGAGAAAAGTGATACAAGGATTATTCCAAGAAATATGATTGAATATTTAATTTTCATAATTGTAATTTTTAAATGACAAATGTAATCAATCTCCTCAAAAATTGATTCCATACAATCCACCCTAACATCTCTTGGTTCTGAATCCCATTGGTACGAGGTTATAGACCGTTTAAATGACCTAATAAAGGAAGACGAACA
>JBIIBC010000024.1:0-47696 GCA_044239605.1 Bacteroidia bacterium | reverse complement strand
TCTATAAGTGATGATTACATTAGTTATAATAGACTTAAAAGTGCATCTTAACATAATCCTATTAAATGCTAATATCTCCTTTACACTAATTATAACTTGTTGAAAGTTTAACTTTAATTTTCTGTTTTATTTTTAAATGTAAAATATTTTATTCTATAATTTTCCAATAATGTTAAAAATAGCCATGTTGTTTAATTAATGAAATTGGCAATTATTTGCCAATACAAAAAATTGGCAAGTTGTTAAACTATTTTTTCTATTCTTATTGTGATGTAATTTTAATACTAATTTACGTATAACTTGTTATCAAACGCTTAATTGCTATGTTGTTGCTTTAAATGGAAAGTCTATATATTTTTAGTAGATTTCTTTTTAATTTATGAGTTACTTTAATTGTAATCTATTATTTTATTAAGCGGTAGTCAAAAAATCCAATTTTTAAAAATGATTGTAATTTGAACGATACTGTTTTGTATATTTTATTTTAATGGATAAAAATAAAAATTAATTGTTAATTTTTTGGATTATTAACTAATAAATATGATATCTGTTGTCCCATGTATTCAAAAAAATTAAAATTAAAATGGATACCAACTACAAAAATATACTATACATTTTTCTGTTGCTCTTGGACATGGTTATTAAGACGGTGAAAATTATTTAACATTATTATCATAATTAATATGTTCATAATGAAATTGTACTTATTATTGGCAGTCTTAACAATAGTTGTGTGAAGGTTAAAATAAAGAAGTACCGTTGACAAAAGTTCTTAAATTATTTTAATGTGTATTTGACATCTTGGTAATATTGATTATTAAATTATTATAATAATTTTTGAATGTATAAATGTTTCATAATTGAGAATTTTATTTTATAATCATAAGTTTATATTAAATTGTTTTACTTTTCATGAATGTTAGTTTTTTAGTAAAAAGTTTAATAAACGTTTTACGGTAAGAACAGAAATTCTTATTTCAATGGATGCTTATTTTAAATGTTAACAAGGTGGCTTTTGAGATTTAAAGCTTTTTTCTAAAAATCTTTTCCTTACCAATTATGCTAATCCTAATTTTTTATAAATAATGAAATTATCAATATTGATAATTTTATCTAAAAATTTTGTTTCATTGGCAAACAGGGATCTGATGAAATTAATTTAATCGGGTTTAAAAAATTTATTTAAAATCAAATTAGGTTAAAATTGCTGAGATTCTTGTGATTGAATAACATGAACTAATATTTGAAATCATAAATGGCTTTCTCTGGATTAAACAAAAAACTATGGTGTAAATTTTGTTGAGTTTTTGTTTTTTCTATGAGAAAAAGAAAAATTTAATAAATCAAACCTAATATTTTTGTGTAAAATATATGTAATGAACTATATTTTTATAAGCTAATTTTATTAAAATAAACTTGATTATTTTAAATTTTACCAATTAATTATCAAAGTAGGTATAGTTAGATATGCCATCGCAAAAAACATTAGAAATATCTCAATAACGGGTATCAAACTCCTATTAAATATACTAAACTATCTACTTAACTCATAAACTAAATTTTTGGGGTTCAATTTCCCTAGGAAAGTTCCGTTATGAAGAAACTAATGTCGAACACCAAGATTTAAAGAATTTTACTCCAAACATTGATCATTAACAAGGGTTTGAAAGTAGCAAAAAAGACAACCTAAAATAATTTGGATTTATTGTGGTTAAGGAAAAAAGTTTGAAGCTACAAATACAATTAGAGTACTACAAATTAATCCTTTTTATTATATGCTCACTGTTAAGAACGTCCTCTCGTTCCAAACAAGAAATTAAAGATACTAACCAAACTGCTTTAGCCAAAAATAAGGTGGTTTTTTTATGCAAGTAATTGCTATATTAATTAATTGTATATTATCTAAAAATCTTGTTCTAATTCTTAGCATTTAGCTAACACCAAATTAACATTAAGTATAGCATTATATCATACTTACTTAACTTAACTCCCCTTTTTAAAATTCATTTTCGCACTTGGTTTATTTACAAAATAATCTACTAATTTTTTAAGAAACATCACAAATAATCAGTTACAAACATGTGACTGACTAGGCGAAGCTTTATAATAAAAAATAATGAAATTCAGTAATTTAAGTATTTCCATTTTCTTAATAATCATTTTCTCATCTTGTTTTAGTAATAAGGAAATTTCAAGTTTTCAGCAGGTTAAAAAAGAAGATCAAACAAAAATTAATTATTTGGTCGACTCAAATTTAATTGACAAAGCGGAGTAATAGACAAAATAGTTCCTATTTTTTAGATGTTTTGCTCAAGTGGACAAAATAGTTCCTGTTTTTCAAGGGTTTTATCTTTGCTATTTTAAAATTTGTATTTTTACCCAATCAAACAAAACGGAGATAAGCTCTGCTGGAGAGCAACTTGTTTAGGGTTAGTTTGATGACCGACAAAATTGTCAATCAGAGGGTTGTTTTAGGATAATCCTCTGATAATTTTAGAGGTCTTTATGCCTTAAAAAACTCATCTATAAACTTCTTTTTTCTAGTTTCTGATAAGCCATTATGATTTCTCAATTTGTTCTTTAAATCGGCAAAGTGTCCATCAATTGCATTAGTGGTACGAGGTATTTTTAAAGATATGACTCGTACTAAAAAAAGTTTACATATTATTTAATTAATACTGCAATAGGTTTACAGTTGATTTTTATTCCTAAAACTAGTTTCCATTGATATTTAATAAATGTTTTATACCTTTATGTAATCCTATTTTAGGACAAGGCAATATTTAGTTACTTTTTAAATAATATTTAGTTACTACCTATTGAATATTTAGCTGCATTAAATAGTAACTAAATATTCAATAAATTTAACGTTTTCGCATATAGTTGCGCACCTTGCGCATTGTTACGCATGTGAAATTGAACTATCACATATTTATTATTTATAGCCTATTCAAATGGCAGATTCAACAGTAAATCATTACATTTTTTGTGTAAAGCTATTTTAGGAAAAGTCTAACGGATTAAATTCTAAAACCTTATTTTTACTATTATTTGGCATAGCTTTTGTAATCAATAAATCACCATCAAGATTCTCTTCAATGAGAAACCAACCGAGTTAAATTCCACGGTGGTAAATGCGATGAGGGTTTGCATACCAAAAATAATTAAGTCAAAACCCCCATTTTATTGATTGATGTGAATCAAATTATTCACCTTTTAAAACAGTTAAACAACATGAAAAAAGAAACTCCTTACCTTAGTCCAACATTTGGAAACTACAAAGCACTCATTACAAAGGGTACAAGCGAAAGAGTAAAACAAATCAATGATTTTATTCTTGATTATTTTGCTAAGAAAAGTATTATTGAACATGGTTTTTTTCCTGTACTTAGGATAATTAAGAGCAGAAAGATTTACATTAAATTGTATTGTTATAAAGACAGAATTAGAGGAAGTAAAAGAGAAATCGAAGACTTCTTAACCCAATTTTATCAGTCAGAAATCAAAGACCTTTCCTATTTATGTTGCAATATTATGAAAATCCACTTGGAAACCAATGTAACTTCAGAAGCAGTTAATTCCTGCAAATCAATGGATGAATTGGAATTGATTTTTCTTAATACGCTTACGAATAACAGCTATGTTAGCATATCGTCAGATAATCCAAATGAAGGAGGGCTTACAGTGTATCAGACTTGTTCATCTAATTATCATAAATGGAAAAAATTGCTAGTAGAACCATGTATTAAAACGGAGTATGAAACAAAAAAAGATTCATTGAATCTGGAAAAAAAGCAAGAAGATGATGGGGATGAAAGAATGACCAATGAAGAATGGCTAGAGTACTCGAACAGGACGCTAGAGATACTAGGGGTAAAGGAAAGGACTTTCAAAAACACAGAAAAATGCTTTGTGATGCCATATAATAAGCCAAAATAGCGACAATATTATTTTAATAAAACAAGAATTTAATGATTAGTGTAGCAATTAAAATACTACTTTATGGTTTTTACAGCACGTGAACTTCTTGAAATTATAAAATCAACCAATATTCCATCAGAAATAGTTAATGTGTCACTTACTTGACGTCCAATATTAAAGTCAAAACAAGTTACGTAATATCGCTGTTCAAAAAAATTTTTGTAAGTACTACTAAAATATACATTCTTAATATCTAATTTCAAATCATCTTTCTTAATATACATCACTTCTAATTCATCAATAGTAGGCAACCTCCAACCTTCTCCTAATTCTTTACATCTATATTGTGCATCTTTCCAATACAAACTTTCAAAATCTTTTTGGGCAACTAACACTTTTTCTCCAGAAATTGGATTAATGATTATGTTTTTACTATTATCGCATGAAGTAAAAAAAAATAGTAACATAAAACATACTAATAATTTTTGAGGTTTGGTATAAACGTGTTGAATAATTTTGAAATCCATATTAATCTATTAAAATTCAAAAGTATTTATTTTGATTTATATTTAATCTAATTTCATTATTTTGTGTAAATCCAAAAATTCGAACTTTATTTTGAATTTTGACAATAAAATAATATTTTTAAAAATATTGAAATAAAGTAATTATGGGTATTGATAAAATAGAAACTGCATTTTTAGAAACAAATTACATCATACTTTTAGAGAATAAAATAGTATTGAAAATTGGTGAGATGCCTTTGCAATTGTTATCTGAATATTCACAAATCAAAACTTGGGCATTTATTACTGCATGGAACCCACTTCCAGATGTATTAACAAAATCAGAGAATGATATTCGAAATAATCAGTTAAATATTCAATTAAATGAAGAAAAATTTATTTTTCATTTGGGTGTTGGTATTTCTAAAAATGAAGACTGGTCAGAGGATTCCTTTTTTATTGAGAATATAGATTTGGAGACTGCTAATGCTATTTCTTCAAAATATGGTCAATTAGCATTTTTATATGGAGATAAAGTAAATGGAAATCAATTAATTTTTACTCAACACAAATAAAATTCGTATACCTCATACCAAACACTAATAAACTAATAACTGCTTGTAAATCGTACAATTGAATTTAAACCACAACATCTGTTTTAAGCTCTCAGTGGTATGACATGGATAAAAGACCCTAATTAGAGATGTGTAATTAAGATTATAATAAAACCAATAACGGCTGCTTAGATTGCATCCTGTTTTTGTTTAACATGCCATTGGCTTTAATTTATGTGATATGAAAATTATTAAAAAAGAAATAAATAATGAGAAGTATTTTGTTTAAAAAGGCCGATTCTAAGCAATTTGAAAAATATATTGATATTGGATATTGTGAGCGAGACTATGATTTTATATGTACATTTTTAAATCATGATGGTTCTGAAAAAAAACGTTATTCTACTTATGATGATTGGTTTTTAGATTTTCAATCAAACGAAATTGGCTCTCAATTGATAATACTTAATTATTATCTTATGGAATACAATTTATACAATAATTCAATTCAATTTGCAGAAGTATATGGTAATAAAACAGCAACTATTATTCTTAATAATTTTCAAGAATTTACATTATTTGTTGAGAAGTGGTTTGATGCTGATTCTTCTTTATTTAAAGGGCTAGATTTGGGATGGGATGAAATAGAAGATTTAATCGAATCGAAAGAGGAAAATGATTTGGACATTTTAACGAAAATCAAATTTTCCGATGGCTCTGAAATCAAATTTCTTGATAATGATGATACAATAAAATCGTTTTATGTGCCAGAAAGCGAGTTTCAACAATTGAAAAATCAAATAATGCTAATTGTAGAAAAATTTAGATGATAAAATAGTAACCAAATTCAATTAAAAAGGCAATTGTGAAAGCTCAAAATGGTTAGTTAAATCAACACTAGTGTTCAACTCTTTTGGCTTTTGTAAAAGATTTTTAAATCATTGACCCTTACTTAAAAAAGTTTACCAGTTATTTAATAAATACTGCTATAGGTTTACAGTTGATTTTATTCCAAAAACTAGTTTACAGCGATATTTTATACAAGGTTTACACTTTTTGATGTAAATCTGTATCAGTACAAGGCAATATTTAGTTACTATTTATTGAATATTTAGCTACAATATCTAGTAACTAAATATTCACAGACACATACTATTTTACATTATAAACTAATAGTTTTAAATTAAAAATTAATACTATTTTGCAACTTTACTTTTATGGATAAAAAAAGTTTATCAGAACGAGATATATGTACCAAATTTATAACTCCTGCTATTGAAAAATCAGGGTGGGATAATCGTACGCAATTATTAGAAGAAGTTACCTTTACCGATGGCAGAATACATGTAAGAGGTAAATTGACTTCACGAGGTACAAGAAAACGTGCTGATTATATCCTGTATTACAAGCCAAATATTCCAATTGCCATAATAGAAGCTAAAGATAATAAACATACTGTTGGTGCTGGTATTCAACAAGCATTAGATTATGCAAGAACTTTAGATATTCCATGTGTTTTTAGTAGCAATGGGGATGGATTTTTATTTCATGATAGAACAATAACTGATGGAAATATTGAAACTGAAATTGGTATAGATGATTTCCCAACACCTGAACAGCTTTGGGAAAAGTATAAAAAATACAAAGGAATTGAAACACCAACTGCCGAAAAAATAGCATCTCAAGATTATTTTTATGATGGTACAACTCGTAAGCCAAGATACTACCAGCAAATTGCGGTAAATAGAACCGTGGAAGCCATTGCAAGTGGACAAAATAGAATTTTATTGGTAATGGCTACTGGAACTGGTAAAACATACACAGCCTTTCAAATTATTCATAGACTTTGGAAAAGTGGCGCTAAAAAACGCATATTGTTCTTAGCTGATAGAAACGCATTGATTCAACAAACCAGAAATGGCGATTTCAAACATTTTAAAGATAAAATGACTGTTGTAAAACAGCGCATGATTGATAAAAGCTATGAGATATATTTAGCATTGTATCAAGGTTTATCGGGTAATGATGACGAAGCAAATGTTTACAAGCAATTTTCGCCTGATTTTTTTGATTTAATAGTAATTGACGAGTGCCACAGAGGCAGTGCAAAAGATGATAGTTCATGGCGTGAAATTTTATCTTATTTTAAAAAAGCAACCCATATTGGTTTAACCGCAACACCCAAAGAAACTAAAGAAACTAGCAATACTGAATACTTTGGTGACCCAGTTTATACTTACTCATTAAAGCAAGGAATTGAAGATGGTTTTTTGGCACCTTACCGAGTGGTAAGAATTGGTTTGAATATAGATTTAGAAGGTTGGAGACCGCCTAAAGGTTATTTGGATAAACAAGGCAAAGAAGTTGAAGATAGAATTTATAACAGAACCGATTTTGACAGGCATATTGTTGTAGAGGAAAGACGAAAATTGATTGCTAAAAAAGTAACTGAATTTTTGAAAGGAACTGACCGATTTGATAAAACTATTTATTTTAGCAGTGACATAGAACATGCACACAGCATGACCACCAATTTGCGCAATGAAAACGCTGACCTTGTTGCGCAAAATTACAAATATGTAATGCAAATTACTGGTGATAATGATGAAGGAAAACGTGAGTTAGATAACTTCACTAATCCTGAAGAAAAATACCCTGTAATAGCTACCACGTCTGAATTAATGACTACAGGTATTGATGCACAAACTTGTAAAGTGATTGTGTTAGATAGTGAAATAAAATCAATGACCAAGTTTAAACAAATTATTGGCCGTGGTACTCGAATAAATGAAGATTTTAATAAATTATATTTTACTATTTTAGACTTTAGAAATGCAACTGATTTGTTTGCTGATGCAGCCTTTGATGGTGACCCAATAAGAGTAAAACCAGTTACTGAAAACGATGATTTATCGTTAGTGGTAATTGAAGAAGAGGAAAATGAAGTAAAAGTATTAGATACCATAACAGGTGAAGAAATTGTATTTCAAAAGGCCACAATTCGTTATCCTGATGGTTCAAAATTACAGGGAACTTGGGTTGCTAAAGATGATGGCGATAAAAGAGAAAAAGTATTTGTAAATGGTGTTGATGTAACCGTATTGATTAGCCGTGAAATGTATTTTGATAAAAACGGAAAACCAATTACAACTAGTTTAAAAGACCATACTAAAGAAATTATTACAGAAAAATTTGCTTCGCTTGAAGACTTTTTAAATAGTTGGAACAATGCTGAACGTAAAGAAGCTATTATAGCTGAATTACAAGAGCAAGGTGTGATGGTAGAAGAGCTATATGTAGCCGTAAATAAAGAAGTAGATTTATTTGATTTGATATGCCATGTGGCTTATGGACAACCACCATTAACAAGAAAAGAGCGTGCTAATAATGTAAAAAAACGCAATTATTTTACCAAATATGGCGAACAAGCTAAAAAAGTTTTAGAAGCATTATTAGATAAATATGCGGATGAAGGAATATCAAATATTGAAAAAATAGAAGTTTTGAGGGTAAATCCATTTGATGAAATGGGTTCACCTACCGAAATTATAAGCCAATTTGGTAATAAAGAAAAGTATTTGCAAGCAGTAAGAGAGTTAGAAATTGAATTGTATAAAAGCGCATAAATTTATACCTTTGTGTATTATACCAAAGAGTATAATACCAAAATATACAAATATTTAATAATGAAAGATTCTCCATTTATATACGGCACCACAGTAAGTGTTCAGTCATTTACAAATCGAGAAATTGAGTCAGGTAAATTAAAAAGCAACCTGCTGAATGGAATTAATACCACAATTATATCACCTAGAAGATGGGGAAAATCATCGTTGGTGGAGAAAGTAATTGCTGATATAAACAAAAAAGAAAAATCAACTAAAACAGTAATAATCGACCTGTTTTCTGTAGGAAGCGAAGAAGAGTTTTTGGAAAATTTTGCTCGTGAAGTAATTAAAGCATCTTCCTCTAAATGGCAAGAATGGATGGGAAGTGGCAAAGATTTTTTTAAAAAATTAATGCCCAAATTAAGTCTGGGAATAGACCCAACTAGTGATTTTAGTTTAAGTTTTGATTGGCAAGAATTGAAAAAAAACAGTGACGAAATTTTAAACTTACCCGAAATAATTGCACAAAAAAAAGGCATCAAGTTTATCATTTGTCTAGATGAATTTCAAAATCTATCTTCATTTAATGATTATGTTGTTTTTGAAAAAAAAATGAGAGCATGTTGGCAAAGACACAAATCAGTAACCTATTGTTTGTATGGTAGTAAGCGTCATATGATGAGTGATATTTTCAATAATCCTTCTAAACCATTTTATCGCTTTGGTGATATTATGTTATTGCAAAAAATTGAAACTAAAAAATGGGTGTCGTTTATTACAAAAAGTTTTTCAAATACAAGTAAAGTAATAGATGATGAAACCGCTGAAATGATACCATTTATTATGAAAAATCATTCTTGGTATGTACAGCAATTGGCGCACTATACATGGAATTTAACAGAAAAAAAAGCAACCATTAATGAACTAAATATTGCACTCACTGAACTAATTAATGCCAATGCCCCACTCTATCAAAAAGAGGTAGAAAGTATCAGTCAAACGCAAATTAATTTATTAAAAGCTGTAACCAAAGGTGAAACACAATTTACAAGTACAGTAACCATGCAAAAATACTTGTTAGGAACCCCACGAAACGTAAGTAAAAACAAAACTATTCTAATTAATAACGATGTTATTCATGAAATAAATGGCAACTATGAATTTGTAGACCCTGCCTTTGAATTATGGTTTAACAAACAATTTTTCAATAAAATTTATACCATTACAACATGAGCAATATATCAGGCATTATAAAAAGTATTCAAAACATCATGTGGCAAGACACTGGCCTAAATGGCGATGCGCAGCGCATTGAGCAATTAGGGTGGATGCTGTTTTTGAAAATTTTTTCGGATAAAGATAAAGAATTAGAACTACTTGACGATAATTACATTTCGCCAATTCCTGACCAATTTCATTAGGTAAAGGAAAAAGGAAATTGGGCGGGTGATGATGAAGGCATGACTGGTGATGAATTATTGGAGTTTGTAGATAGGAAATTGTTTCCTGCATTGCGCAATTTAGATTTAAGCACAGGCAACCAACGAGCAGTTATAGTTCGTGAGGTTTTTGAAGGAAATAACAATTACATGAAAAGCGGTATCAACATACGAAAGGTGTTGAACAAACTGAACGAAATAGACTTTAACATAGCTAAAGACCGACATGCTTTTGGTGAGTTATACGAAACTATTTTAAAGGAATTACAAAGTGCAGGTAAAAGCGGTGAGTTTTATACCCCACGTGCCATTACACAGTTTATAACCGATATTTTAAATCCACAATTGGGCGAAAAAATATTAGACCCTGCTTGTGGTACTGGTGGTTATTTAACTTGTGCCATTGAACACTTAAAAAAGCAAGCTAAAAACGTAGCCGACCGCAAAAGTATAGAACAAAACATAGCAGGTTGGGAATACAAACCACTGCCTTATTTATTGGCTACTACCAATTTAATTTTGCACGATATAGAAATACCAAACATTAAATTTGGTGATGCTTTAGACCAACCTTTGAGCAACTTTACCGAAAAAAACCGAGTAAATGTAATATTGGCAAATCCTCCGTTTGGTGGAATAGTAGCCAATGGAAACGAAAGTAATTTTCCACTCACATACCGCACCAAGGAAAGTGCTGATTTGTTTTTGATACTCATGATTCATTTGCTAAAACAAGATGGACGAGCAGGAATTGTATTGCCTGATGGCAGTTTAACAGGTGATGGAGTAAAACAACGTGTACGCCAAAAAATGTTGGAAGATTGCAACCTGCACACCATTATTCGTTTGCCTAATTCGGTGTTTCAGCCTTATGCTACTGTGGCTACCAATTTATTGTTTTTTACCAAAGGGGAGCCTACCAAAGAAATTTGGTATTACGAACATAAAATGCCTGAAGGTTATAAAGCTTACAACAAAACTAGACCAATACAAGCCAAAGAATTTGACCCAATAAAAGCTTGGTGGAACAAGCGTAAGGAAAGTGATATAGCTTGGAAAGTGCCTATACAAACCATTATAGACCGTGGTTATGATTTGGAAAAAAAAACCCAACCAAACCCGAAGAAGAACATGAATACAATAGCGCAGAATTAATGGAAATGTTGCACGCTTCGTTCGAAAAAAGCAATACTTTATTGAACCAACTTAAACAAGCTGTTAAATGAGGTTAGAAGATTTAGTGAATCATATTGAATCCATTCATTCAGTATTACAAAAACATGCAGTACAACAGGTTGATAATGCTTTAACAATGCGTAACATAATAATAGGTTATTACATTGCCGAGTATGAACTACATGGTTTAGATAGAGCTGAATATGGAGCCAAAACCATGAATATGTTGGCAGGTAAATTAAAACATATCAAAGGTTTATCTGCACCTCAATTGTATAGAATAAAAGATTTTTATTTGCAGTATCCTCAAATTTTCTCAACAGTGTTGAGAAAATTTGAATCCATTAAAATTCAAGACAATACAATTTTATCGACACTGTCGATAAAATTACCTGAAGAAGCAAAAAACAGTGTCAATAACGAAATTAGTTTCGAGCCTGAAGTGCTTTTAAGTCGCCTTTCCTTTTCACATTTTTTAGAACTTATTACAGTTGAAGATACAATGAAAAGGTCGTTTTATGAAGTGCAAAGCATTAAAAACAATTGGGGAGCAAGAGAACTTGGCAGAGCAATAAATACATTGCTTTATGAACGAACCGGATTATCAACTGATAAAGAAAAAGTTTTACAAAACTTTAAAGCAGATACACCCCAAATAATAGATATAGTAAAAAATCCATTCTTTTTGGAGTTTATAGGGCTTGAAGAAAAACCAAGCTATACCGAAAATGACCTAGAGCAAGGAATTATTAACCATTTACAAAATTTTTTGACTGAATTAGGAAGGGGATTTTGTTTTGAGGCACGACAAAAAAGAATCAGTTTTGATAATATACACTATCGGGTAGATTTAGTGTTTTATCATAGAATATTGAAATGCCATATTTTGATTGACCTGAAAATGGGCAGTTTTGACCATTCTGATGCAGGACAAATGAATATGTATTTGAATTATTTTTTGAAAAAGGAAAAAACCGAAGGCGATAATCCACCTGTAGGTATTATTTTATGTGCCAATAAAAATGATGCCTTGGTTGAATACACTACCGCAGGATTATCAAACGATGTATTTGTGTCTAAATATATGGTTCAACTGCCAAGTAAAGCCGAATTAGAAAGCTTTATTAATAAAGAAATGAACCAATTAAAGCAAGTGGTGAAATGACAACAGCTGAAAAATATCGACAATTAGAGAAAAGTCCTTCTATAAACATAGCGAGGTATATTTTTAGCTGTATAAAAACTATCTCTACTAATTCTACTTTAGGAGATGAAATAATTGAAATTAAAACAGGTAAAACGCCTTCTAAACAGAATAAAAGATTTTATGAGGATGAATATCTAAACTGGTTTAAACCTGATGAAATTGGGTCAGAAAAATATCTTTTTGATGCAAAGGATAAATTATCAAAGTATGCGTTTGAAAACAATCAAGCGACTATCTATGAACCTGACACGATTTTAATTAACGCAATTGGTGATGTTGGACGAATTAGTATTTTAAAAGTAAAAGCTTCATCAAATCAGCAAATTACTGGAATTAGATTGAATGAGAAAATTGATGTAAATTACGCTTATTTCTATCTTTTAGCAAATAGGCAATTTTTTTATGTTGATTTATTTCAAACTACCTTACCTATTGTTAATCAAAAAAAAATATGCTCAATACCTTTTGTTTATCCTGATATTGAAGAACAAAGAAATATTGTTGAAGGTTTGGTTGAAATTGACAAAATAAATTCAGTTGACGATTTATATATCATTGAAAAACTAAATTGGAATGAAGATTATAAAAATGCTTGTCGCAATTTTTTTAACGTTCAATTTAATTCTAAGAATATCTCCACCGAACTCACCCACCAACTCACCTTAGTAAAAAAACTTCGTCAGCAATTACTGCAAGATGCTGTTCAAGGAAAGTTAGTAAAAAAAGACCAATCCCGAAAGTTTTCGGGAGAATCTGCAAGTGATTTACTAAAGAAAATAAAAGCCGAAAAAGAAAAACTGATTGCTGAAAAGAAACTCAAAAAAGAAAAAGAATTGCCACCTATCAAACCCGAAGAAATTCCATTTGAAATTCCTGAAAATTGGGAGTGGTGCAAAATGAATGGAATTTGTAATTTTATTACAGATGGAGACCATCAAGCTCCTCCTCAAGGCAAGGAAGGAGTCCCTTTTATTGTAATCTCTAATATTAAAAATAACCAATTGAGATTTGAAGATACGAGATTTGTTTCATCGTTTTATTACAACAATCTGTCTAATGAAAAAAAGCCACAAAACGGTGATATTCTTTATACTGTAACTGGTTCATTTGGTATTCCTGTTATTCTCGAAAATATTCCAAATTTCTGTGTGCAACGACATATTGGAATAATAAAACCCAATAGATTTATTTCTAACAAATGGTTGTACTATTTATTAAAATCACCATTTTTATATAAACAAGCATCAGTTGTTGCTTGGGGAATAGCTCAGCGAACAATACCACTTCAAGGTATTAGAAATTTTATTACTCCCCTTCCTCCATTAACCGAACAAAACCGAATCGTTCAAAAATTAGATGAATTGATGCGGTATTGCAATGATTTGGAAGCAAGTATTAAACAAAGTCAACAACAAAACGAAAAACTACTACAACAGGTTTTAAGAGAAGCGTTGAGAGGGAAGGAAAGGAGATATGAAGGATTCTGATTTTCCACTTAAAATGAAGATTGCTATTTTTCAATAGAACACGAATCAGAACCTAACAGAAAAACCACAATACCCTGAATTAATAATAAGCAAAGAAATTAAAGACAAATGGGAAAACTGGAAATTGAAATAAATAAAAAAAAACCGTAGAATTTAAGATTCTACGGTTTTTTTTTACATAGTTTTTGTCAAGGCATAAAAAATACTTGTTATCCAACAAGTGGACTTTTGCCACAAAACTGTACTTTGAAATTTAATTCTAAAGAATGTAGGAATTGGGTAAATGTTTACCTTTTGTCGGAGCTATGTCGGAGCAAGTGCTAAAACGAAAAAGGTTCCGATTGCTCGGAACCCCTTATTTTATTGGTGTGGAGAATATCGGATTCGAACCGACCACCTCTTGCATGCCATGCAAGCGCTCTAGCCAAATGAGCTAATCCCCCTTTTTTAAGGACTGCAAATATATTTTACAAATTTACAATTCCAAATTTTAATAGTACAATTGCTAATCCATAAATAAAAGTGGCAAGTATAATTCCTCTGCCTGTTTGTAATTTTTCGAAATGAATAAACAAATAGAACACAGCTAAATTAATTACTGCACACAAACTTAGCAATGGCGATAACATTTTTTCTTGTATTGAAACTGTAACGAACAAAGCCAAACTACTTTCGCTAAACTTTGTAAAATAAAAAATTAATATGCCAATGGTGGGTGCTGCTAAACCAACAGCTAGACCTATTAATAGATGATCGAATTTATTTTTTAACATAATTTTTTAAAATTTCCATTTATTTAAATCACTAATAACCTGATGAGCAGTTAAATCGAAATGCACAGGTACCACAGAAACATAATTATTTGCCAAGGCCCATTCATCAGTATCTTGTCCTAGGTCATAGTTTACAAATTTACCAGTAAGCCAATAGTATTTACGTCCATTTGGGTCCAATCTTTCGTCAAAATCTTCTTCCCATTTGGCATTGGCCTGCCTACAAATTTTTATTCCTTGTAATAATTCCTCTGGTATTTTTGGAATATTTACATTTAATAGAACGCCTTTTGGTAAATTTTCTTTTAAAATATTTTCAGCTACTTGTGCTGCTACTTTAGCTGCTAAAGTAAAATCAGCTTCATAGGCAAAATCGCAAAGGCTAAAACCAGCCGATGGAATGCCTTCAATACATCCTTCCATTGCAGCACTCATGGTTCCACTGTACAATACATTGATTGATGAATTACTGCCATGATTAATACCTGAAAGTACCAAATCAGGCTTTCTGTGTAATACTTTATCAACTGCCAACTTCACACAGTCTGCGGGTGTACCACTACATTGATAGGATAAAATTTCGCCATACAAATCAGTTTTTGCTAGTCTTAATGGTTTACTTATTGTAACTGCATGGCCCATGGCACTTTGAGGTGCATCAGGAGCAACTACTATAATTTCGCCAAGGTGTTTAACAGCATTAACCAATGCTTTAATACCTGGTGCAGTTATGCCATCATCGTTTGTAATTAATATTAGTGGTTTATTTAACATGTGTTCAATTTTAAAATTGAGGGCGCAAAGTACATTTATTGAATTAATTTCTTTCGATTTTTATACATTTTATTTAGCACAAAATGCTTTTAATACTTTTTTATGTTAATGCCTCGCTGTGTGCTATTATTATTATTACTTTTATATTATTTAATGCTTTTATTCTTTTTGTAATTTTTATGTACTGATTTAACCAAACAGTATTTTGTGATTAAATTATTGCTAATTGTAATTTAGATTGGTAATATCGCACTCCTAAAATTTAAATAATTTATAATGAAAAAAATACTATTATTCTTGTCTTTTATCTGTGTTGGTTTTGTAAATGCCCAAAATCAAACTTTATCTATTGATGATGCTATACTTAGAGGCAGAACTACTTTAGCACCTGAACGACTAAGCCAATTGATGTGGAAACCCGATAACAAAACCATGAGTTATGTAGGTAAATTAAATGGTAAGGAGGTTTTGATTTATATAAATACGCCTAATTTAAATAGAGATACAGTTTTGAAAGTAGAAGATTTGTATGCTTCTTTTTATGGAATATTTCCAGAGGAACCAAAGTTTGAAAGATTCCCTTTTTTTACTTGGTATGACAATGCCAGCATTATTTATAATTATAACAATGGGGTTTTTCTTTACAATTTTGAAACTAAAAAAACTACCATTAAAGCCAAAGCCTCAGGCAGTGCAGAAAATTTAGATTTTGAGAAAACAACCAATAAAATAGCTTATACCGTAGGTAATCAATTATATGTAAGCGATGCAACTTCAATTGATGCATTAACTGAAATGGCTAAGCGTGGTAAAAAAGAAGGAACGCTACAAAGTGATTTAATTTCGGAAAGTGGCAATGATTATTTGGTTAATGGAAAAGCAGTTCATAGAAACGAATTTGGTATTATAAAAGGAACTTTTTGGAGCCCCAAAGGAACTAAATTAGCTTATTATAAAATGAATGAAACTATGGTTACAGATTATAGTTTAATGAAGTTTGATACCAAACCATCGGGAATCGAAACCATTAAATACCCTATGGCAGGTGCAAAAAGCCATGAAGTAAAAGTAGTAATTTATAATTTTTCAAAAAAACGAAACATTGAGGTAGAAACAGGTGAACCCGCTGAACAATATTTAACCAATGTATCATGGAGCCCCAACGAAGAGTATTTATACATTGCAGTTGTTAACCGTGCACAAAATGAAATGAAGTTGAACCTTTATGATGGAATAACTGGTAAATTTATTAAAACACTATTCACAGAAACTCATCCCAAATATGTAGAACCTGAAAAACCAGTATTATTTGTTAAAAATAACGAAAAACAGTTTTTATGGTTAAGTGAACGCAATGGATTCAATAATTTTTATTTATATGAAAGAGGAGGGAAGCTATTAAAACAATTAACTAATTTGAAACAACATATCAGTGAAATAGTAGGTTTTGATGCCAGTGGTTTAAAGTTGTTTTTTAATGCATATTCATCAGATGGAATGAATAAATACTTGTATTCTGTAGAAATTAAAAGTGGTAAAATAATTCAACATACCAAACAAGATGGAATTCATAATGCTATTGTAAGCGAAGATGGATTTTTTATTGCTGATAATTTCAGTAATATAAATACTCCTCGACAAATACTTTTAAATGATAGTAAAGGAGTTTTATATGGTTCTATTTTAAATGCAGCTAATCCAATAACTTCCTATAAACTAACTGAAATAAATTTAGGTAAGCTTAATTCTACTGATGGTACTACTAGCTTAAATTATAGAATTATTAAGCCAGCAAATTTTGATGCTACTAAAAGATATCCAACTATTGTTTATTTATATGGTGGGCCACATGCACAAATGGTAACTAATAATTGGTTAGGACAAGCAGAGCTTTGGATGCTTGCATTTGCCCAACAAGGTTATGTTATATTTACAATAGATAACAGAGGCTCGCTTAATAGAGGTTTAAATTTTGAAAACATTACGCATCGCCAATTGGGTAAAATAGAAATGGAAGATCAGCTAGCAGGTATTAATTATTTAAAACAACAAGCTTTTGTAGATAGTACTAAAATTGGTGTTTATGGGTGGAGTTTTGGTGGCTTTATGGCCACAAGTTTAATGACAAGAACTCCAGAGGTATTTAAAGTAGGTGTAGCTGGTGGGCCAGTTATTGATTGGAGTATGTACGAAGTAATGTATACCGAAAGATATATGGATACACCACAAGAAAATCCAGAGGGATATAAGGAAAATAACCTTTTAAATTATACTCAAAATTTAAAAGGAAAATTATTGCTTATACATGGCACTAATGATAATACTGTGCTTTGGAATCATACATTAAATTACGCTAAAAAATGTGTAGATGATGGTATATTAATTGATTATGCTGTTTATCCAACCCATGAACATAATGTAATGGGAAAAGATAGGGTACATTTATTTAAAAAAATAAATCAGTACTTTAACGATTTTTTGAAATAAAAAACAGAGTAGTTCCTTATTATTTATAATCCATCAAATTACAAAAAAAGAGGCTGTCTCAAATGCCTAAATATGCTCGTTAGTTCGATGGAAGTCGAGAACTTTAATTCACGGTTTTAATACATTTCTTCCGACAAATCGGAATCGCTCATGTGACAAAATAAAAAAGAGGTTATCCTTTTAAGACAACCTCTTTTTTTGTGTAGTTTAATTTAATTATGTTTATCCTTTCACCATCAAAGCCATGTAAAAACCATCAAATCCAGTTTCTGATGGTAATACTATTTCTTCTTTTTCTAAAGTAAAATGGGTATTATTGGCTAAAAATGTAGCTACTTGATTTTGGTTTTCGCTAGGCATAATGCTGCAAGTTACGTACAACATTTTTCCGCCTTTTTTAACCATAATATGGTATTTATCTAGAATTTCTTGCTGCGTTTTTTTGATGTTTTCAATAAAATCAGCTTGTAGTTTCCATTTAGCATCAGGGTTACGTTTTAACACTCCCAAACCGCTACAAGGCGCATCAATCAATAACCTATCTGCAAAATCTTTTAACTCATTCACTGTATTGGCTTCAATTAAACGTGTTTCTACATTGCTTACACCGGCTCTGCGTGCACGTTTACGCAATTCATCTAATTTCCATTGCTCCACATCCATGCTAATCAATTTACCTTTGTTTTGCATCAATGCAGCCACATGTAAACTTTTTCCTCCTGCACCTGCACAAGCATCAATTACACGCATATTAGGTTCATTCAAATCTAAAAAAGCGGCTACTTTTTGGCTCGAAGCATCTTGCACTTCGAAATGACCTTCTTTAAAAATTTCGGTTTTAAATAAATTGGTTTTGTTTAAAACCAACAAAGCATCAGGGTATCCTGCTATTTCTTCTGTTTCTACTTTTAAATCGGTTAGGTTTTTAACCAATTCTCTTTTTGTGGATTTTAAAGTGTTTATCCTAATTACAAAAGGTGCTTTTTGGTTTAAAGCAGTCATTTCTGTTTGCCAGTTTTCACCTAATTCGGCCGTTCCCATATTGTCTAACCAATCAGGTACCGATTGATTAATTTTAGGAATATCAAGCGCTTGTTGTCTGCGCTGCATTACCATGTGGTAATTAATGCCATCAAACTCAGGCCAAGCTGGTAAATCAACTCCTTTAATCATAAAATGAATGGCTAAAATAGCAAACATTTGATGTTGTTTTAAAGGGCGCATGTCTTCATGGCCAGTTAAACAAAATTGATACAAACGTATCCAACGTACAATATCGTAGGTGTTTTCGGCAATAAAAGCCCTGTCGCGCGCCCCCCAAGTATGGTTTTTGCGTAAACTTTGTTCTATTACTTTATCAGCATATTTTTTTTGATTGAATATAACATTTAAGTTAGTAACCACTTCATTAACTAAAGGGCGATGTAATTTTTGATTCATGTAATTTTTGTATGTTGAAGATTAGTTGACCCCATAGCCAACCAAATTTATAAAACGCCAAAGGTAAGCAAAAGCCCCATGATTTTGAAAGTTAATTAGTTGATGGGTTTGCGGGTTGTTTGGTTTGCGAGTTTATAGGTTGATGAGTTGATAAGTTGATAGGTTAACGAGTTTATGGGTTGACGGGTTGCTTGTTTACGAGTTGATTGGTTTAC
Source organism: Bacteroidia bacterium (assembly GCA_044239605.1). GTDB lineage: Bacteria > Bacteroidota > Bacteroidia > UKL13-3 > UKL13-3 > JAAFJM01. The sequence continues at coordinate 28,109 of JBIIBC010000024.1, read as the reverse complement.
TAGTTAATCAAGAAAAACAGGTCAACAATTCAGCAATTCAACCATCCAACAATTAAACAACAACATAAATCTGATCTAAGTTTCGGCCATAGCCATCGTAATCTAAGCCATAACCAACCACAAATTTTTTTTCAATTTCAAAGCCAACATAATCAATTTCAAAATCTTCTTTAAAAGCTTCGGGTTTAAAAAGTAAAGTTAATATTTGGATACTTGCCGGTTTATGGTCTTTTACCAATTCTAATATTTTTTTTACTGTATTGCCTGTATCTACTATGTCTTCAATAATAATTACATGGCGATTTTCAATACTATTATTCAGCCCAATAAGGGTTTGAACTTGGCCTGTACTTTCTGTGCCTTGGTAACTTGCTAATTTTATAAACGAAATTTCGCAAGGCGAAAGAAACGCTTTCATTAAATCGGACGTAAACATAAACGAACCATTCAATACCGATAAAAACAACGGATTTTTGCCATGAAAATCAACAGTTAATCTGTTTGCCAACTCAATAACGCGGGCTTCAATGCTGTGGTGGCTAATAAATGGCTCAAATTGTAGGTCTTTAACTTTGATGGTCATGTTTGGTAAAATGCTTAAAATAAAAAGTTTGCAATAATAGTTTTCCTTTAGTTGAATTAAAAGCTACTATAAATATTTAAAATAAAGTATTTTTGGCCACTATGAATGTGCTTGCCATTGTATCTTATCCTTTTTTACCCGCTACCACAGGTGGAGAAATTTGCACTTTTGGGTTGCACAATGAGTTGGCTAGAACCAATGAAGTTTCGGTTTTTACAGTGGAGCCTTATAGTGAAAAATTTAGTAAACCTAATTTTGAACTATTGGCTAAATTGCCATTTAAACCAACTAGGTATATCAATATTTTTGTTTTTTTTACCATTAAAAAGTTAATCAAAGAAAAACACATTGATTTGCTATTTTTTGAGCAAACTTGGTATGGTTGGTTACTATGGTTATTGAAAATATTCACCCATAAAAAAATATATATAAGGGCTCATAATATTGAACATTTAAGGTTTAAAAGCATTGGTAAAACTTGGTGGAAATTGCTATTTTACTACGAAAAATGGACTTATAACACAGCAGATAAAGTGTTTTTTTTAACAGAAGAAGACAAACAAAAGGCAGTGGAAATTTTTAAATTAGCTGTGAGCAAAACACAAGTAATTCCTTATGGTATTGATTTGGCTCAAATTCCTTTAAAAGAAGAAAATGCAGTTGACAGTGTAAAACAACGCCATCACATCAAACCAGAAGAAAATATATTGTTGTTTTATGGGACCATGGGTTATAAACCTAATAATGATGCTGTTTTATACTTATTAGAAAAATTGCAACCTGCCTTGCAAAAACATCCGCAGTTTCATTATAAAATAGTGGTTTGTGGTAAAAATTTACCCTTAACCATTGAGCAAAAAATCAAAGCCAATCCTAGTATTATTTATGCGGGATTTGTAGAAAACTTAAATGAATACATAGATGCAGCTAAAGTGGTGTTGAATCCAGTTATAACTGGTGGTGGTGTTAAAACCAAAGCCATTGATGCCTTGGCAAGAAATGCCAATTTAGTTTCAACCGAAAGTGGTGCCATTGGAATTGAAAAAAGTGTTTGTGGCAATAAATTATTAATAGTTCCTGATAATGATGTGAACTTTTTTGCGCAAGTTATTATTAAAACATGTGATGCGGCTTTAACCAATATTCCCAATCAGTTTTACCAAACTTATAACTGGGGTAATATTATTAAGCGATTGGAGTTGTAATGGTGAAGTAGGTTTAAAATTTTAAATAAAAATCCTCTAAAATTTAATAATTTGCGAGCGTTTTGCAAATGAATCTAACTTTACAATTACCCATATTTACTGAGTTACAACAGTGTGCCGATAAACTTGGCTTAGAAGCTTATGTTATTGGCGGCTATGTGCGCGATTTAGTGCTCAATCGTAACTCAAAAGATATTGATGTGGTAGTGGTGGGCGATGCATTGCCTCTAGCCAAAGCATTTGCTAATTTGCACAAGCAAAGCGATTTTGCAGTATTTAAAAACTTTGGCACTGCCATGGTTAAAACAACAGATTGGGAAGTAGAATTTGTAGGTTCTCGCAAAGAAAGCTACAGAACTGATAGCCGCAAACCAACTGTTAGTGCAGGTACCCTTGCTGACGACCAAAACAGGCGAGACTTTACCATAAATGCTTTAGCCATAAGTATCAATAAAAATACTTTCGGCCAGTTTGTAGATCCTTTTGGTGGTTTAGATGACATAAACAATCAACTCATTAAAACGCCACTTGCTCCCGATATTACCTTTAGCGATGATCCTTTGCGTATGTTGCGTGCTATTAGGTTTGCTTCGCAATTAGGTTTTACCATTTTACCCGAAACTTTTGAAGCTATCAAGCGCAATGCGGAACGTATCAAAATTATTTCATACGAACGTATTAGTGAAGAATTGAACAAAATATTGTTATCGCCAAAACCTTCAGTTGGGCTCAAATTATTATTTGAAAGTGGTTTGTTAAAACTTATTTTTAAAGAACTTCAAAACATGCATGGTGTAGAAGTTAAAAATGGCAAAGCTCATAAGGATAATTTTTACCACACCATTCATGTAGTAGATAATATTTGCGAAGAAACCAATAACCTTTGGTTACGTTGGGCTGCATTATTACATGATATTGGCAAACCTGCCACCAAACGTTTTATTGAGGCTGAAGGTGGTTGGAAATTTCATGGACATGAAGATAAAGGAAGCCGCATGGTCCCCAATATTTTTAATAATTTAAAACTACCTCAAAACGAAAAAATGCGTTATGTGCAAAGGTTAGTTGCTTTGCATCATAGGCCAAAAGCCTTGGCCGAAGATGGGGTAACAGATTCAGCTATTCGTAGGTTAATTGTAGATGCAGGTGATGATTTAGAAGATTTATTTACCCTTTGTAGGGCAGATATGACCACGCGTTTTGCTGAAAAAATTGCTTTGTATAAAAGTAATTTAAACAAGGTGCAACAATTGGTAAATGAGGTAGAAGAACGCGATGAATTGCGCAATTGGCAACCACCTATTACTGGCGAAATCATAATGGAAACATTCCATTTACAACCATGTAAGGAAGTTGGATTAATAAAAAATCAAATAAGAGAAGCCATTTTAGATGGTAAAATAAAAAACGATTACACTGAAGCATTTGCTTACATGAATACAATTGCCGCTGAGCTAGGTGTTAGTTTTTAGATGATAGTCCATGGACCATGGGTTATGGACGATAGTTAATAGTCCATAGCCAATGTTTGTTAGCTTATTGTATTCTTTTAACTCAATATTTTTTTAGTCAACCAACTATCAACTAACTATGGTCTATCATCCATCAACCATCAACTGACAACTAACTATGGTCTATCAACCATCAACTATCTCTGGCTTATCGTCTATTAACCATCTACTGACAACTATCAACCATTCACTACTTCGTTATTTTCAACTGTAAAAAATGTTGTTCCTGTGGCTTGGCGTTGGGTAAAATAATCTTTGTAAATAGGGCTAAATGCGGTTCTGTGTTCCATAACTTCATTGTATGTTTCGGTTAAACCTATTAATAGTTCCGTAACTTCGCGTACAGCAAATTCACCGCTTTCTTGCCCTGTAATATAATCAGCCAAATGGTTTTGAGAAACATAGTTTTTGAATAATGGATTGGCTTTACGATTAACCAAAATACGAATACCGCAAACCTTTGCTATACTTAGGTCTAATACATCATCAAACATATAACACACCTCATGCTTTTCAATATGTTGTTGTTTGCAGAAATGCTCTAAAGCGATAATTTTATCAGCTACCTTATAGTATGAAGCGTAAAAATGTTCACGTGTACAAAAGTAAAATGCCATTTCGTTTTTTTCACCCGAAATAATAGCACATGCAGGCAAGGTATTATTATGTAAGAAATAATTAAATCTTAACATATTTATTCCCATACTATCAGCCTCATTAAAATTTGAACTTTTGTTTTCGTTTTTAACTGCATTGTTAAACACACCATCCCAATCAAAAATAAACGCTTTTATACCCTTTAGTTTTTCACTAATTTTATCAGCATCCGTTAAAAAGATACCACCTATTTCGCTAAATATTTTTTCTATGTTATTGTTCATTTTTATTATTTTTTACTTTTGGCAATATAGTGAGTTTGCAATATATCAAATAGCGTCAAAACGTATTTTTATTACGTGTTTATTGTCGCATTTATTTTCAATTATTAACAGCTAAAAAACAGTGTGTCTAATTTGAAAAAAATACCTAGTTGCTTTGCTAGTAAAGGTTTTAAGAGGTTTATTAATATTTTTTTGTTTTAAACCTAGCTTATCCACTTTTAGGCAGATGTGGTTCGTTTTTAAGAGCAATTCTGCATCTTATATTCGTTGTAATGATACTTATTAATAAATACGAACCTGCCATAAATATTGATGAAGCATTTGTACAATATCAGCATCAATATGAAGAGTTGAAAAAAATATTCAGCTTTATTGATTTGCCAGAAACTATTGTTGAAGCTGAGCAGTTAAATAGTGCTATTTTACGTAATTATTATGCCAATGCAATTGACCACAATTTGTTAGAGGTAAAAACAGTTAAATACATCATTAATAAAAATATTCGTCCAACAGGAGCTGCTGAAAGAGCTGTTTTTCAATACCACAAAGCCGAGCAATTTTTATTCAATAGTGTTAACGAGCCGTTATCTTTATCAATGGTTTATCAGTTAGAAAATATTTTATTAACTGAACTATACAATCAGAATGCAGAATCCAATTTGTTTAATAATAAAATATTTAAGCAACCTGAAAGACTGCATCCTGAAACAGAGTTAGAGTTGGATAATTTATTCGAATTTTTAAATGTGGATACCGAATTTCATCCAATTATTCAAAGTTGGATGTTACATTTTAAAATATTGTCATTGCCAATGTTCTCCGAATCCAAAAATAAGTTTGCCTCATTACTGCAAAATTTTTGGTTACGAAAGCATAATATGGATTTAAATGGTTTATTAAGTATTGAACACGAATTATATACCAAGAAAAACGAATACTTAACCTATTTTTTAGAGAATAAAAATGAGAATGAGTTAGGCCAAGAGCAACATTTAAATGAACAAATAACTTTTGGTTTAAGGTTACATGCAAATCAATTAACCCGCATGTATCAATTGCTTCAATCTTATTTTCGTAAACAAGTTGATTACGATAAATTAAAGCCGCGTCAAAAAAACATCATGAACTTTGTTTTTGAACGTGGTTATAAATTGAAAGAAATAGATGATTCAATTTTAAATAAACGTCAAAAATTGATCATGTTTATTATTCAACACAGAGGTTTTGTGAGCACAAAAGAATTGGTAAGCGAATTTGAATGTAACCGTAAAACTATCCAACGTGATTTTACACATTTACTAGAATTGAATTTAGTAAAGGTTATTGGACAAGGAAGTGCTTTAAAATATTCATTAAATTTAGATAATCATAAGCAAGATTCAGTTACCCAATACCAGTCGAGCTATTTGAAGAATAGTGATGAAACAATGCAAATAGGATTAGATAATTAGAATAAAAAAAAGGAACTTTTAAAATTTTAAAAGTTCCTTTTTTTTATATTACAACTCATCTTCGTTGTAAAAATAGTCATCATTGGTAGGGTAATCAGGCCAAATTTCTTCAATACCTTCAAATGGTTCCCCATCATCCTCTATTTCTTGTAGGTTTTCTATAACCTCCAAAGGTGCGCCACTTCTGATACCATAATCAATTAATTCATCTTTGGTTGCGGGCCATGGTGCATCGTCTAAATAGGAAGCAAGTTCTAGTGTCCAATACATATTATTATTTGTTTTTAAATTTAATGCGAAAATAAATTTTATTCTCACTTAAGCAACCACAAAATTTTTATATAAAAAATTTTTATTTTTATTTTAAACCATATTGAAAAATTGCTATCAGACCTTCAAAATTAATGATAAAAAAATATAAAATTATGAAACGTAAATTGTTATTTGCCGCTTTGGCTATTGGAACTTCGGCATTAATTTTCACTTCTTGCAAAAAAAATAATGAAACTGATTTTGACACAGAAAGCACTGTAGATCAGAGTAATTCAGAATCAAGTTTCGATCAAGTATTTAAACAAGTAGATGAAGCTGCCACCAACAGCTCACTTGGAAAATTGGGTCCTGCTATTACAATCGACTCACTTTCAACTCCTAAAAAAATGACAATTGACTACGGAACTGGAACTATTTGTAACGATTTAAAAACCCGCAGTGGTAAAATAATTGTTACTTACACTGGAAAATACCGCCAAGAAGGAACGGTAATCAATGTAACTTTTGATAATTTTGTTCAAAATGGCAAACAAATTAGTAATTCGAGCACCAAAACCATTACCAATAATGGTAGAAATGCTGCAGGATTTTTAAATTGGACAATAACTGTAAATGCTTCTATTATTTTAGAAAGTGGTCAAACTATTTCGTGGAACTCAACTAGAAATAGAACTTGGATAGCAGGAGAAAGCACTCCTAAAGATTGGACCGATGATAAATATGAAATTACAGGAACAACTTCGGGTGTAAACCGCAAAGGTTTAAACTATACTTGTAATATCACATCACCTTTATTAGTTGATTTAAGCTGTAATTTACGAAGAATTACTAAAGGTGTGGTAGAACTTACCCCGGAAGGCAAAAAAACTCGCACTATTGACTTTGGAAATGGCGAATGCGATAACGAAGCTACTTGCACTGTAAATGGAAAAGTATTTAAAATTGGTAGATTTTAATTAAACCATTTTTTATAAAGAAAAGCCGCTAAACTTAATTGATTAGCGGCTTTTTTAGTTTTACCTTAAACGAACTGGGAAATTAATATCAATATCGCTTTCATCAGATTTAGAGGTGGTTTTTTGTACTCCATCATAATGACTTAACACAATGTTTAAAGAACCAATTAAAGGCAAATTATATGTTTGATTACTTTTGGTTAGAATGTTAAACTCAAGACCAACAGGAAGTTTCGGGTTATTATCATCAAAATCTAAAATTTCGGTGCTAAATTTCCCTGCCATATTGGTACTTGGTGTGTAAAAAAACTGGTGGGCATTTTTTTCGTTTTCTATTTCAACAGAAACTGTATCACTCGGACTCTTGGTTTTATCTAAAATTAAAACTTTACAGTTATACCTAATTCCAGAATCTAATACCAAGGTATCTATCATTGGTGAATTTCCTCCATCACCATCCAAATCTTCCCATTTATAACTGAATTGATATTTGGCATTTAGCGAATCATCTATGTTATAGCCTGTTATTAACACGGTGGTTAAAACCTCTTGCGAATTGGTTTCTACTGGCTTCTTAGGGTCATCTTTTTTACATGATGAAATGGCTGCCAAAACCATGCTTGCTATGATTATTTTATTTTTCATTTTATTTTTTATTATTACTACTATTAATTATGGGTGAACATGAAAACTGAATGATTTTATGGCATTTAAATTTAAAACATCTGTTGTACTTATATTAAGCAAATAATCAGTATGAGTGTTTGTATTAATTACATGGCTAGTATCAAAATCAAATGAATTTGCATCTAAATTATCCTTAACGTAATCTAACACAATATCATTTCCTTTTAAAAGCCAAATACGAGCAGACTTTAAGTTTTTATTATGTTGAATATTTCCTTTAATATTTATGGTTTGCCCATTTGTTGCTGTGCTTAAGGAAGGTGAAATAATATTTATAATTGGAAGTGTGTCTAATTTTGTGTTTAAAACCGTAAATGTTATACTTTTTTCAAATGTATTCCCATCGTGATCAAAGGTTTTAACAGATAGTTTCATTTCCGTGTCTGTCGATACATTCGGAAAAAAATATAAATTAGTATTTAAGTTATTTTTATGTGAATGTCCGTTGTATTTATAAACAGACATTCCATCTGCAACTTTATTAACTTCTATCACGTAATCATGTAAATGATCCTCAGCAGACATATTTATTCGAATCCAAAGGGTATCTGTTTCGTTTAACTTTGCGCCTTGACTTGGTGAAAGAAAGTTTACTGATGGCTGAGCGTGGCTATGATCGTGGTCATGTTTATCGCAGCTCGTAAAAGCTAATAGCATAAATAAAAATACTATTGCACTGGTAATTGTTTTTAATGATTTCATTTTTTTTATTGTTAGATTGTTGTCCCGATAAATCGGGAGTTATATTGTGTTTTTTTGCTAGAAGCTAGAAGCTAGCTGCCAGTGGCCAGAAGTCCTAAAAAGGAATATTGAGTTTTATAAAAATGTTTCTTCCTGCATCTAAGGCATAATACCTATATCTGCTCAAATAATCTCGGTAACTGGTATTGAAAATATTTTGAACGCCAACACTCCAATTCATTTTGGCTTTGGTAAATTGGCTTGCACCAAACACCAAATCAAAAAGTTGGTAAGAAGCTGGAGGGGCTGTAAAATCAATACCTTCAGGTACTCTATTTTGCTTAAATTGATATTGGTAATTTAGTTGTACGAAAGCATTTTTTACTTTAGTTAATTGCCATTCAATTCCACTGTTCAGTCTATTGGCGGGCATAAAAATTAAAGGCGTGTTTTTACTCATATCGTTTGCATATAAAAAGGTATAAGCAGTATTTATACTTAAATTCGTTCTTAGTTTATAATTTAAATTGGTTTCAAAACCTTGCAAAAGCGCGTTGGTTTGGACATAATTAAATACAGGAAAAACACCTCTAAAGCTGGTATTAAAAATATTGCTTGGCAACCTATAAATGAAGTTATTTATTAAGTTATTATAAGCTGTAAAGTCAAAATCAAATTTAGCTCCAAAATGTTTTAAAGTTACTTCTGCATTATAACTTTGCTCTGGTTTTAAGTTAGCATTTCCTTGCTCAAAAGTTGCCACAGCAGCATGCAGTCCATTAGCATATAACTCATTTATACTTGGTGGACGCCAGGCAGAACTTAAGTTGGCTGTTAACTTCCATTTGGTATTAAATAAATAACTTATACCTGCAGAGCCAGCAGCATTATTATAGTTTAAAACATTACTCAAAACTTGATTATTTTGATTGATATAACGGGTTAAATCCATGATATCATAACGTAAACCCGCTTCGGCTTGCCAATGTTTTTTATGCCATTTTTCAATTACATAAAAACCATAGTTATTGCTGATAAAATTAGGAATAAAAAATTGTTTTCCAGTAGCATAATTTCCTTGATTGGCATAACTAAAACCAACTAAACCTTTAAAGCCAAAAACTTTTTTATGCTCCAATTTTATATTGAATTGATTGGTAGTTAAAGTTAAATCGTAAGTTGGTTTGTTTTTTAGTTCGCTATTGGCGTTTAAAAAACTCAGCACATCAAACTCTTGTCGGTTATTAATTTGTTGGCTAAAATCTAAACTTAATTTATTGGCATTTTTAAATGAATAAATCCATTTAAAAGCCTGAATAAAATGTATTATATCTTGCCTTGGGCGACCAATTTCGTAAGTAAAATCATTAATTACACTTGGTTTCCCTCTAGCAATGGTATTTTCTAAATCGGTTCTGTTATGTACATGTGCAGAGCGCAAAATTCCTAAACTAGATTGGAAATAACTTGCCATGTATTCAAATGTATTTTGCTTCAGTTGGTATTGTACAGTTGCATTTATGTCAAACTCAGTAAACGCAGTATTGCTTAACACATAGTCAGGAGTTTGAGAATCGCCAGCTTTTCTATAACTACTTTGTAAACGCCAACTTAGGTTTTGTTTTTTTAAATGATTTCCTTCTAAAAACAAACTATTGGCCAATTGCCAATTATTACTGAAACCATTTAAACTGTACACACCAGCAATTCCATTTTGAGTTTTAAAATCTTTAGCCGACACTTTAATAACGCCACCAATTGCCTCGGGTCCATATTGCAAGCCACTAGCACCTTTAATAACTTCTAATTTATTAATGGCAAATGGATCAATTTCTGGTCCATGATCTGCTCCCCAATTTTGCCCTTCTTGTTTCACGCCATTATTTAAAGTAACGATTCTATTGCTGTGCAAACCTCTAATAACGGGCTTTGAAATACTGGGTCCGCTATTTAATAAAGTTACACCAGCAGTATTTTTAAGCATATCGCCCAAGGTTTGTCCACGTAAAATATCCAGTTTTTTACTATCAATTGTTACATGATTTTGCAGGTTGTAATCGCTTAATTTGCTGTTCTTGTCAGTATTAATTACTACCTCATGCAAATGATGTTCTTCCGATGCTAAGTAAATTCTCAAACTGTTTTTTAAAGGTAAAACCAAGCTTAACACAATGGGGTGATAACCCAAATAGCTTACCTCCATTTTATAGTTTGTTTTAGCTAAATTATTAAACTGAAAAAAACCTCTATCATTGGTATAAACTATGTTTTTTGAAGGCAATAGAACTACCTTAGCATTAACCAAAGGTTTTTGGGAAACACTATCCATAATAAACCCATTAATATTATAATTATTATGTTGCGCAATACTTTTACCTGCAAAAACAAGCATAAACAAGCATAAGGCAACAAATGCTTTTAAATTTATCAAAATAAAAAAAGTAAAAAATACTAAAGATAGGATGCCAATAACATCCAAATACTTGAACTATAAATTACTAAATAGTTCTTTAAATTACAAGGCTTGCAGGCGGGCCTTTATTATTTAAAAATATGGTAATTTGATTTTGAACATTGGTAATTTTTTGTTCAAAATAATGTGTTTTAAATACTTCAATAAAGTAAAAACAGCTACTTGATAAAGTAATATTTTTGATGAAGTGATATTGACTTACAAAGCATTTTTCGGCACTTTCAGCCACATGTTGTTTGTGCTCGCAATGCTTAATTAATAGGTCTTGGCAATAGTTTTCATCTAACTTACAATGATGGCTATGATTCTCTGAACCATTATTTATAGCAACAAAATGCTCCTCTTCCATGTGCTTATGAAAAGCATGGAATGGAATTAGCGTTGCTATAAAAATAGCCGCCAATACCAAAGAGCAATATTTAACAATAGTTTTCAAAAAAGAACTGCAAAAGTAAATTAAAAGAATTGAATATAAATGTAAAAAACGAACTAAAACTTAGTTCGCTTTTTAATTTTTGTTAGACGTAAAGTTTTCCGTCTCTATAGTAAATGATTTGAATTTCGAATTTATTTTTTCGAATTTGTAATTTTATTTACCCAAACTTTTTGCCAAAGCTGCTTTTATAAAACGTACAAATAAAGGATGTGGATTTAACACTGTACTTTTATATTCTGGGTGAAACTGAACAGCCACAAAATAAGGATGTGTTTTAATTTCAACTATTTCGGCCAATTTGGTTTCAGGGTTAACTCCCGTAATGCTCAAACCATGCTTTTCAAAATCTTTTTGATATTTATTGTTAAATTCATAACGATGACGATGACGCTCAGTAATTTTAGTTTTTTCATAAGCTTTATAAGCTTTACTATCTTTACTCACCTCGCATACATACGAGCCTAATCGCATGGTTCCACCTTTAGCTGTAATATTCTTTTGATCAGCCATCATATCAATAACAGGGTGCGAAGTTTCGGCATTCATTTCTGCACTATGTGCATCTTTCCAACCAATTACATTTCTAGCAAATTCAATAACTGCCATTTGCATTCCTAAACAAATTCCAAAGAATGGAACATTGTTTTCGCGAGCATATTTTATGGCAGTAATTTTTCCTTCAATTCCTCTATCGCCAAAGCCTGGAGCTACCAAAATACCATCTAATTCTCCTAATTTTTGTTCTACATTTTCGTCTGAAATTAATTCACTGTGTATATAATTCACTCTAACTCTACATTCATTGGCTGCACCTGCATGAATAAATGCTTCAATAATAGATTTGTAAGCATCAGGCAATTCGACATATTTCCCTATCAAACCAATTTGTAATTCGTTTTTAGGGTTTTTATGTCGGGTTAAAAATTGTTTCCAACTATCTAAATCGGGTTCAGTTTTAGCCGAAAGTTTTAAACGATTTAAAGTAGTTTTATCTAATTTTTCCTTTAACATCATCAAAGGAACATCGTATATAGTTGGCACATCTAAGGCTTCAATTACAGCCTCTGGAGCCACATTGCAGAATAATGCCAATTTACGTTTTTGCTCTTTACTTATTGAATGTTCTGTTCTACAAACCAAAATATCGGCCTGTAAACCACTTTCTAACAACAACTTAACTGAATGTTGAGTTGGTTTGGTTTTTAATTCTTTGGTTGATGCCAAATAAGGCAATAAAGTTAAATGAATAATTAAACAATCTTCTTGCTTTAATTCCCAACGCAACTGACGAACTGCCTCAATATAAGGCAATGATTCAATATCGCCAACGGTTCCACCAATTTCGGTAATTACAATTTCGTACTCACCAGTTTCGCCCAAAAGCTTAATTCTACGCTTAATTTCATCGGTTATATGGGGAATAACTTGCACTGTTTTTCCTAAAAATGCACCTTGACGTTCTTGATTGATAACGTGTTGGTAAATTCTACCTGTAGTTACATTATTAGCTTGCGATGTAGGTACATTTAAAAAACGTTCGTAATGACCTAAATCTAAATCGGTTTCTGCACCATCTTCAGTTACATAACATTCGCCATGTTCGTAAGGATTTAAGGTTCCTGGATCTACGTTAATGTACGGATCTAGTTTTTGAATGGTTACGGAATATCCGCGCGCTTGTAATAATTTGGCTAATGAAGCAGCAATAATGCCTTTACCTAACGATGAGGTAACTCCGCCTGTAACGAAAATATATTTAGTTTGCATGGTTTTATTGAGAAAAAATACAGCTAAAGTATTTACCAAAAACCAGTTAAGAAGTTTTCCGTAAACAAAAAAGTGTATTTACGGATGGCAAATGTAGGGTAAAATGCCTCTAAAACTGCTAAAGTTTTACTAATTTTTTTTAGCTAAAATAAATTTGGTAATTTGAGGAAGGAAAAAATAAGTCATAATCGTTCTCAAACAATCCAACCATCCAACAATCAATAAATCAATAACCTAACCATCCAACAATTTAACAATTCAACAATCTAACCATTCAACAATCTAACCATTCAACAATTTTCTTATCATTGCCCTATGAAAAAAGTTAAGTTTTTATTTCCATTTTTATTTTTAACTCAGGTAGTTTTTGCCTGGGGTTTTTATGGTCATAAAATGGTGAATAGATTGGCTGTATTTAGTTTGCCACCCGAAATGTTTGCTTTATATAAAGCCAATATTGATTACTTAACAGAAAATTCGGTAAACCCCGATAAACGCAGGTATAGCGATACTGCAGAAGCTTGCCGTCATTATATTGATTTAGACCATTACGAAAAGTTTTTACCTATTGATACAGTTCCTAGAAAATGGAACGATGCAGTAGCTAAACTGACCAAAGATACTTTATTGGCTTATGGCATTGTTCCTTGGCATATTCAGGTTATGATGCAGCGATTAACTTATGCTTTTAAAGAAAAGGATTTAGAAAAAATATTGCGTGTTTCGGCCGAATTAGGACATTATGTGGCCGATGCACATGTACCCTTGCATGCATCCGAAAATTATAACGGTCAATTTACCAATCAACATGGTATTCATGGTTTTTGGGAAAGTAGATTACCAGAATTATTTAGTACCGATTACGATTTATTTGTAGGCAAATGTTATTATTTAAACAATCCATTAGAAATAGCTTGGCAAGCCAGTGAAGGCAGTTTTGCTGGCCTCGATACAGTTTTGGGTTTTGAACGAAAATTAAATGCTTCGTTTGATGAAAGTAAAAAATACAGCATTGAATACAAAGGTCAAACACAAGTAAAAGTTTACAGCAAAGAGTATGCTGCTGCATACCACCAAATGCTTGCCGGACAAGTAGAACGCAGGTTAAAAGCAAGTATATTAACTGTAGCAAATATGTGGTTCACAGCTTGGGTTGATGCCGGACAACCTAACTTAAACGATTTGGTAAAAGATAAAAAACAAACCAAACCTTCCGATGAAGAAATGCAACAAATAATAGCCGAAGAGCAACGCTTGTTAAACGAAAACAGAATGATTGGTAGGGATGAGAAGTAGTTAATAGACCATGGTTTATGGACGATAGATAATAGTTTTACATTTTATTGAACAACCAAAACCATTGTCCATGGTCTATCAACCATCAACTAAAGATTTCCAGTTCTGCCTCCATCTACCGGAACATTAATTCCAGTTATGTACGATGCATATTCCGAAGCTAAAAAGGTTGCTGCATAAGCTATTTCGTTTGGTTCACCAAAACGACCCATAGGAATTTCGCTTAACATTTCTTGACTCACTTCATCAATACTATGTTGTTGCTTTTGAGCTTTGTTATCTATAATTTGTTTCAACCTATCGGTAGCTGTAGCACCCGGTAAAATATTGTTTACCGTAATTTTAAAAGGAGCTAATTCATTAGCCAATGTTTTGCTGTAATTAGCCATTGCACCACGAATGGTATTGCTAACACCTAAACCTTTTAAAGGAATTTTTACACTGGTAGAAATAATATTGATAATACGACCGTAGCCTGCTTGTTTCATGCCAGGGAAAACGCTTTGCACCAAATGATGGCTGCTTAACACATGTGCATTAAATGCATTTAAAAAATCTTCTTCTTTAGCATCAATGGCTAAACCAGCCGCAGGGCCACCACTATTATTAACCAAAATATGGTAAATATGGTGTTTTTGAGCTTGTGCTTCTATGGCTTCTTTTACTTGTTTTGGTTGACTAAAATCGGCAACTAAAAAATCATGTTTTTGTCCTAAACTGGTATCTAAATCGCGCACAATACTTTGTAATAAATTTCCGTTTCGGGCCATTAAAGTAACGTTTGCACCACATTTTGCTAATTGCATAGCAATGGCATAACCAATACCTTTGGTACTACCGCAAACCAATGCATTTTTATTTGTTAAATCTATATTCATTTTTTTTGTTTTTTTTCGTTGGCTAGTGCCGAACGGCAATTGATTCTAGCTTCTGGCTAATGGCGGCTAGCTTTTTGTAAATTTATTTTTGCTTATTTTTTTTCGTTGGCTAATCTCGAAAGCTTTTGAGAAAACTGCAGTTGTCAATTTTTCTAGTATTTGTAATTCAACATTCAACATTCAGCATTCAAAATTACTCATCCTTTCGTCTCAAATTTCGTTCAATGTCTCGTTCTTTGATGGTTTCGCGTTTATCGAAGGCTTTTTTACCTTGAGCAAGCGCAATTTCTATTTTTATAAAACCATTTTCGGCTTCAAATAATTTAAGCGGTACAATAGAAAAACCTTTTTCTTCGCCACGTTTTTGTAGTTTTTTTAATTCTACTTTTTTCAAAAGGAGTTTACGCACTGCTAGTGGGTCGTGGTTATAAATGGTTCCTTGTTTAAAAGTACCAATGTTCATATTCCTAACATAAAGCTCATTATCTCTAAAATAACAAAAAGCTTCGGTAATAGAGGCATTTCCAGCTTTGATAGATTTTACTTCAGTACCACCCAATACCATTCCAGCCGTGTATTTGGTTAATAATTGAAACTCAAAACTTGCTTTTTTATTTACAATATTAATGCGCTTGTAAGCTTTATCTTTACTCATGATTTGAACGTACAAAGAAAAACTATTTTTTTGTTTTTTGAGTATGGGTTGATAAGTTGAAAGAAATAAACAATAAGTTTGAATTTTTAAAGAAAAGTCAAAAAAATTAGTTTTAATTGTAAATACTAAAAGTTGTTTGTAAAAAGTTATGTTTGCTTTAATGAACCTTGCCCCAAAATACAATATTGAAATAACAGAATTTACAATTGCACATCCAGTAAATCCAGTTGATGCAGGATTTTCTTATCATGAATGGTTTGTAGATTTTGAATCTCTTCCAAATCATATAAATGCATTGGTAACTGAAGTATATATTGCATTGCTACAAAATAATATTTACTATAAATATTTAATTAATGGATCTGTTTTAAGTACGCTTTTAATGTTTGTTTTACCCCAAAATTAATTTATAAATTGCATGAAAATAAAAGATAAATTAGTCAGTTACAATAAAATTTCCCCATTAAGTAACAATCGAAAAATTGCTAATTCATTAATAAAATAAAATGGAAGAAAGAGTAGTTTTCTATATAGATAGCTTAAAGCGATTTATTCCTAATGGACAAAACGCATCAATACTTGTGGTAGCTGGCGGAAAAAACGATGTAATTGCACTTAAACAATGTGAATTCAATAATGTATTAATAACAAACATTACCGAAAATCCAATAAACCCTGTTGAGCCTTATTACTACCAAAAAGCAGACGCTTTAAGTCTTCCATTTGCAAATTCCTCTTTTGATTACGTAATAATCAGTGCTGCATTGCACCATTTACCACAACCTCATTTAGGCTTATTAGAAGTATATCGTGTAGCAAGCAAGGGAGCATTTGTAATTGAAGCTTATGATAGTTTATTGATGAATTTATTTGTTAAGTGCGGCATTGCCGAGGAATATGAATTATCAGCTGTAAAGCGTCAAAAAAATAAAAAAGGTGGGCTTAATAATTCTGAGATTCCAAACTATGTTTTTCGTTGGAATAAAAAAGAATTTTGCAAAACAATACTAGCATTTGAACCATCCTATAAGCATAAAATTGAATTTCACTCGCGCTTATTATTACCCTATTCGTGGGAGCTTCGAAATAATATATGCCTTATGCTGTTTAGTAAATTTTTGAACCTCATTTTTTCAATTATCCCTTCTCAAAAAAATTTATTTTCTGCATTCATTCACAAACCAAAACATCCTGATGATTTGCAACCATGGTTAAGGTGAAAATTTCCCTTTTTTCCATTTTGTTTCAGAAACTATTCAGAATAAAATAAAAAAAATACTATACATGGTTTAGCTTGTTGTCCATTCACATTGCTGTTTGTCGAAATGTTCGTGGTCTTATGCGCTAGGCAAAAGCCTTGCTAACTTAGAATTAATAAAGAAAAAAGGGTGTACAACTACATTTATTTTACCCATGTTGGAGTTCGATAGTAATTGGGCCTTAAATTTTCTTTTAAATCCTGAGAGCTTCGCTGAATCTAAGGATAATTAGGAACAAAATCTTCATGCAAAATTATTTGCCAACAGCGTAGGGAACAAAATCAGTATACAAAATTTCTTACCATAAACTTTGGTACCAAATTCAACAAACAAAACAGTTTGCCCAAAATTCTGTGGCTAAAATTAATTTGTAAAATTTTTACAATTAGTCTTTTTTTTCATCTCTCAATTCTCCTCCCACATTTCTCAAATCCAATAACTCCAACTCATCCAAAATTCAATATTCAAAATCCAAAATTTAATATAAATTTGCCTCGCATGATAAAAGCGGAAAATATTTGTAAGAGTTATAATCAATTGCAGGTGTTGAAAGGAATAAACTTAAACATTGGCAAAGGCGAAATTGTGGCTATTGTTGGCGCAAGTGGAGCTGGTAAAACTACTTTATTACAAATTTTAGGTACTTTAGATAAAGCCGATACTGGAACTTTGCTACTAAACGAGCAATTGGTGAATAGTTTGAATGATAGTAAACTGTCGGATTTTAGAAATAAAAATATTGGTTTTATTTTTCAATTTCATCAGTTACTACCTGAGTTTACCGCTTTTGAAAATGTAATGATTCCAGCTTGGATAGCTAAAACCAATGAGACCCAAGCCAAGCAGCGTGCTTTGGAATTATTTGACTATTTAGGAATAAAAGACAGAACTACTCATAAACCAAGTGAATTAAGTGGAGGCGAGCAGCAGCGTGTGGCTGTGGCGCGCGCCATTATTAATAATCCAGCGGTTTTACTGGCCGATGAACCAAGTGGAAATTTGGATTCGGCAAGTGCCCAATCGCTTCATGATTTGTTTTTTGATTTAAGAGATAAATTCAATCAAACCATAGTTATTGTTACGCATAACGAAGAGTTAGCCAATCGTTGCGATAGAAAATTAACCATGAAAGATGGTTTAATTCTGTAATTTTTGTTATTGTAAAATGGAGCAAAGCCAAGTTACACCTCAGCAAATACTAAAAAATTATTGGGGCTATAATCAATTTAGACCATTGCAAGCCGATATCATTCAATCGGTTTTGGATGGAAAAGATACGCTTGCACTTTTGCCAACGGGTGGTGGTAAATCATTGTGTTTTCAAGTTCCGGCCATGGTTAAGCCAGGTTTATGTTTGGTAATTTCTCCATTAATAGCTTTAATGAAAGATCAAGTAGAAAACTTGGAAAAACGAAACATCAAAGCCAAAGCCATATACAGCGGTTTAAATTACAGAGAAATAAATTTAATTCTTAACAACGCCTGTGTTGATGAAGATTTGAAGTTTTTATACGTTTCGCCAGAGCGTTTAAACACCAGTTTATTCATTGAAAAATTACCTTATTTACCCATTAATTTAATTGCCATTGATGAGGCACATTGTATCAGTCAGTGGGGTCACGATTTTAGACCTGAATACCGACAAATAGCTGAATTACGCCAGCATTTACCAAACGTCAATATCATTGCGCTTACAGCTACCGCTACCAAACAAGTTATTGAAGATATTCAAACTCAATTGGCTTTAAAAACTCCAGCGGTTTTTGCCAAAAGTTTTGAACGAAAAAATTTACAATACATAGTAAGGCAAACCGAAAATAAAGCTGAAAAGTTATTAGCCATTATAAAAAATAGCCATGGAAGCGGATTGGTGTATGTTAGAAACAGAAAACAAACGGAAGATATTGCTAAATTTTTAAATCAAAATGGCATTGCTGCCGATTTTTACCATGCTGGTTTAAGTGGCGAAATGCGCAGCTATAAACAAAACTTATGGATTAATAACCGTACTAGAATTATGGCTTGTACCAATGCTTTTGGTATGGGAATAGATAAACCAGATTGTAGGTTGGTAGTTCATTTTGAAATGCCTGATTGTTTGGAGGCTTATTACCAAGAAGCAGGTAGGGCAGGGAGAGACGAGCGACCAGCATTTTGTGTATTATTGCATGATGCAAGTGATGATATAAACGCTAAGAAAAAAATTGGTGTAAATTATCCTGATGTAAACGAAATAAGTTTAACCTATCAAGCCATTTGCGATTACTTGCAAGTGCCAGTAAATGCAAAGCCTGAGCGTAGTTTCGATTTTGATATTGTATCGTTTGTAAAACGCTATAATTTTGAAGCCTTTAAAACGTATAGTTGTTTAAAAATATTAGAACAAACCAACTTAATTTTATTATCAGAAGCATTTTACGAACCATCAAAAATTAAAATAATTTGTAGCCATGAAGCTTTGTATAAGTTTCAGGTAGAAAATGCCACTTTTGATGCTTTTACCAAATTATTATTGCGCAGTTATGGAGGTTTATTTGATAATTATATAAGAATAAATGAACTCGAAATTGCCAATAGGGTAAAGCTGCCTGTGGCCAGTATTTACAAGTATTTAGAAAAATTGCATCAGTTAGAAATTTTAGATTATATCAAAACCAAAGAAGTATCGCAACTTACTTTTGTAACCGAAAGACAAGACATAAAATACTTAACTTTAAACAAAAAATATTTAGCCGAACGTAAGCAAACTTATATTGAAAAAATGCAGGCTATGTTGGCTTATGCCAATCCAAGCGATTTATGCAGAAGCCGACAAATGTTGGAATACTTTAACGATTACAGTGCCAATGATTGTGGCTATTGCGATGTGTGTATTGACAGAAAAAAATTAAACGAGAAAAAGGAATTAACACAAATTATAGAACAAGAAATTTTAACCATAGTTCTACATGGGCCAATTAATTCAGTAGATTTATTTGAAAAAGTTTCTACTCAAGATATGCAAGTTTTTACCATTGTATTAAGGCTTTTGTTAGATAATAATAAATTGCACTACGATAGTGCTTACCAATTACATTGCAGCTAAAAAATAAAAAAATAATATTTACCGTAACCAACGATTTAAGTTACGATCAACGCATGCAGCGCATTTGCTCAAGCCTTTCCAATGCAGGTTATGAGGTGGAATTGGTTGGACGCAAATTACTTCATTCAAAACCATTAAGAACAGATTTTAACTTTAAACAAACACGTTTAACTTGTAAAATAAATAAAGGTAAGCTGTTTTATATGGAGTTTAATTTGAGGTTATTGTGGTATTTGTTAAGGCAAAAAACCAATGCCATTTGTGCCATAGATTTAGATACAATTTTAGCTTGTGGTATTACCGCTACTTTAAATAACAATACTTTAGTTTTTGACGCACACGAGCATTTTACCGAAGTGCCAGAGGTAACTAACAGAAAAATTACTAAAACTATTTGGCATTTAATTGGGAAAATATTTGTACCAAAAGCCAAGTTATGTTATACCGTTGGACCGCAATTGGCAAAGCTTTTAGGAACTATTTATAAAAATAAATTTAAGGTAATTATGAATGTTCCTGTTTTGGTTGATGCGGTTGAGAGAGTTGATAAAGTTGATGCGGTTAATGAAGTTGATGGAGAAAATCCTGGATATATATTATACCAAGGTGCTTTAAATAAAAGCAGGGGTTTAGAGCAAGGTATTTTGGCTATGCATCAAGTTGAAAATATAAAATTGCTCATAGCCGGAGAAGGCGATTTGAGCAGCGAATTGCGCGAGTTGGTAGTAAAAGAAAAATTGGAAAATAAAGTACAGTTTTTAGGGTTTGTACAACCTGCCGATTTAAAGCAATTGACAGTAAATGCAAAAGTGGGTTTGAACTTATTAGTGCCCAACGGTTTGAGTTATTATTACTCGTTAGCCAATAAATTTTTTGATTATATGCAAGCGGGTGTTCCTTGTATTTGCGCTAATTTTCCCGAGTACAAAGCTATTCACGAAAAGTATCATTGTAGTGTTTTAATTGATTGTGAGGTTAACGAGATTGCCAACTCAATCAATGAATTGCTAAGCAACCAAATTACCTATCAAATTTTGAGTAAAAACTGTATTTTAGCTTCACAAAACTTTAATTGGGCAATAGAAGATGCTAAATTGTTAAATTTTTACAAACAAATACTTTAAGTTAATGGCTTGTGGCTAATTACTTAGCACGGCTGTTGAAATTTTTTTTTTGCCGCTTATAATATTTACACAAACATTAGGTCAAATTATATATTTTTGGCTAATAAATCTTAATTTTATCAAATCGCCCAAAATACATATAGTTTCTTTCGATATTCCTTCACCACCTAATTATGGCGGAGTAATTGATGTTTTTTATAAAGTAAAAAGTCTTTACGATTTGGGTTATCAAATTACCTTACATTGCTACGAATATAACGATAGAGAAATCAGTGAAGAATTGAATAAGTATTGTTTTAGAATATATACTTATACCCGTAATTTTATTTTGGTTAATCCTCTTAAGTTTTACATGCCTTATATTGTGTTTACACGCAATCACCGCATGTTATTGTATCAACTTTTGCAAGATAATGCACCTATTTTATTTGAAGGTTTGCACACCACTTATTTTTTAAATCATCCAAAGTTAAACAAGCGAGTAAAGTTGTTACGAATGCATAATATTGAGCATGATTATTATGCCGCTTTAGGTAAAAATGAAGACAATCTGTTTAATAAAATATATTACCTCACAGAGGCATTTTTGCTAAAAAAATACGAGAAAATACTGCAAAAAACCAATGCTGTGCTAGCCATTTCGAGTAATGATTTAAAACAACTTGAACTTCGTAAATTAACTAATGTTCATTTGGTTCCTGCTTTTCATGGTTTTGAATTAAACATTGATATTGAGAGCAAATATTATGCATTGTATCATGGTAAGTTAAATGTAAACGAAAATGATGTGGCGGCACAATTTTTAGTAAAGGAGGTTTTTAGTAAAATTGATTATCCTTTGGTAATAGCAGGTAACAATCCTACAGAAGAATTATTTGAATTGATAAAACCATTTAAGCATATTAGGTTAATTAAAAACCCTAATATGAAACAAATGGAAGATATAATTAAAGATGCGCACATGCACGTTTTACCTACTTTTCAAGCTACAGGAATAAAGCTAAAATTATTGCATGTTTTGTATAATGGTAAATTTATTATAGCCAATAAACAAATGATTGAAAATACAGGTTTATCTGAGTTGGTAACCGAGGCAAATGGCGCTGCAGAAATGATAAATGCAGTAAACAACTTAGCTAATAAAACATTTGATTTAATTGAGAGCGAACTTCGTAAAACGTTATTGTCAAAGCATTTTAACGATATAGAAAATGCGAAAAAAATAGATGCTATTATTAATCAATTAACCCAAATCAAATAACAGATGCAATTTATTTATCCATCGTTTTTGTTTGCTCTATTGGCATTGGTTATTCCAATAATTATTCATTTGTTCCAATTGCGCAGGTACAAAAAAGTAGTATTTAGCGATATTAGATTTTTAAAACAAATTACTGAACAAAACCAAAAACAACGCAATATCAAAGAATGGATAATTTTGGCTTCTCGTTGTTTGGCTTTGGCTTGTTTGGTGTTTGCTTTTGCCAAACCATTTATTCCATTTAATCAAAAAGAAATTGTTAGAAATAATAAAGCCATTAGTGTTTTTATTGACAATAGTTTAAGCATGAGTCAGCTTGGCAAAGAAGGGCAATTACTTGAAGTAGCTAAAAATAAAGCCAAAGACATTGCTTCATTTTATGGCGATAATGATTTGTTCCATATTTTAACCAACGATTTTGAGGGAAAACATCAACGTTTATTAGATAAAAAAGATTTTTTATTATACTTAGATGAAGTTAAATTATCTAACCAAAGTAAATCGTTTGAAAAGATTTTGAGCCGCCAAAAACAAGCTTTTGAAGAGGCTCCTGGAGCAACTAAAATTGCTTATTTGATTACAGATTTACAGCAAAATCAGTTCAATAGTTTAAACCAGGTTGACTCTAGTTTACAGGTTAATATTGTTCAAATAAGCCCTAATTTAGCTAATAACTTAAGTATAGATTCAGCCTGGATAGAACAACCTTTAATTTTACCAAATACCAATACTATTTTATATATAAAGGTAAGTAATTTTGGTAGTTTAGATATAACAGATGTGCCTTTAACTTTTAAAGTGGATGGCCTTCAAAAAGGAATAGCTAATGTTACTTGTAAAGCTAATTCAAACCAAATTGTTCAAGTTCAATTTACCTTAAACGATGCAAATTACCATCAAGCAGAATTAAGTTTATTGGATAATCCTGTGGTGTTTGACGATAAGTTATATTTAACCTTAAAAGCTTTTGGAAACCAAACTATAATAGCCATAAATGCCAATGAAAGTATTAAGCAAGTGTATGGTATAGATGAAAATTACCAACTTGAAAATTTTGGTATCAATGCCATTGATTACAGTGCTTTTAACAAAGCATCGTGTATTGTTTTAAATGAACTTCCTGAGTTTTCAACTGGTTTGCAAACCGAAATTCAAAAGTATATTAGCAATGGGGGAGTGGTGTATATTATTCCAAATGCAAATAGTGAAACTTTAGCCAAAACAAATGAGTTTTTAAAAAAATTGAATGCGCCACAATTAGCACCAATGGTTACTCAAAATTTAAAGGTTAGCCGTATCAATACTTTTGATGAAGTATTTAAAAATGTATTTAGCAAAATACCTGATTTAGCCAATTGGCCTGCATTAACCAAGAATTACAACATGCAAATTAATAGTGCTATTAAAGGCAATATGGTAGCTGCTTTGAACAGTGATGCTCCTTTTATTTTTAAATCGAAGTATGGTAACGGAATAGTTTATTTAAGCAGCACACCACTACAAAACGATTGGAGTAATTTTACTGAACATGCTTTATTTGTGCCTTTTATGTTGCGTTTACCTTTGGTAAATAAACACAGCAACGCCCTTTATTATAATATTGATAAAACAATTAATTATACTTTTGAAAAAAATACCAATAGTAAAGTAGTTTATTTAAAAGATAAAAAAGATGAAATAGCCTTTGACGTAAACAATAGCAATAACAAAAGTGCTATTAACTTAAGTAATCTTAAACAAGCTGGTAGCTATCAAATTATGGCCAATAATAAAACTGAAGTATTGGCTAGTGTTTCGTTTAATTTAAATAGAGCTGAAAGCAATTTAAGTATAATAACTAGCGATAGTTTACAAACAGCAAACGGACAAATTTTACAAACCAACGATTTGGCTAAACACCAAAAAGAAATTGAATTGAGTTTTAATGGAACTCCTTTATGGCGTTGGTTTTTATTGGCTGCTATATTATTTGTTTTGGTAGAGGTAGCTCTTCTTAAATGGAAGTAGTTTTATAAATTAATTTAAAAACTAACTTCTCATATTGTCAAACTGCAACGGAACTTCAAAATCGTGACCTCTTATGGCCGACATGGTGTTTTGTAAATCATCAATTTGCTTTGACGTAACTCTCACTTGATCGTCCATAATACTTGCTTGTACTTTAATTTTAGTTTCTTTAATAAATGAAATAACTTTTTTAGCTGTTTCTTTATCAATTCCTTCTTTAATTGGTAAATCTTGTAATACTAATTTTCCACTTGAACGAGGCTCTTTGCTTAAATCCAAACTCCTAACATCAAGTTGCTGTTTACTAAATTTACCTAAAATGATATCAATAATACTTGTCAATGCCATATCTTGATTGGCAGCAATTTTAACAATTTTACTCTTTTTATCAATCTCAATACTACATTCGGCATCTTTTAAATCATAACGATTTACCAATTCTTTCGAAGCGGTATTGATTGCATTATCTATTTTTTGTAAGTCTATTTTTGAAACAATATCAAAACTTGCCATAAGTTATTTTTTTAAAATTTTGACACAAACTTAAATAAAATATAGGTTTCATATTGAAATTTTAAACATTTAATATCTCAAAAAGTAATTTTATTTTATTTTTGATTAATAATTATTGCTGATTATTAGCGGGTTGCATTTTTTTTAAAAATATTACCAACTCATTAATAAATGTTGCGTAATGATAATTAGCAATATTATTTTAATTTTATAATTAACTTTAAATGGTATAAACAATATTATTTTACTAAAAAGAAAATAACTTGTTGGCAAGTAGCCTTACAAAATATTTTGATTTTTGGGTAGAATTAATAAATTTGAAAAAAAAAGAAATAATCAAACAAAACATATATGAAATCAATTTTACATTTTAAAAAGCTTTTACTATTATTAGTACTAGCCACATTTATTGGCACCAGTGTCAATGCCCAGTATTGTAATCCAACTTTTCTCAATGGTTGTGCTGCTGATGCAATCAATAACTTTTCTACAACTGGAGGAGTTAGTAATATTACTAACAATTCAACTGGATGTAATACGGGTATTTTTTATAATACCCAAATTGTTTCTGGACTTAGAGGTACTACTATTAGTATATCGGTTCAGTCTAATACTACTCAATGGCCAGAAGGTTACAGAATTTGGGTAGATTGGAATCAAAATTTCACTTTTGAAGCTAACGAATCTGTTTGGAACTCAGGAGTTACTACTCCAGGGGCAATTTTCACTGGTTCTTTTGTTATTCCCAACACTGCAACTTTTGGTAATACAAGAATGAGGGTTATGGGTAATTATAATACTGTACCAACAACCGATGCATGTGCTCCAACGGCTACTTTTGGTGAATATGAAGATTATACATTTCAGGTTTTAGGTTCATCTTCATCAGCCACCCAGCCCCCAATAGCCAATTTTTATGCACCAGATACCGTATGGATAAACAGTCCAGCAGTATTAATTAATACTTCAAGTTTTCAAAGTAGAGTATTCTGGAACTTACCAAACGAGAACCCCTTATATCCAGGATATTTCCGTCAAGCAGGTTATATTGATACAGCAAAATACACCAATAACTTAACTTATACCTTTACATCACCAGGATTAAAGCTAGTAAAACTATTGGCAGTAAACAATTTAAAACGTGATTCATTACGCGATTCAATAGAAAAATACATTTATGTAGATACACCAAGTCAAAAGCCCAAAGCAGATTTCATTACATTTAAGCGAATAATGGGGATAACAGAAGAATCACCATTTATCGATTTAAGTTCAAATGGCCCAACAGAATGGGAGTGGACAATTGACCCACCTTGTATTAGTTGTGTAGTAGATCCTTCAAATGGCATAGCCAATTATTTTGTTAAAGGTACCGGTCAGCCAGGCGCAGATGTATCTAACCCAAGATTAGCCGCCTTTGATGCAGGGATATTTAAAGTATGTTTACGCGTATTTAACTTACGAGGAACAGATTCAATATGTAAATCAAATTATATAAAAGTATTACAAGGAAATTATATGTGTTCGGGCTCAGGTAGCTCAGTAACCACCTTAAACGAAGGCTTTTTATATGGTATAAGTGGTCCTTATCAGACTTATGCAAGGTCAAGTTGGCCAAGTAATTGTCCCGGTTTCACAATCAGTCCTTGTGCCGATTCAGTAACATTATATGTAGATAGAATAAAAATGTGGCCAACCGATAGTATAGAAATATTTAATGGCACCTCAGTAGGCGCACCTCGCTTGGCAGCGATAGGAGCAGGACCAACAGGTCAAGCCGCATTAACCGCATCACAAGCTGTCATTCGTGGAGGTAGTAATATATTTTTCAGATACAAAGCAGGTACAGGGGCTTTACCGGCCAATTACGATTCGGCATCATTTAGTATAAGATGGGAAGCAAAAGCAGCCACTTATCCAAAGCCAACTGTAGCCTTTGAAGTACCAGACACTATTTATTCAAATCAATTGGTATCTTACGTATCAAAATCAACAGGGACATTATTGAAATATAGTTGGGATACTGACGGGAATAATATTTATGATTCAACCACATCAACAACAAGCAGAACATTTTTAATAACCGCACCCTATTTAAGACAAATATGTTTAGTAGCTTACAATTGTGTAGGTAGTGATACCATATGTAAACAAGTAGCATTTTTACCAGTAAATCGTCCACCATTAGCACGTTTTACAGCCGATAAATTATTGGGTTTTAACACCGATACATTTAGATTGATAGACCAAACAGCAAATGGAGTATTGAGCTGGAGATGGACATTTATGCCCAATGCAGTACAATATTTAAATGGAACAAGTGCCACAAGTCAGAACCCACAGGTACGTTTAACAAGTCCTGTTTCATATACAGTACGTTTAACATCAACAAATGCATTTGGAGTAGATTCAATAATGAAAACAGCATTTATACAAGTAAATGCTTATCAAACACCAGGAGCAGGAACAACCTTTTCAACCATAGCAGATAATACGATGGGAATAAGTAGGGTACGTTTAGCGGGCATAGATAGCTCATTTGTACAACCAACGTCACCCACTTATCAATACATAGATACTAAAACACAAGTAGGAACAGTATATAGAGGAGGGAAGTATGCTATAGTAATAGATAGACCAAGAACAGGAGATGCTTTGGATTATAAAGTATGGATAGACTATAACTTAAATGCAAATTTTGAGAACAGTGAATTGGTATTAAATAAAATAAATAATGGGGATGCACGATTAACTGATACGATAGAAATATCATCGACCCAACCATATGGTAATACACGTTTGCGTGTAGGATTAGATTTAGCAAACTCTACCCAATTTAACTCGGTTTATTCAGTAATAGGAATGTTTAAGGATTTTAATATATCGTTCAGTAGAGATATGGTAAAACCAAGTATAACATTAAATGGGCCATCAATATTGAGAACAGAAATCAACAAACCATTTATAGACCCAAGAGTTACCTCAATAGACAATGTAGAAGGTAATATAAGTGTAAGAGCACAAACAATATCAACAGTAGATATTACTAATATAGGCGTTTACTCAGTAAAATACTACGTAGTAGATTATTCAGGCAATGTATCAGACACATTGATAAGAACAGTAA
>JBIIBC010000023.1:0-48415 GCA_044239605.1 Bacteroidia bacterium | reverse complement strand
CTCAGGCAAAATATTTTTGCATTACAAATGCAATTAATAAGTAGTGCGGTTTGCAAAACCGCACCGGCTGGTATTTCACAATTGAATATATACTTCATTAATTTTAATGATGCCATCCCTTGCCTATGTTCTGTGTTTTCACTTATCAATTTAGCGAGTAGGTTGGTAAAAACACCAACCTCAGGCAAATATCATTGTTATAACAAAAAAAAACGCCTACCCGTTAGGGTAGACGAATTTTTGAACTTAAAACATGAAAAACTATTATTTTGAATATATATTATTTGTGTTACGATATCCACTTTGGTTTGCATACCAATCGGCATATGTTGCGCCATTTGATTGTACCCAAGTAGCAAATTTGGTAAAGGCAGTGTTTATATCAGCTCTTTCAACCGGGTAGTCAAATTGAGCTGGAATATTAATTGCCCAAGGTAAGCCATTTGGTTTAGTTACATAATATCTACTTGCTGAAACACTTGAATTATCGCTGCTTGTTCCAAACAATGCAGTGTTAGCTAAAGTAGTTGGCGTTTTTCCTGGTAAGTGAATTTCGTATCCACGACCAAAACCTGCTGTATTATTCCAAATAAATGGATTGTAAATACCTAAACCAAAAGTACTTAAAGTAGGGCCACTCGTAACATTAAAGCTAACTGCATAATTAACTGAATCAGAAGTTGCTTCGCCAATTTTTGTATTCCAGTTTTGAACCGCAGCACGGGTATTGTTAAATAATGTAACCACTGCTTTGGTTTGACCGGCTTCTAAAGTTCCACCTGTTACACCTGTAGCATTAGCACGGTTAATTGGAAACTCTACACCAAATCCATTTTGAAAAACACCACCTGTAGCTAATAATGAATAGTCTGCATTTACCTGGACAACTACATTTGAAGCATTGGTAACAATATTGTATCTGTAAGAAATTACCACATCATTCATATCGTAATCGCCTTTACTTGGCCATTGGTCTTCAAAAGCTACCGTGGCTCTACCAGTTGCCGAAGGATAATAATTGTTGAACGCTTTGGTAGCATCGTTAGGGTATGCATCGCTGTTATCAGGTACACCATCGTTATCAGTATCAGGATTTACAGGCACTGGAGCTGTTCCATTTCCTTCAGGATTACAAGTAGTAACTGGTAAGTATAAACCACAGCTTTGTGTTGCTCCGCTACCAATTGTTCCATTATTGGTTTCAATACCATTTGCATCACAATATTGAATAAAGTTAATTACACTTCCACCGCCATTTATTCTGGTATCTCCAGTAACTTTAAACAATGAAGTACTTACATAACCTTTAATTGTTCCATTAATTTGAACATCTTTGGTTTTAAACATAGCGCCATTGTACATTCCAATTTCAGAACCACCATTAACAGTAGTTTCTTCACCTACTTTTATGTAGCTATAATTTCTTGTATTACCGTTGTTTTGATATTTTTGTTTTACCCACAAATAACATTGGTTAATTAATAAACCAGTTCCATTTACTTCACAATCTTTATTTACAACAATTGATGAATTATTAGTTAAAGTAGTGTTGCCATTTACATTTAAAGTTTCTCCAACGGTAATTGTTCCATTATTGGTAGTTGTAGATTGACTATTTAAATTAAAATCGCCAGTAGTTGTAATAGTTCCATTATTGGTAACTGTTCCACCTGGTGAAAATGAACTATTAACAGTTACTGTTCCCCAATTTTGGAAAGACGAGCTAGAGCCATTTAAATTTAAATTATTAAATGTAGCAGAACCTGTAGAGGTTACAATTAACGCACAACTATTATTAACTGATGCGTTTTGAACATTTACGTTGGTTCCACAAATTCTGATTGTTCCACCGTTACCGTTAAATCCTACAGTAATATTGCTACCTGTAATACAAACTACATCTCCATTATTAACATTTAAATTAGTATTACTTGATGTAATAGTTTGAGTGCAACCACTTGAGCAATTTGGGCTACCACTTTTGCCTAATCCTGTTTTACCAACTTGTGTAGTGTAGCCCAATGCTACCGTTACATTTTTCGAATCTAAATCAATGTATTTGTTAATTTCTGAACCATCAGGAGATACTTTTGAAACAAACACACGTTTAATCGTATTTGATAAATTAATTTGCGAAACAAACCCTGCATTTAAATTAGCAGCTCCGCGAGCTATTAATTGTCCACCAGCTAATGGATTTTCATCGTAAACAGATACAATATGTACTGCCTCTTGAAAACGAACATCAGTAATATTGATAGTTAAGTTTACATCCCTTGAGTTTTCCCAATTAAAATTAGCAGGAACAACTAAGTCGTTCATATTGCTTACATTATTGTTTAAGTCAGTAGTATTTTCTTTGACAACATCTTTTGTACACGAACCTAAAAATAATAGGCTTAGTGCTGTGATTGATAAAATTGTTTTTTTCATGATTTTTAGTTTTTCTTTTTAATTGTGTTCAATAATTGGGCTTAAATTGCAAAGTAATGATTTATAATACTTTAGTTTTGTACAAGTTTATAAACATGTATCAATATGGGACATTTTTTCTCAAAACAGAACCAAAATAATTATTAAGGTCTGAAAAAGATTAACTTAGAATAGTGTAAAAAAAATCACTAGTTGAGATTTAGTTCAATTTATTTAAGTATTTCTGATATTTTCACATTAACAGGCTTTCCAATTAATAAAAAACACTTTCAAAAAAAGCTGAACAACCAATAATAATTACTAATTTGCGGTCTCATTTATAATACATGGCATCAGGCATTTTTGCAATTTTAGACGATATAGCAACTTTAATGGACGATGTGGCTTTAACAGCTAAAGTAGCCACCAAAAAAACAGCAGGTATTCTTGGAGATGACTTGGCTGTGAACGCTGAAAAATCGACAGGTTTTGTTTCCTCGCGAGAGATTCCAGTACTTTGGGCAATTACCAGAGGTTCATTTATTAATAAATTAATTATAGTACCAATAGCCTTGGTTTTAAATTTATTTTTACCCGAAGCTATTAAAATTATACTTCTTTTAGGTGGATTTTATCTGGCATTTGAAGGAGTTGAAAAAATGATTGAATATTTTTTTCATAAAAACCAAGTATCTGAAAATACGTCTACAGAGCCTGTAAACGATGAGTTAGATTTAGAGAAAGTAAAAATAAAATCAGCCATTACCACCGATTTTATACTTTCGGTAGAAATTGTTATTATAGCATTAAGTACAGTTTTAGACCAAAATATTACTATTCAAATATTAACTGTTTCAGTTGTTTCTATATTAGCTACTGTTGGAGTTTATGGACTTGTTGGTTTGATTGTAAGAATGGATGATGTGGGATATAGTTTAATAAAAAAATCTAATCAAAAAGGAATTTTAAATTCAGTAGGCATTATTTTAGTTAAAACATTACCTCTTATAATCAAATTTTTTGCGGTGGTTGGCACCGTAGCTTTGATTATGGTTTCGGGTGGAATTTTTGCGCATAATATTGATTATTTGCATCATATTTTACCTCAATGGCCTGATTTGCTTAAAGAATTATGTTATGGCATTTTAGGCGGATTAATGGCCTTATTATTGGTTCATATTACCAAATTAGTTATTCGTTTAATTAAATAAGTTGGTCAATACAAGGCAAAGCATTTTTACTATTAATAACTTTATTTTTTTGAACTATTCTCAATAAAATTAAACGCAAATGATAGAAGTTTAACCTTAAATTGAATTAAATGTTATTTCCAATATTGATACAAATTTTTTAATTTAAAAAACTACGGTTTTACAAAAATTTTATCATTATTTCTATAACCATTTTTGTTTAAATACCAATCTGTGTTTTGCACTCCGCACGATCGCACCCAAGCATTAAAATTCAAATAAGCCTCGTTTATTTTACTTTTTTCCTTTGGGTAACTAAATGGAGCTGGAATATTTAAAGCCCAAGGCATTTCGTTGGTTTTTGAAACATAATACCTACCAAATGTTAAGCTTGAATTATCTAAATGGGTTCCAAATAAATTTACATTGGCTAAATTAGTTGGCATGTTATTAGGTAAATGCACCTCATAACCTCTACCAAAACCATTGGAATTATTCCAAATAAATGGATTGTATGCACTCAAACCAAAATCGGCTAATAGCGGACCATTTGTTACATTAAAACTCACATTGTAATTAATAGAATCAGAAATAGCTTGCGTGGTAACTGTATTGTAAGTTTCCATTTCGTTACGCATATTATTAAATAAAATAATAACTGCTTTGCTTTGCCCACTTTCTAATCCTGCTCCCGATAGCTCAATTACTTGATTTCTGCTTATTGGAAACTCAACACCAAAACCGTTTTTAAATGAACCTCCGGTTGCCAATAATGTATAATTTGCCAAAACTTGCACTACCCTATTGCTTGCATTGGTTACAATATTGTATTTATATCCAATTACCACATCATTCATATCGTAATCGCCAAGTGATGGCCATAAATCTTCAAAAGCCAAAGTGGCTTTGCTATTTTCAAAAGGATAATAATTATTATATGCTTTGGTTGAATCGTGTGGATATTGATCAACCGAATCAGGCACTAAATCTTTATCAGAATCAATTTGAGGAGGAATGATGTTTGCAGTTTTACCTAAACTAGCATTGGCATTGTTAAATTTAACCGTTATCATGGTTTTGTTTAAAGCCACTTCTTGGTTATAAATTCCTACTCCAGGAACTATTTCTTGTATAAAAACTTTATCGTAAATATTGGCTAACGAAAACTGTGTTTCAAAATTATTTATAGGCGAAGCAGTACCGCTTGTAATAAGCTTTCCGCCCAATTTAGGATTTTGGGTGTATACAGCAATAACATGCTTTTCTGTATTGGTCTTAAATGCAGTAATTCCCACATTTAACTTTACAGTTTTTGAATTCTCCCAACCAAAATTAATGGGCGGAACACCAAAACCTCCATTATTAGTAGTTCCATCTTTAGGCATCAGTTTTGGCTCCTTTAAACACGATATGGCAAAACCAATTACAATAACAGCTAAAATTATCTTTAATAGTCTCATAGTTATAAAACTCAAAAGCATATACTATTCCATAATATACAAACAGCTATTTTACAGTATATTATAAAAATAAAATTCTTCATAACTGACTCAAAATGGGATTTAAACCACCAAATTAATCCTATCTTGTAATTATTTTATATTATATATCAATTTGAATAAAATGGTAAAATGCAGTTTAAAGTAAGCTTTAAAACATCAGTATTTATTGACCTTGAGAGCCTTATTTAAATTTAGTCTAAATACTTGCTTTTGATTTTAATCAGCTACACCTTTACTGACGCTTCGGTTACATTCGCAGTCATAAATAAATTTACAATAAATAAAAATGAATTGGATTACTAAAATGTTTAGCTCTTCGCTAGGTCAAAAATTAATCATGGCACTTACAGGATTGTTCTTATGCTCATTCCTTGTAATTCACATGGTAGGAAATTTACAGTTATTTAAACACGATGCTGGATTAGCTTTTAATAAATACGCAGTATTTATGACAACAAACCCACTAATCAAAACTACATCCTATTTGTTATATGCAGCCATTTTATTTCATGCATTTAAGGGTATTGCTTTAGTTTTTCAAAATAAAAAAGCACGTCCAGTTAAGTACCAAGCTTTCGATGGAAAAGCCAATAGCCATTGGAGCAGCCGTAATATGGGTGTTTTAGGAACTATTATTTTAGTTTTCGTGGTAGTTCACATGAGTAATTTTTGGGCTGAGTACAAGTTTGGCCATGTTCCATACACACGTTACACCGAAAATATTCAAACTGGCGAAATTCAATCAGATTATATGCCTGCCGAATTTACCATGAACTCAAAAATGGAAGAGCAAAGCGAAGGTTTAATGAAAGTAACCATTGTAAAAGATTTATACCGTTCAGTAGAATTAGGTTTTAAAGAATTATGGTTAGTAGCTTTGTACATTATTGCTATGGCTGCATTATCGTTCCATTTATACCATGGTTTTAAATCGGCTTTTCAAACTATGGGTTTAAACCATAAAAAATATAATGGTGCTATAAACTTTATTGGAATTGGCGTGTTTGCTATTTTAATTCCAATTGGATTTGCAGCAATGCCACTTTACTTTTTTATCAAATAATTAAATAAACATTTACCGTTAATAATATATAAAGATGTTAGATTCAAAAATTCCTCAAGGCCCAATAGAATCAAAATGGACAAAGTACAAATCTACAGTTCCATTGGTAAATCCTGCTAACAAACGTAGTTTAGAAATTATAGTTGTTGGAACAGGTTTGGCAGGTGCTTCGGCTGCTGCTACACTAGCCGAGTTAGGTTATAAAGTTAAAGCTTTTTGTTTTCAAGATTCTCCTCGTAGAGCGCACTCCATTGCTGCTCAAGGAGGTATAAATGCTGCTAAAAATTATCAAAATGATGGTGACTCAGTTTACCGTTTATTTTATGATACTATTAAAGGTGGCGATTACCGTGCGCGCGAAGCAAACGTTCATCGTTTAGCTGAAGTAAGTGGTAATATTATTGACCAATCTGTAGCTAGTGGTGTACCTTTTGCCCGCGAATACGGAGGGTTACTAAGTAATCGTTCGTTCGGTGGAACTCAAGTGCAACGTACTTTTTATGCTGCTGGTCAAACTGGTCAACAGTTGTTATTAGGTGCTTACTCTGGTTTACAACGCCAAGTTGGTTTAGGTAACGTACGTTTATTCTCACGCCACGAAATGTTAGACGTGGTTAATATTGATGGCAAATGCCGCGGTATTATAGCTCGCGATTTAGTTTCGGGTAAATTAGAGCGTCACTTTGGACATGCAGTATTATTATGTACTGGTGGATACGGTAACGTATTTTTCCTTTCGACCAATGCAATGGGAAGTAACGTAACTGCAGCTTGGAAAGCACATAAAAAAGGTGCATTCTTTGGCAACCCTTGTTACACCCAAATTCACCCAACTTGTATTCCAGTTTCGGGCGATCACCAATCAAAATTAACTTTGATGAGTGAATCATTACGTAACGATGGTCGTATTTGGGTTCCAAAACGCAAAGAAGATGCAGCTGCTATACGTGAAGGAAAATTAAATCCTAACGATTTAAAAGAAGAAGACAGAGATTACTATTTAGAAAGACGTTATCCTGCGTTTGGTAATTTAGTGCCTCGCGATGTAGCTTCTCGTGCTGCTAAAGAACGTTGCGATGCTGGTTTTGGTGTAAACAAAACTGGCGAAGCTGTTTATTTAGATTTTGCTTTCAACATGAAGTATAAATATGGTAAACAAGTAGCTACTTTAAAACATATTTCAAATCCAACCGAAGAACAATTAACTGCTTTTGGCCACGAGGTAATTAAAGAAAAATATGGTAATTTATTTGATATGTACAAACAAATTACTGGCGTTGATCCATACAAAAACCCGATGATGATTTACCCTGCGGTACATTACACTATGGGTGGATTATGGGTGGATTATAACTTAATGACAACCGTTCCAGGTTTATACGCTTTGGGTGAAGCTAATTTCTCTGACCACGGTGCTAACCGTTTAGGAGCATCGGCTTTAATGCAAGGTTTGGCTGATGGTTACTTTGTTATTCCTTATACTATTGGTGCTTATCTAGCAAACGAAATCAGCGTAAAACCTATTACTACCGAGCATGAAGCTTTTGTAAAAGCAGAAAACGAAGTTAGCGATAGATTGAACAAATTATTAGCTATTAATGGAACCAAACCTGTTGATTATTTCCACAAACGCTTAGGTAAAATTATGTGGGATAAATGTGGTATGGCTCGTGATGTGGAAGGTTTAACTTGGGCTATTTCTGAAATTCAAAAAATTAGAGAAGAATTTTGGAAAGATGTTCGTGTACCAGGCGATGCTAACGAGTTTAATCCAGAATTAGAAAAAGCTGGTCGCGTTGCTGACTTTATTGAATTAGGTGAACTAATGTGTAAAGATGCTTTAGAACGTAACGAAAGCTGTGGAGGTCACTTCCGCGAAGATCACCAAACTGAAGAAGGTGAAGCATTGCGCGATGATGAAAACTTCAAACATGTAGCTGCTTGGCAGTTCAACGAAGTTGGTAATTGGACACTAAACAAAGAAGACTTAGTTTACGAAAACATAAAAATTGCACAACGTAGCTATAAATAAAAGTTAATAAGTTAAAAGGTTGGCAGTTTATTCAGTTAAACCAACAACCATATAATCAACCAATAAAATTAAATAAAATGAGCGGAAATATGAATATCAACTTAAAAGTTTGGCGCCAAAAAAATGGCAAAAGCCAAGGTAAATTAGTTGATTACAAAGTAGAAGGTGTATCGCCTGATATGTCATTCCTTGAAATGTTTGACGTGTTAAATGATAGATTAGTAAGTGAAGGCAAAGATGAGCCAATTGCTTTTGATCACGATTGTAGAGAAGGTATTTGTGGCATGTGTAGTATGTATATCAATGGTCGTCCGCATGGACCAAACCAAGGTGTAACTACTTGTCAATTACACATGCGTAGTTTCAAAGATGGCGATACCATTGTGGTTGAACCGTGGAGAGCTGCAGCATTTCCTGTTATAAAAGATTTAGCTGTAAATAGATCGGCATTTGATAGAATTATTGCTTCAGGTGGATTTATATCAGTAAATACCGGTAATGCACAAGATGCTAATAGTTTACCTATTGCAAAAGACAATGCAGATGAAGCTTTTGCTGCTGCTGCTTGTATTGGCTGTGGTGCTTGTGTGGCTGCTTGTAAAAATTCAAGTGCTATGTTATTTGTTTCAGCTAAAGTTTCGCAATTAGCATTATTGCCTCAAGGCGACCCTGAAAGAAATACACGTGTATTAAACATGGTTGCACAAATGGATTCAGAAGGTTTTGGTGCTTGTACCAATACTGGTGCTTGTTCAGCTGAGTGCCCTAAAGAAATTTCATTAACCAATATTGCTCGCTTAAACCGTGAGTATTTTGCTGCACAATTAGGTTCAGACAGAAGCTAATTTCCAAAGCAATATTTATCTAAAAATCCATTAACAGTAATTTTACAGTTAATGGATTTTTTTATTTTTATAATTTGCAACAAAAAGCACTAATTTGCTGTCATTAAATTCAATAGTTATAACTACACTATAATCGTGATAAAAAATTATTTCAAACCATATATTTTACTATTAATATTCAGCTTAATTGCCCAATTAGCATTGGCTACACATTACCGAGCTGGAGAGATTATATATAGGAATTTATCGGGTTTTAATTATGAAATTACTGTTTATACTTATACAGATCAATACCAACTAGGGGCAGACCCTGGGACAGCATCGATAGTTCTTGATTTTGGTGATGGTAAAGTGGAAACTATCAATAGAACCGCAGTTGATATTTTGCTGAGTGATGTGGCATACGGTGTTAAAAGAAATACATACAAAACTACTCATACCTACACAGGAAGTAGAACTTTTCAATTATGTGTTATAGATAAAAATAGAGTAAATAATATTTTAAATATTAATGATGGAAGATCTGTTAATATTCCTTTTGCCGTTACATCGCAAATAGTAATTGGTTCAGGTTTTAGCAATCAATCTCCAATTTTATTATCACTTCCCATTGACAGAGGTTGTGTGAATAAACCATTTGTACATAATCCAAGTGCCTACGACCCTGATGGAGACAGTTTAGTTTACGAAATTAAACCGCCACTCTCTGCTTGTGATGAGGTAGTTCCAGGTTTTCAAATACCAGAATATACTGATTCATTCTCAATCAATCAAATTACTGGTTTGTTAACTTGGAGAAGTCCCAAAAGAGTAGGTATCTACAATATAGTTATAAGGGTAAAAGAATACAGAAGGAATGGAAGTATTAAGCCAATTTTGGTTGGTTATGTTGATAGAGACATGCAAATTAGAATTTCGGAATGTTTTAATAACCCACCTCTAATTTCTAAGTTAGAAAATGAGTGTGTTATTGCAGGAACCTTAATTCAAAAAAACATTTCTGCCACTGATGTAGATGTTACAAATACAATCAAACTATCTGCATTTGGAGGTCCGTTTGTTCAAAAAAATAGTCCAGCATTCACCAATCCAACAATTGCAAATGGAAATCCAACTGGTTTTTTATTTAACTGGAAACCTTCATGTACTTCAATTAGAGCGAGTGAATTCCAAGCTGATTTTAAAGCAGAGGATAATGGTTCTCCAATTCCATTAATTGACGTAAATTCATTTAAAATTAAAGTAATTGGGCCTGCGCCTAATCAACTTAAAATTAATCAAGACAGTAATGGATTAAAACTAACTTGGAATCCTGATACTTGCAACTTTGCTTTTGGATACCGAATTTACAGGAAAATTGATAGCTCAAATTGGACGCCTACTGCATGTCAAACAGGTGTGCCTATCTCTACAGGATTTGATTTATTAGATACTGTTCAAGGTGTAAATAATACAAAATATTTTGACAATAATAACGGAGCGGGTTTATCTCCATTGATAAATTATTGTTATAGAATAACCTCATTTTATTTGGCCAGAAACGATGAAGGAAAAATAGTGCAATTAGCTGAAAGTTCTGAAGGTAAATCTAGTATTGAAATATGTGCCACTATTATAAGAACCAAACCTATAATAACCAATGTAAGTGTAATTAATACGGACCAATCAAAAGGCAGCATTTTTGTTAAATGGTTAAAGCCACTATTATTAGACAGTTCAGTTTATTTACCGCCATATAGCATGCAGCTGCAAAGGTCAATTTATGGAAGTAATATTTTTAATGATGTGATCGTATCAAAAGTTTATAATACCTTCAATGCAATTCAAAACGATAGTTTAATTGATTCAAACATTAATACTCAGAATAATCAATATAATTATCGCGTAATTTTCTATGCCACTAAAAATGCTAATTTACAATATGTAGATCAAAGTATAAATGCTAGTTCTGTTTATCTTAAACCTTATAACTCTAATAGAACAGTAGTTTTAAACTATAAATTTGAGGTGCCATGGCTCAATAAAATGTATGACATATACAAAAAAATTGGGACTGAATTTAAGTTGATAGGTACTACTTTTAATCAGTCGTACAGTGATACTGGTTTGGTAAATGGCGAAACATATTGTTATTATATAAAGGCTACAGGATTTTATAATCCTAAACTTTTAGCAGATACACTTTTAAATAATTCACAAGAAGTGTGTGGAACTCCAATTGATACAATTCCACCTTGTACGCCAATTTTGTCGTATATAAGTCCTTGTAATAAATTCAATTCAAGTAATATTATTCTAAATTGGAAATACCCCAATTCGTGCACACAAGACGTGAAAAATTATAAGGTTTATTACAGAAAGAAAATTAAAGATACATGGAATTTACTGGCAACATTGGATGCAAATAATTTTTCATATACCGATACGAACTCTTTGCTAAAATACAGTATTGCTGGTTGCTATGCAGTTACTGCAATAGACTCTATAGGAAATGAAAGTAGTATTAATGGAAATGCATTTTGCATTGATAATTGTCCATATTATGTTTTACCCAATGTATTTACTCCAAATAACGATGTAAATAATTTAAATGAGGTGTTTAAACCATTTCCATATAGATTTATTGAGAAAATTGAATTGCAAATTTTTAATAGGTGGGGAACTCCAGTTTTTGAAACTACAGACATTGATATAAATTGGAATGGTAAAGATAAAGAAACGGGCAATGAGTTAAGTGCAGGAACCTATTTTTACACTATAAAAATATTCGAGAATTACCTTGGTGGTACAACCGAAAGAAAAGTGAGAGGAACCATCACCATAATTAGGTGATAATTTTACCAAACAACCAAATATTTATGTATGTTTAACTTGAGTATTTGAATAAGGAATTGCAAATAAATAATTTGTTTCTTATAAATAATATTTTTA
Source organism: Bacteroidia bacterium (assembly GCA_044239605.1). Taxonomy (GTDB): domain Bacteria; phylum Bacteroidota; class Bacteroidia; order UKL13-3; family UKL13-3; genus JAAFJM01. The sequence continues at coordinate 36,440 of JBIIBC010000023.1, read as the reverse complement.
TATTGTGCATTGAATTAATCAGCCTAAATTAATAATAATTTTTATGAAAATAGCCCTGCTTGGATATGGAAAAATGGGAAAAGCAATTGAAAAAATTGCTGAAGCCAAAGGTCATGAAATAGTGTATCGTGTTGATTTAAATAATGCTTTTGATTTTTTTCCATTAAGTCTAAAGAATGTGGATGTGGCCATAGATTTTAGTATGCCTACTGCTGCAGGTGATAATATTTTAAAATGTTTTGAAGCTAAGGTTCCAATAGTAGTTGGTACCACAGGCTGGTACGACCAATTTGATTCAATTAAAGAAAAATGTGAGGCTGAAGGACAAAGTATGGTTTATAGCAGTAATTTTAGTATTGGGGTAAACATATTTTTTAAAGTCAATAAAATTTTAGCTGAAATTATGAAAAGCCAAGATTATGATGTGATGATTAATGAATCGCACCATACAGGCAAAAAAGACCATCCAAGCGGTACGGCCTTAACTTTGGCAAAACAAATTATGGATGAAATTGACAAGAAGGAAAAAATAAAAGATCGCTTAATGTTTGATACTGAAACACCTTCACAAAGCACAAAGCCAAACGAATTGTTAATAGAAAGTTACAGGGAAGGCGATGTAATGGGCGACCATACCGTTCGTTACGAAAATGTAATTGATATTATTGAAATTAAACACAGTGCCAAAAGTAGATATGGTTTTGCAAAAGGCGCAATTATGGCTGCCGAATGGATTGTAGGCAAAAAAGGTATTTATACCCTTGATGATATTTTAAAATTTTAAGTTTACCGTTTACCCTCTAAAAAGTCATTTTAACATAAACTGCATAATTTATACATTCTTAGATTTAAATATGCAGTGCACTTCAACAAAAATTCATGAGTAATTTAAAAGAAAACACAAAGCCTGTAAAAGGTAATTTTTTTTCAGATTTGTTTAATTATTTTTATAAAAGTCCTAAAGACTTTACAAAAAAACAGTGGACAGTTATCACTGTTTGGATACTGATTAATATTGTTTGCCTAGTGCTTTATATGGCTGCAGGTGCCTCATTTGGTTTAGCATTACTTAATTGCATTTACGGAATACTTATTATTTTCGGATACTTCACCCGACTTATTGCTTTGATTTTAGCTCCTATTTTTATCCTGATTTTTAAAATTGTTGGATTGGTATTTAAGCAAGAAAATGAAATTCAAACAGCTTACGAATGGAGCGATGCGTTAATTTTTGCTACCATAGCTGCCACTATTATACGTGGTTATTTTATGGAAGCATATACCATTCCTACTTCATCTATGGAAAAATCATTATTGGTTGGCGATTTTCTTTTCGTAAGTAAATACAGTTATGGAAACAGGTTACCTCAAACACCATTGAGTTTTCCCTTTGTTCACAATAAGTTGCCTTTTACCGATAATCAAGTACAATCGTATTTAGAATGGATGAAAATGCCTTATACCAGATTATTTGCCATATCTACCATTAAAAACAATGATGTAGTAGTATTTAATTATCCATTTGAAATAGAAAAACCAACTGATAAAAAAGAAAATTATATTAAACGTTGTGTGGGTATAGCAGGCGATAGTTTAAAAGTGGTTAACCAGCAATTATTTGTAAACAATAAACCAGCAGATAATCCAGCATTGATGCAACACTTTTATAAGGTTACCACTACCGAAGGCATTAGTGAAAAGTTTATTAAAGATAATGATATTACTGAGGGTGGTGCTACCGATAAAGGTTATTTATTAATTAACTTAACTAATCCTGCTAAAGAAAAATTGAAAAATTCTCCAGGGGTAGTTTCAATAGAAAGGAACGATACCCAATATATCAGTAATTACACATCATTTCAAGAAAAATTCAAGTGGAGTATTGATGATTTTGGACCTATTTACATTCCAAAACAAGGTGACGTAATTGAAATGAACGAACATAACTACGACATATACGAATTTGCTATTAAGCATTATGAAAACAACCCAACATTTACTTGGGAAAATGGTCAAGCCATGCTAGACGGAAAAGTGGTAAAAACATATCAATTTAAGTATAATTATTATTTTATGATGGGTGATAACCGCGATAATTCAGCCGACAGCCGCTTTTGGGGTTTTGTGCCTGAAACACATATTGTAGGTAAAGCACTTTTTGTTTGGATGAGTTGGGATTCAGGAAACAGCGCAGTAAGATGGAAACGTTTATTTAAATCAATTAAATAATTGACTATTATTATCGTTACTAAAAAAGACCTTTTCTTCAAGTAAAAGGTCTTTTTTTTTACCCAAAAATATTTAAATTTGTTTTGAAAGAAATTAATACAATGCAAAAAAAATTAACCCTTGTTGCTTTATTGTTTTCTATGGTATTTTTTGCTTGCTCTCATTACGATGAAATTCAAAAAAATGGAAAAGAAAGTAAGGCTAATGAAGACGAAAGTCATAATACAGGACAAGATTGTATGAGTTGTCACAATAACGCTTCAAATGAAGCTTCAAGTGAAGGATGGTGGAACGTAGCTGGCTCAGTATATTCTGGCAATTCACCCGCAAATAATATAACAGTTGAACTTTGGAGTGAGCCTAATGGTGCAGGTTTTAAAATCTTAACTTTAACATCGGATAAAAAAGGAAATTTTTATACCAATAAAATCATCAACTTCAATGGTGGATGCTATCCAGTTGTTATTAGTGGTTCAAATAGAAAGAATATGATTTCTAAATTTATGGGCGGAATGAGTTGTTCTAATTCAAATTGCCATGGCGGAATAATAGATAATATAAACTTCAATTAAATTAAATGAAAAAAATACTTTACTCAACATTACTCTTTAGCTTTATTGTTATAACTGGCTGTTATTACGATAAAGAAGATAAATTGTATCCAAACTCAACAAACAATTGCGATACCACCAATTTAACTTATAACACATCTATAAAAACGCTTATTGATGTTAATTGTGCTGGTTGTCATAAACCCGGAGGAAATTCACCCGATTTAACAACTTATTCTTTGGTTAAGGCCAATACCGCACGAATTAAAGCAAGAGCCATAACTCAAAAAGACATGCCAGCTTCAGGCCTGAATACATGTAATTATAAAAAATTAGATAATTGGATAAAAGCAGAAATGCCACAATAAGTACGAAAATGAAAAAAAAAATACTTTTTATCGCAATGTTTTTAATGGTAAATTTTGCTTGGGCTCAAGATGATTTACTAGACATGTTAAAAGATGAAAATACAAAATCAAACCCTGTATTAGCTACCTTTAAAGGAACAAGAATAATTACAGGTCAAAGCAACGAAAATATTTCAAAAAAACACTTAAACTTCTTGATTTTACATCGTTTTGGTGAGTTAAAAGACGATGCATGGTATTATAGTCTTTTAGGAATTGATGCAGCTACTGTTCGTTTGGCACTTGATTATGGAGTTACCGATAAATTAATGATTGGTATAGGCCGTAGTTCTGTTGCTAAAATTTATGACTTCAATGTAAAATACAAACTTTTACAACAAACAACTGGAGGCAAAAAGAATTCACCCTTAGCAATTTCATATTATGGAAACATGGGTATTAACACAACTACCTTCCCTGATTTAACTAGAAACAACTTTTTTACATCCCGTTTAAATTTCTGTAATCAATTAATTTTGGCGCGTAAATTTAATGATAAAGTTTCAATACAAATTACCCCAACAATGGTGCACAGAAATTTAGTAGCTAAAACAAGTGATCCTAATTCTGTTTTTGCTTTAGGGTTGGGTGGTTCATTTAAAATTACAAGAAGCACAAGGTTTAATATTGAGTATTATCCTCGCTTAAATGGCAGAGATGAATTAGCTCCCAATGGTAAAACGTTTAATGATTATTTAGCTTTAGGTTTTGACATAGAAACCGGAGGACATGTATTTCAGTTAATGTTTAGCAATTCTACTTACATGTATGAGCAAGGATTTATAGCTCAAACTACTGGTAGTTGGAGTGATTTAGGAATACGTTTAGGCTTTAACCTTTCACGTACTTTTTCATTCGATAATGAAACCAAACATAAATAAATTTATTAAAACAATCGATAAACTGTATATTGGTTAAATCTGTTTCCATATTAGTAATTGCCTTAGTAAGTTTTGGGTTTGTATTAATTAATAAAGATACACCTATTCCCCAAAATGTAACTATTGATAAAATATTGGTAACCAAATCAAGCCATAAGATGGAAGTTTTTTCAAACAATAAATTGATTAAAACATACAAAATAGCTTTTGGACAAGGAGGAAATGATGCCAAACAATTTGAAGGCGATAAAAAAACACCAGAGGGAATTTATACCATAAACAGTAAAAATAAAGATAGTGGTTACCATAATAATTTAGGCATTTCGTATCCCAATAAGTTTGATTTGGAACGTTGTAAAAAGCTAAACAAACCAACTGGTGGCGATATAAAAATACATGGTTTAAAAAATGGATTTGGATTTATTGGCGGTTTGCATCGTTTGTTTGATTGGACTTTAGGTTGTATTGCCCTAACTAATTATGAAATAGACGAATTAAGTAGACATACACCAATTGGCACTATTATTGAAATCAAACAATAAAAAAAATGAAAATGAAAAAATTAATTTTAACCATAAGCGCTTTTTCTTTAATTGCATTTGGAAACATAAAAGCTCAAACATTATATAAAGCAACAAATGTGGAGGTAAGTTTTTTTTCAAAAACCCCAATGGAGGATATTAATGGAAAATCAATTACAGCTACAGCTTTAATTAATCCCGAAAAAAAGGACCTTGCCTTTGTTATTCAAAATGTTTCATTTCAATTTCCAAACAAATTAATGCAAGAACATTTTAATGAAAAATACATGGAAAGTGAAAAATACCCACTTAGCCAATTCAGAGGAACTGTTCAAGAAAATATTGATTTAAAAGTAAATGGCGAATACAAAGTAACGGTGAAAGGCAAACTTACCATTCATGGCGTGGAGCAAGAAAGAACAATTTCAGGTACCATTATAGTAAGCGAAGGTAAATTAGAATTAACCAGTAATTTTAAAGTAAAAAATGTTGACCATAAAATAGAAATACCTAAGCTGGTAGTAGCCAAAATTGCGGAGGAATTAGATGTACAAGTTAAAGCTACTTTGCTTCCAAAAGTAAAGTAGATTTTATAAATAATATAATTTCAAAGGCTGTCTTTAAAAGAGACGGCCTTTATTTTTTAATAATAATTTACATTTTTGAATCAAAATAAATTCATAACCTTGCCTTCTAATATGAAATCAAAATTATTTTTATTTATATTCTTTACTTTATTAATTAATAAGGTAATGCATGCTCAAACGGAGCAACAGATTTTTACAGACGAAGGAAAAAAAATAATATCATTGTTTGTGAATAGAAACTATGATAGTTTACAATATTATATAAATGAACCACAAAAAATATATAATAGTCCAGCAGCTATTTCTTCTAATTACGAGCCAATAATTGAAAAATACGGAAATATTCAAACGGTAAAATTTGCAGGATTTAAAGGCAATAATGAGCAAATAACAGTTCAATTTGTTTGCAATACAGCGTATAATATTGGTTTACTTGTTGAGTTAATTTTTAACACTAAAAATAAAAAAATCATTTATTATAAATTCACCGAAACTTATAAAATATATGCCATTCCCGAATATGTAAATGCAGAGTTATTTACCGAAAATACCATAAATTTTCACTCAGATAGTACTATGCCATTAACTGGATTTTTAACTATGCCTGTTATAAAAGAAAAAGTACCATTAATTATAATAATTCCAGATGCTGGTCCAACCGATGCTGATGGAGTTTATAATTCAAAACCATATAAAGATATTGCATATGGACTTTCGAGCTATGGTTTTGCTACATTTAGATATAATAAACGAAGTATTAATTATGGGTTTAACCTTAACCAAGACAAAGTAAATAATAAAGTATTTACACCTAACGAGGATGTTATTGACGATTTATTGTCGGGCATTGAAGCACTAAAAGGCAATCCAAACATTGATACTACAAAAATTTATCTACTAGGACATGGTGAAGGAGCATATTTGGCTCCATACATAGCAAACAACTACAAAAATATTTGTGGCATAATAATGATTAATGCAAATGCAAATCATCCTTTAGAAATGATAATGGAACAACATAAATATTTAGGCAAAATTCTACCTCATAAAAAAGAGCATTTTGATGAAGATGATTTAAAAGCCAAAAAAGTATTAAAAGGGAATTTTGATTCAAAAACTCATTATGCTGAACTACCATTTGATGTGCCTGCTAGTTATTGGCTTTGGATAAATAATTACAGCCAAGTTAAAATAGCAAAAAAATTATCAATCCCTATTTTTATTATTCAAGGAGAGCGCAATTACCAAGTTGATAAAGCAAACTTTTATGCTTGGAAAAAAAAGCTCAAAAGAAACAAAAATGTATCTTTTAAAAATTATGAAAGTTTAAACCACATAATGCATGATGGAGTTGGAGAATCCACCTATAGCGAATATGGTATGATGGTTCATATACCTTTTTTTGTAATTGATGACCTACAAAAGTGGCTCAAAGTAAATTAATGTTTGTAAACTTTTTTTAGTTGATACGGTATAAACAAAAAAGGCAGCTTAAAATTTAAGCTGCCTTTTTTAAGGAATATTTTATTAAAACTTATTCAGTTTCTTTACCTACATTAAACACATCGGGGCTAAAGCCTGTAAAGCTAAATCCTCCATCGTGGAAAAGGTTTTGCATAGTTACCATTCGGGTAAAATCGCTAAACATAGCTACACAATATTCAGCACATTGCTCAGCATTGGCATTTCCAAGTGGACTCAATGCTTCTGCATAATCAAAGAAATCGCCAAAACCTTTTACACCACTTCCTGCAGTAGTTTTAGTTGGGCTTTGTGAAATGGTATTTATACGCACTTTTTTATGTTTACCATATTGGTAACCAAAACTACGCGATATACTTTCTAATAATGATTTTGCATCAGCCATTTCGCTGTAATCAGGGAATATACGTTGCGCTGCAATATATGTTAGTGCCACTACTGAACCCCAATCGTTAATAGCATCTTTTTTATAACAAGTAGCTAATAAACGGTGAAAACTCATAGCCGATATATCCAAAGTATCGTGCATAAATTTATAATCCAAGTTGGTATAAACATTACCTTTTCTAATATTCATACTCATACCAACTGAATGTAAAATAAAATCTAACTTGCCTCCTAAAATTTCCATCGACTTATCGATTAAATTTTCCATGTCTTCATTTTTACTCACATCGCAAGGAATAATTTGAGCATTTCCGCAAGCAGCTGATAAATTATTAATTTCGCCCATGCGCATAGCAATTGGCGCATTGGTTAAAACAAATTCGGCACCTTGCTCATGACATTTTAAAGCTACTTGCCATGCTATTGATTTATCGTTTAAAGCACCAAAAATGATACCTTTTTTTCCTTTAAGTAAATTATTCATTTTTTTGTTATTTATTAATTTAGTTAATAAGTTGATTGATTGTTTTTTAAACAAAACCTACTCAAATTGTAATGCGCAATTTTAAGGTTTTTCTGCTTAGATTTGAAAATATTTTATGAAAAAACCTTTCAATATTATCTATTTCATTATTTTTAGCTTACTAATAACGCTGAGGTTAAGTAGTCAGCCATTTTCAAAACAAGATTACCTACACGGAAAACTAACCAAATTGCGTAGCAGTTTTGATGTAAAAATGTATGAAATAACCGTAAAAGTTAATATTGACCAAAAGTATATTTCGGGTAAAAACAATATTACCTTTATAGCGCTAAGCGATTTAAACAAAATACAAATTGATTTAAAATTACCCATGCAAATAGAAAAAGTTGAAATGGATAATAGACCACTTTTTTTTGAACAAGATAGTAATGCTTATTTTATAAAATTTCCCAATATTATAAAAAAAGGAAGCAAAGCAACTATAACGGTTTACTTTAAAGGAAACCCACCTGTAGCTAAAAACGCACCTTGGGATGGTGGATTTGTGTTTAGTAAAGACAGTGCAAATAAACCTTGGGTTGGCTTGGCTTGCGAGGGTTTGGGTGCCTATAGTTGGCTACCATGTAAAGACCATTTAAGCGATGAAGCCGAAACCATGATTATGCATTTGCAAGTTCCAAATGGCTTAACAGGAGTAAGTAATGGCAAGCTAATTGGCCGCACTCCCCTGCCCGATGGCTACACTCAATTTGATTGGAAAACCGGTTACCCTATCAACAATTATAATATAACCATTAACATAGCCGATTATGTGCAGATACAAGATGATTATCGAAGCCCACTAAACGGAATTTTGATTTTAAATTATTTTGTATTACGCGAAAATGAACAAAAAGCTAAAGTTCATTTTAAGCAAGTTAAAGATATGATGGCTTGCTTTGAACGTTTTTTTACACCTTATCCTTTTTGGAATGATGGTTATAAACTGGTTGAAACTCCTTATTGGGGTATGGAGCACCAAAGTTGCGTTGCTTATGGAAACGATTATAAAAACAACAAATGGGGTTTTGATTTTATAATAGTGCATGAAAGTGGCCACGAATGGTTTGGTAATAACCTTAGCATGAAAGACCATGCCGATATGTGGATTCATGAAAGTTTTACAACCTATACCGAAGCAGTATATGTGGAGTTTAAACAAGGTTATAATAATGCAATTAAATACTTAAATAGCCAAAGGCATCATATAAAAAACTTAGCGCCTATCATAGCTCCACGCGATGTATATTTTCATGGTAGAACAGATAACGATGTATATTACAAAGGAACATGGATGCTACATACCATGCGCAATATGCTTAACAGCGATACTTGTTGGTTTAATATGTTATACGAATTAAACGATGACCTAAAACACCAAACCCTTACCAGTGCTGATGTAGAAAATTATATCAGTAAACGCACCCGTTACAATTTTAAACCCTTTTTTAACCAATACTTACGAAAAACAGCTTTGCCTGTGTTCGAATACCAAATTATAGATAAGGATGATAAACTTGAACTAAAGTACCGCCTTAAAACCGATGTAAGCGGACTAGAAATGCCTATAAAAGTAATGTTGGGTAAAAACAAATTTGAGTACATTATTCCTGCTAGCCACTGGAAAATAGTAGAACTACAATATGCCACCAAAGAAAACTTTAAAGTAGATATTGATAATTACTTAATTGAGGTGAAAGAGAAAAAATAAATCATTCTTTACGCTAATTTTCTTCAAAAGTCGATGATTTGGTAAATTATTATAATGCCGTCAACTAAGAAATTTAGAAAATAGCCCTGTTGATTTAATCAACTAGTTTCGCCACATATTTTGCAAATTACTAAGAATAACCAAAATGAAATTGAAGTTTTTATTGATACAAATTTGATGAAAATTTCAATAAAATTGATGTTGGCTAGGATACCAACATCGGCCTAATCAAATTACATTTAGAAGAAATAATTTAATAAGTTTAAGTTTGAAGTTGAGTAAATTTATAAGTTAAAAACAATTATACCACTTATTAGAAAAATGGAAAGAACAAGAATTAATTTTTTTTTGATATTACTAACATGTATTGGTTTATTTTATTATTTACATGATTTAGGTAAAAATGGTTGTGATGGTGGATTATGTCTTTTACCAATTTTCTTTCAAGGAATTCCATTTTTGATTAACGCACTTTTTTCTATAATAGCTCTTAACAAGTTTTATGTAAACAAAAATAGTTTTTGGGTCTTTGTAATTATTTCCTTTATTATTAATTTCTTAATTCTGTATTTAGGATTTAATTTTGAGAAAATAGATTTACCGATAATTACAATAATGCTATTAAATTTTATTATTACTATTTTAAAACTTACATCCGATAAGAATAAGGAGTAAATTTTTATAATTATTTTAACCGCAAAGGACACAAAGATTTTCGCGAAGAACACTAAAGAAAGAATCAACTCTCAACTAAATTTATATGACTATAATAATTTACAATACAATTTTACTTCTAGGATTAATATTGTGGATTATAGGATTAATAATAATCATTAAGAGAAATATTTTAATTAAATACGTAATTATTAATACAATTATTTTTACTACTTATTCAATTCTTTGGTTTAAGTATTCTAAAATTATAGTAGGCCATGATGAATATGAACTAGGCATGCTTTTTGGTTTTCCAATAATTTTAGCGATTCATAGTATACTCGTTTTTATTATAATTGTTACAATCAAAAAAACAAAACATATAACAAAATCTTAAACAAATAGTATTTAAGTTTTTATACAATTCAAATAATCCAAAACTACAAATAAAAAAGATGTTGGCTGTTAAACCAACACCTCTTACAAATTTTTCTGTGCAATCAGTGTAATCTGAGGCTTAATACTATTTAGTTTCCCAAAAACGATATTGTTTGGTTTCGTTAAATATAAAAGTCAAAATATTTTTATCGTCTTCGGTAAGTTCTACGTTTCTGCGTTTATAAACTGCTTCGGCTGTTTTAAAAAACTTATTGATTACAAATGTTTCAAAACCTTGTGCGCCACCCCAAGCAAAATCAGGAATGAAGTTACGCGGAAAACCCGCGCCAAATACGTTTGCACCCACTCCTACTACCGTTCCTGTATTAAACATGGTGTTTATACCACATTTAGCATGATCGGCCATTATTAAGCCGCAAAACGTTAAGCCGGTTTTTTCAAACTTTTGTTTATCGTAGTTCCAAAGTTTTACTTCATCGTAAGTATTTTTAAGATTTGAATTATTGGTATCGGCACCCATATTTACCCACTCTCCAATTACTGCATTGCCTACAAACCCATCATGACCTTTATTGCTGTATGCAAAAAACACCGCGTTACTAACCTCGCCACCTACTTTGCAATAAGGACCAACAGTGGTTCCACCATAAATTTTGGCATCCATTTTTAAACCAGCATGTTCGCATAAGGCAAAAGGCCCACGTATTTTGCAACCTTCCATTACTTCAGCATCGGCAGCTATATAAATTGGCCCACCCGAAGCATTTAAAATACTGCATTCTACAATAGCGCCTTCCTCTAAAAACACATTTTCGGGTTTTATAACTTGGTTGGTACTTGAAATGGGTTGAGATTTACGACCTGCAGTCAATAATTTAAAATCATCTTCAATACCTTTGGCATTGTTCGAAAAAATATCTTGAGGAAATTTGATATGAATAAAATCCTCCGCTTTGGTTTCAATTAATTCAAATTGAGTAGCAATATTGGCAATATCAACAAACAAAGCACTGTTAAAAGCAATAATAACATTGTTTTTATAAAGTGCTTGTCCTTTGGTTAAACTGCTAATTTCATTTACTAAAACCTCTGTAGGACAAATACTTCCGTTTACAAAAATATTTTCAACTTCCAATGTAATTGGAAACTTGTTTTGCAAATAATCCATTGTTAAATACGAAACATTGGTTTTTAAATGCTTTTCCCATTTTTGGGCTATGGTTAAAATACCACACCTAACATTGGCCACAGGCCTAGTAAAAGTTAATGGTAACAAATTTTGTCTATCGGTAGGGTTATCGAATAAAATGTAATTCATTGTGTAAAATTTTTTAAAAATAAAACTGCAATTAGCTAAAAATAAAAAAGCCTTCCAAATGGAAGGCTTTAAATATTTGTAAACAAAAAAAATTATTTTTTTGCGTAACGTTTGTTGAATTTATCAATACGACCTGCAGTATCAATTAACATGCTTTGGCCTGTAAAAAACGGATGTGATTTGTAAGAAATCTCTAATTTGAATAGAGGATATTCAATTCCATCTTCCAATGTAATTGTATCTTTAGTATCTACTGTTGAACCAGTTACAAAAGTATATCCGTTACTCATGTCTTTAAATGCAACTTTTCTATAATTTTCTGGATGAATTCCTGCTTTCATTTTATTTATTATTTTGGAGTGCAAAAGTAATTTATTTTGAAATAAATGCAAATATATTCGGTAAAAATATTTTTATTCTACCATAAAATAATCCAAAAGCATTGTAAAATCTATTCGGAAAGCTTTTAATATTAAATATATTTGCCCTATAATTTTTTATAAAAGTGAAAACAAAAGTACTCAATCATTCAGATATTGAAAAAATTATTAAGCGTATGGCATACCAAATTTATGAAAATAATTTTGGCGATAAGCACATTACGTTTGTTGGTATTAGCTCGCGCGGATATGAAATTGCTAAATTATTGCAAGCCGAATTAGATTTAATTAGTAATTTAAAATCGAATTTGCTTGAAATTGCCATTGATAAGGAAGCACCATCAATTGAAAGTACATTAATTAATCCCGTAAAATTTGAGGTTAAAGGCACTGTGGTAATTATTGACGATGTATTAAACACTGGCCGCACTTTGGTTTATGCAGCTTTGCCATTTTTAAATTACAAATTAAGTAAATTACAAGTTGCAGTTTTGGTTGATAGAAACCATAAAAAATTCCCTATAGCTGCTGATTATACGGGAATTCAGCTAAACACAACTTTTCAAGAGCATGTAAGTGTAGAGCAAAATAAAAAGAAACAATTTGAAGTATACTTACAGTAAGTCGAAACATAAAAATTATAAAATTATAAAACAAAAAAGGCTGTTCAAATGAACAGCCTTTTTAATTTCTTTACTACAATAGCTTGTTAAATTACTTAACTTTAGCTTGTAAGTTAGCACCAGCCTTGAACTTAACAACCTTTTTTGCAGGAATGTTAATTTCTTTACCAGTTTGAGGATTACGTCCTTTACGAGCAGCACGTTTAGTTACCGAAAAGGTTCCAAAACCAACTAAAATTACTTTGTCGTTTTTCTTCAATGCTCCTTGAGTTGATAACATAAATGCATCTAAAGAAGCAGCAGCTTGAACTTTAGTAATACCGGCAGCTTTGGCCATTGAATCGATTAAGTCTGATTTGTTCATATATTATTTTTTTAAATTTTTGCATAACGAAAGTAGTTATACTATTTAAAAAATCAAGTGTTGTGTCAAATTTTTCAAAAAAAATACAAAACTAAATTTTCACATATTATCAACAAAAAGTACGGATTAGTTATACTTAATATTAAAAACGATAAGTTAAAATTAGCTGAGAGGCTTTATTTACAAAGGTTTGCACCGATTCTTGTGGTATGCAAAAAGTGTATTTTGCTTGAATATAATAGTCAATTCTTTTAATCAATAATTCATCTATTTTCACTTCAATTTCGGGCTTTAAAAGGTTAAAGAACAATGGTCTCTGCTTCTTTGCATTGAAAATTCTATCTACCAAAATACCTTTATTGGCATTTATGTAAATAGTTATGCCTGTATTATTCATCAATTTCATGTTGGTAAAATAACAAGGACAACCTCCTCCAGTACTCACTAAAACATGGCTTAACGCTGATGTTTCAAGCAAACAATTCTGCTCTATATCTCTAAAATATTCTTCACCTTTTTGTTCAAAAATATTTTCAATACTCATACCTGCTGTTTTTTCAATCATTTCATCAAGATCAATAAACGAGTATTTTAAGGCGTTGGCAAGCTTTTTACCCCAAGTACTTTTACCTGAGCCTGGCATGCCAACTATATATACTCTTTGATTTTTGATAACAGCTTCTTGAATTATGAATGGTGAATTATGAATTTTGAATGCGTTTAAAAGTAACTACTTTAATATACTAATTACCAATAAACTGAATAACTAATGATTATTGCATGTAACGCATTACAATATCGTAGGTTGGGAAGTTATAAGCACTCCATTTTTTTACAACTACTCCACCTTTCATTAATATCAATCCTGGGTTTGAGCGAACCATTGATTTTAAAGGAACTGCATCTACTGTATAATAATTAAATGCCAATTGATTTTGATGGCGATAAGCTTCTAAAGTTTCAGCCGAAGTTGAAGTTAAAGCCCAAAATTCTTTGCCATCTTTTTTACAATCATCAGCTAATAAAGCTATTTGTTTTTTTAAGCCCTTGCGGCCTTCGGTTACCGATTTTTGAACCAATACTAGTTTAAAACCTTTATTGGCAAACAAACTATCTGTATAGTTTAAACCATCAGTATTGGTAAGGCTAAAATCATGAATAGGCGGCTTGCAACCTTCGCGCACTACTTTATCAATTCTATCTACAAATTTATAGTTGGTATCGTTTGGAATATGGTTAACATCAAACTCTTCTTTTACGCCATTTTTTTCATAAATAAACATCATAACTACTGAATCTACTGGGGAACCCGGAGGGCAAACCATTTTATCTGGAATATTATTGCCAACTTTGTATGGTAAAAAATCTTTTACTGGTAAAAACATATAAGTGTAAAAAGTAAAGAATGTTACCACTAAAAATGCTACGGAAAGAGCAATATTTTGTAAGGTAAATTTCATTAATGGTTTCAAATGTTTTTGACCAAAGAAAATGAATAAAATAAATACTAATAAAATCAAATCTTTATAGAAAGACTCAACAGGTTTTAACTTTATGGCATCGCCAAAGCAACCGCAATCGGTAACTTTATTTGTAATGGCTGAATAGCCCGTTAAAAGTGTAAAAAACACTATCATTAATAATAATAACCATGCATTTAGTTTATTAAAAGCACCAAGCAATAATGCTACACCACTAATAATTTCGAAAATACAAATAAACATAGCCAAAGCCACTGCATAAGGAATAAAAATTGGCATGTGAAACACCTCAAAATATTCTTCTAATTTGTAACTAAAACCGATGGTATCATTAGCTTTAATTAATCCTGAAATAATAAATAATACGCCTACAAATACTCGGCTAATTTGTGTTATAATTTTCATGTCTTTATATTGCTTAATTGTTGAACTGTTTAATTGTTATATTGTTTGATATCTTTTTTAAGCTTATCAAACCATTGCTTAGCTGCTTAATTATTTTATTATCTATTGCATTGTGTTTAAAATCATTTACCAAAAGCTAGTAGCTAGCGGATAGCGGCCAGAAGCTAATTGTTAGGAACTAACTTTATCAAAGCAAAAACAGAATAATTTATCATATCCATTAAGTTACTATCTATTCCTTCGCTGGCTATTGTTTTTCCTTTATTATCTATAATTTGTTTCATACGTTGAATACGCATTAGCAGCATATCGGTAAAAGTAGTAACCAACATATCGCGCCAAACTTCACCATAATCATGATTTTTTTCTTCCATTAATGTTTTGGTTTGTAACACATATTTATCGTAAAGCGTAGCAATGGTTTCTTGGGGTAAATCCATTTGTTTATTATCAACCAATTCTAATTGAATTAAGCCCATAATACAATAATTAATAATGCCCATAAACTCAGGTTCAATACCCTCGTTTACTTTCATGGTTCCATTATCTTCAATGGTTCTAATACGGTTAGCTTTTATATAAATTTGGTCAATAATACTGCTTATACGCATAATACGCCAAGAAGTACCATAATCTGCATTTTTATTTATAAATACTGCTCTACATTTCTGTATTACAGCATCGTATTGGGTTGAAGTTTTGCTCATTCTGTTTTTTAAAAATTATTTATAAAACCTATTTTTATATTGCGCAAAATTAAACCTACATCTCACATTGCAAACATTTAAATCTAAAAAATATATTAATTGTAAAGGAAAATTGGTAAACCTTGAAAAACCTACCGTTATGGGCATTTTAAATATTACCAACGATAGTTTTTTTGATGGAGGCAAACACAATTCGGTTGATAATGCACTTTTTCAAACTGAAAAAATGTTGAACGAAGGTGCCACTTTTATTGATATTGGCGCACAATCTACTAGGCCAGGAGCTGATATGATAGGTCAAGATTCTGAATTAAAAGCCGCTATTCCTGTAATTGAAAAACTAGCCGAAAAATTCCCTGAAATTATTATCTCCATTGATACTTTTAGAGCCGAAGTGGCCCAACAAGCCATAGCCGCAGGTGCTTCAATGATTAACGATGTATCGGGCGGAGAAGATGACCCAAAAATGTTTGAAACTGTAATTAATTTAAAAGTGCCTTATATTTTAATGCACAAACAAGGCGATTATAAAACCATGCACCATAACCCTACTTATCAAAATGTAGTTCCTGATATTATGAACTATTTTATTCCAAAAGTGGAGTATTTAAAGCAAAATGGAGTAGCTGATTTAATTTTAGATTTGGGTTTTGGATTTGGCAAAAATTTGGAGCATAATTACGAATTGCTTAGTAAAATGGATAGATTCAAAATATTTGAATTGCCTATTTTAGTCGGAGTTTCGCGCAAAAAAATGATTCAAAATATAATCGAAGCTGATGCACAACAAGCACTTAACGGCACTACTGTAGTTAATACCATAGCCTTGATGAAAGGAGCTAAAATACTGCGTGTTCATGATGTAAAAGAAGCGGTTGAGGCAGTAAAAATTTTTGAAATGTTGAATTATGAATGTTGATTTGTAAATTGCGTTTCTAAACTTGAATTTAAAATCTCTAAATCAACAAGTCGTAAATCTCTAAATTAACTAAATGGAAATTTTAACCTATAAATTTAACTGGATAAACCTGGTAGACATGGTGCTAGTGCTATTAATTAGTTGGCAGCTATTTGTTAGGGTTAAAGGCAGTTTGGCATTCAATATTATGATTGGATTGCTAACGCTTTATGCCTTTTGGTGGGTGGTTAAATATTTTGAAATGCCCCTTTTAGAAACCATTTTAGGCGGTTTTGCTAATTTTGGTGTGGTGGCAGTTTTAATAGTTTTTCAGCAAGAAATAAGGCGTTTTTTATTAATCATTGGGCGAAATTCATTTTTAGGCGAAAACAAAAAATGGTGGAATATTTTCCCTTGGAAATGGAAATTAGACGACCCAGATGAACTTGATTTTGAAACCATTGTAGATGCATGCCAAGTATTGGCAGAAACACATACAGGAGCAATTATTATTTTCCCAAAAACAAGTGAAATGCGTTTTTTAGCAGCGAGTGGGGAAACAATTGAAGCGAATATTACCAAACGTTTAATTTTAACAATATTTAACAAAACCAGTCCATTACACGATGGTGCAATGATTATTGCCAAAGGCAAAATTAAAGCTGCAAACTGTGTATTACCTGTTAGCGATAACCCCGATCTGATTAATAAATTTGGATTGCGCCATTTATCGGCCATTGGAATTACAGAACAAACAGATGCTATTTGTCTAGTTATTAGCGAAGAACGTGGTTATATTAGTTTTGTAAAAGAAGGAAAAATTACTGAAGCGATTGATAGAGAATTACTCATTGGGCTACTAAATTTAGAACTAAAACCGAAGGTAAAATACGATTAAGTTAGGTATAATTCTTCAGTTAACAATAGATTAAAATTGTTGGCTTTTTTAGAAATGGTACTTTTTATAAATAAAAAGCCTGAGCTTTAAGCCCAGGCCCTTCAAATTAATATTTATGAATGATTAAAACTTAATCTCTTCTACGTCTTCTCTCGCCACTTGGTCTATCACTAGCAGGTTTATCACCACCATAGCTTCTGTTGCGTCCGCCATCTCTGGTTCCATATCCACTTCTTTCGGTCGATGAACTACTTCTTTCTGATGATCCTTCACTACGGCCGTAGCTGCTTCTTTCCGTTCTTGGTGCTCTTTCTCTGTCTCCGCCTCTATCTCTATCGCCACCGCTGCTGCGTCTTCTATCGCCATAGCTTGAGCTTCCGCCTTCGCTTCTACGGCTGCTGTATCCACCGCCACCACTTCTTCCGCCTCTATCTCCACCGCGGCCACCTCTGCCTTCGCGAGAACCACCTGGTTTTTCACCACTTAATTCTGCTCTGACAGGTCTGCCTTCGTAGGTATTGCCATTTAAAGCAGTAATTACTTTTTCGGCCAATTCTTCTTTTACATCTACAAAGCTAAATACACCACTTACATCTACATGTAATTCTTTCCAATCTAGCTTACTTTCTTGAGCAACCCAATCTTTAAAACTACGAATATCAAAGCCATCTTTTTTACCTACACTTACAAAAATTCTTTGTCCGCGAACGTTTCCACCACGTTCGCTTCTTTCACCATCTCTAGTTCTATCGCCCGAAGTAGTATTTAAATCAGGAGCGTTTAAGTACTCAGCACTAAATCTGCGTAACTCTAACGAAAGGAATTTTTGAACTAACTCTTCGTTTGGTAAATCAAGCAATGGTTTTAAGCTAGTCATTACTTTATCGTCAAAAATGCTTTCTTCAATTTCAGTATTTACAATAGTATCAATAAAAGCTACTAGTTTTTTATCGCGTACTTCTTCAGCACTTGGAATTAGTATTTTATCAAATTTTACATTACTCAATCTTTCAATATCGCGTAATCTTCCATTTTCGCGCATGTTTAATAATGTAAACGATACACCTAATTTTCCAGCTCTACCTGTTCTACCACTTCTGTGTGTGTAGTTTTCAATATCATCTGGCAAGCTAAAATGGATTACGTGAGAAATGCCCGAAACATCAATACCACGAGCAGCCACATCGGTTGCTAATAATATTTTGATGGCATGATGACGGAAACGGTTCATTACCTTTTCTCGTTGTCCTTGGCTTAAATCGCCATGCAAACAATCGGCATTGTAACCATCTTTAATTAATTTATCGCTAATATCTTGTGTTTCGTGTTTAGTAGTACAAAATATAATGGCGTAAATATCATCGCTGTTAAAATCAACAAAACGTTTTAAGGCCGCATATTTATCGCGGGCATGCACTACAGCATATTGATGTGTAATGTTTACGTTACCTGAATTAGATTTACCAACTGTAATTTCAAAAGGATCGTTCATGTAACGGTTTGCAATATTCTTAATGCTTTTTGGCATTGTAGCACTAAATAAACAAACTCGTTTTTCTTTAGGAGTTTCTGCTAAAATGTATTCTACATCTTCTTCAAAACCCATGTTTAGCATTTCATCTGCTTCGTCTAACACTACATATTTTACTGTAGAAATGTTAAGCGCTCTGCGGTTCATTAAATCCATTAAACGACCTGGAGTAGCCACAATAATGTGCGCACCACGTTTAATATCAGAAATTTGACGTTCAATACTACTACCACCATAAACTGCTACTATGTTAATACCAGATTTGTTTTTACTGTAGTTTCCTAAATCTTTGCTAATTTGCATGCAAAGTTCACGTGTAGGGCATATTACTAATGCTTGAACAGTGCGGTTAGAAGGTTCAACAAGTTGAATAATAGGCAGGCCAAATGCTGCTGTTTTACCGGTTCCCGTCTGGGCTAATCCCAAAATATCTTGGCCTGTTTCTAAAAACACAGGAATAGACTGTTCCTGTATAGGCGTTGGAGTCTCAAACCCCATCTCTTGAATCGCATTCAAGATGGACGTTTCTACGCCCAAATCACTAAAATTTTTCAAAGTACTTTATTAAAAATAAGCTGCAAATATAGCTTAATATTTGATATATTGGCTTTTAGTGACTTAAATAAGTTTTAATTAGTTTTAGTGCAATAAAAAAGAAGTTGACAACAAACTTCAATTAGTGAAGTATTTGAAATTAAACATAGTTTTATATATTTGAATCTAATCGTGATAACAAAATTGATGAAAAATATATTTTATAAAACAATAATTACTGGGCTAATTTTAGGCTTATATCAACTAAACATTTACGCGCAATGTACACCTGATTTAAGCCTTCAATCAACAGGGGTTTACCCTGTTATTCTACCCACAGCAAAAGTAGGCCTTCCATACAATGAAATATTACAATTTCATGTGGTTAAAGATTCTTCAGTCACTGTTCCTGTTTTCGGAAAAGTGAATGCAAAAATTGATTCCTTTACCATATTCCAAGTAATTGGTATTCCAGAAGGGATGAGTTTCATTTGTAATACATCAAACTGCACTATTCCTGGAGGCGGTAATGGCTGCGCTAAAGTTACTGGAACACCAACTACCAAAGGAGTTTACCCTCTTCAAATTATTTTAAAGGTAAGAGTTACGGCTCTAGGCTTTACTCAAACCCAATTAGATACCATGTATAATTATACCATTACTGTAGAAAGTGGTGTAGGTATCAATAATGGCAATGATTTAAAAGATGTGGGCTATAATATTTTTCCAAACCCAATTACTAATAACCAATTAAATTTTGAAGTTTGGAATAACAATGCATCAAACTGCACTATTCAATTATATAGCATGCAGGGCAAAGAGGTTTTTAACCAACAATTTGATTTGAATTTTGGATTAAATAAAAACACCATCAATACTGAAAAATTGGCTAAAGGCATTTATTTAGTTAAAGTTAACCACGAAAACAGCCACTTTGAACAAAAGATTGTAATAGAATAAATTTAAACCTTTTTGGTTTTTGAGAGTCCGAGTTCAGTAATTTCTTTATAAATTAAATATTTTATGGCACAAATTAACCGAAAGCAGTTTTTTCAAAACTTGGCTTCTGAAGCCTTAACTGAAAAAGAGTTGCCTATTTATCCTTACAAGGACCCTTCCAATACAAAGGTTCCTAATAGTTTAAGGAAAACAAGCACTGGCATTAACCCTTATCAAGGTACATGGACTGAAACCGAAATAAAACATTTGTGTCGAAGAACTTTATTTGGTGTATCGAAGGCTGATATTGATTTTTTTAGAAACAAAACCATGGCTCAAGCTGTGGATGCTATTTTAAATATACCAACCACCGACCCTACTCCACCGGTAAATCATTATAGTGCAAACACAAATTTTCCAGATGCCGAGGTGGCTTTAGGACAAACTTGGGTAAATGCCAATGAAAATGGCTTGTTAAGTGGGGCTCGCAGAACATCCTTTAAGGCTTGGTGGATGGGCTTAATGATAAACCAAGAAAGAAACATTAGGGAAAAAATGACCTTATTTTGGCATCATCACTTTGCCACAGAAAGTTCTATAATTCAACTAGCTAGGTTTACTTACGACCATCATAAAATGTTGCGCCAAAACTGTTTGGGTAATTTTAAAACCTTAACTCGTTTGGTAGCTACTGATTGTGCCATGTTGGTATATTTAAATGGTGAAAAAAATACCAAAACCGCCCCTGATGAAAACTTTGCACGTGAGTTACAAGAGTTATTTACAATAGGAAAAGATTTAGCAAACCATTACACTGAAGATGATGTAAAAGCTGCGGCAAAAATAATGACGGGCTGGCGTAATAATAGGGTTGGCTATACATCGTTTTTTGATTCAACCAAGCACGATACAACTAACAAACAATTTTCATCGTTTTATAACAACACTGTAATATCAGGAAAAACTGGTTCTGCCGGAGCCACCGAATTAGATGATTTAATGACCATGATTTTTAATCATGACGAAGTAGCTAAATATATTTGTCGTAAAATTTACCGCTTTTTTGTTTATTATATTATTGATGAAAGTGTAGAAACAAATGTTATTGTGCCGTTGGCAACCATTTTTAGAAATAGTGGCTATAATATAAAAACAGTAATGGATACTTTACTAAAAAGTGAACATTTTTACGATTCATTAAATATGGGTTGTGTTATTAAACCACCAACTGACCATTTAGCTGGAATAGCCCGAACTTTTAATTTACAACTCCCCGACCCAAGTAATATACCTCAAACTTATGCACACCTAAGTTATATTCAGCAAATAGGTTTAGCTTTTGGACAAGATATTGGCGATGCTCCCAATGTGGCGGGCTGGCCTGCTTATTGGCAATCGCCTCAGTATTATGAACTTTGGATAAACTCTGATTCATTACCAAAACGTAATCAAGTTTGCGATGGATTAATTTATACAGGTTTTAATCGCCAAGGTTTTAAGTTAATACTTGACCCAATAGCTTTTGTTAGTCAATTTTCAAAACCAGAAGATCCAAACGAATTAATTAACCAAGCAGTAAATTTACTTTTTGCCATTGATATTTCAACCAATAGCAAAACACAACTTAAAACAGCCTTTTTACTTTCGGGTCAAGCTAGCGACTATTATTGGACGGATGCCTGGATTGCCTATATACAAGCACCAACTGACAATTCTAAAAAACAAGCCGTTTATATTAGGTTACAAGGATTATTTAAATATTTAATGGGTTTAGCGGAGTTTCAATTAATTTAAAATGCCATTGTTATGAAAAGAAGAGATTTTTTACAAAAAGCAATAACTGCTAGTGCATTGCCATTATTTATTAATGGTTTCCCAATTCAAACTCTGGCCGATAACCCAGTTGTACAATATTTGGGTAAGGCAGGGGCAGAGGACCATGTATTAGTTTTAATTCAATTAAATGGGGGTAATGATGGATTAAATACCGTTATTCCAATTGACCAATATAGCAAATTGGTTTTGGCAAGGCAAAATATTCTAATACAACAAAACAAAATATTGGCTTTAACCGGAACTCAAGCTACTGGCTTACACCCAAGCCTGAGTGAAGTGCGCAACCTTTACGATAATGGCTTGGTTAATATTGTACAAAGTGTTGGTTATCCCGATCCAAACTTTTCGCATTTTAGAGCTACAGATATTTGGCTTACCGGTAGCGAAAGTAATATCAATGAAGAAACAGGATGGATGGGCAGGTACTTAGATAATAAATTTGAAGGATTTCCAACTAATTATCCAAATACCAATTATCCTGATCCGCCCGCTATTCAAATTGGTGCTTTGGTTTCGCCAGCCTTGCAAGGCAAAGCTGCTAGTTTAGGAATGTCAATTACTGACCCTACTTCATTCTATCAGTTTGTAAATGGTACGGTAGATTCTGCTCCAAATACGCCTGCTGGTCACGAATTAACTTATGTTCGATTAGTGGCTCAGCAAACTCAACAATACAGCGGAACCATAAAAGCCGCGGCCGATAAAGCCAAAAATCTTTCTACTTTATACCCAACAGCAGGAAGCAATAGTTTAGCCGACCAATTAAAAATAGTGGCACAGTTAATTGCCGGAGGCTTAAAAACCCAAGTTTACATGGTTAGTTTGGGTGGATTTGATACGCATGCGGGCCAAGCCGATGCAAGTGCAACTGAAAATGGGATACATGCCAACTTGATGCAAAAAATATCGCAAGCGGTAAATGCATTTCAAGATGATTTGAAAAAATTAGCGATTGATGAACGTGTATTAGGAATGACTTTTTCAGAATTTGGCCGAAGAATTAAATCGAACGACAGTTTAGGAACAGATCACGGAGCTGCTGCACCATTATTTATATTTGGTAAAAATGTAAAACCAGGCATTACTGGTAATAACCCAATTATTCCTAGCACGTTAACTACCAACGATAATGTGCCAATGCAGGTTGATTTCAGGTCAATTTATGCCAGTATTTTAAAATATTGGTTCAATGTTAGCGATAGTGAATTAGGGCCATTATTGTTGAATAAAACTTTTCCATTGCTAGATATTATTTCGAAGGGGAATACAAGTATTAGTAATTTAATGGAGGCAAAAATTGGTATTTTAGAAAATTATCCAAATCCAGCTACCACCCAAACCACTATTAAGTTCTCTTGCAATGGAGGTTATGTTAAAATCAGGTTGTTCGATAATTTGGGAAGGGAAATACTTACCATAGCCGAAAATGATTATAGCAAAGGAACACATGAAGTAGTTTTAAATACCGAAAGTTTAAGAAACGGAACTTATTACTATCAGGTTCAACAAGGTTCTTCGCAATTAATGAAAACCCTAGTAGTAGCTAAATAACATAAATATTAGAACTTATTTAAAGCCGTTTAGAGTTAACTCTAAACGGCTTTTTTAGTAAAAAAAATCCAAAATAAATATTTAAAATCTAGCCTTTCAATTTAAAAATCATTTTATTCTTATTTGAGTTGCGGAAAACTTATCCAAGCTGCGCAAAACGAGTCTTAAAAAGAGAACTGCGCTTATTTGAGTTGCTATTTAAACTATTTGAACTGTTGTTTTTGGAGTTTAAGAAAAAATATTTGGCTGATTATCTGTATTATATACAAAATGGTTTAAAAAAAATATAATTTTTACAACCACTTAAATAAAATAAACGTATGTTTGAATAAGAAATCAGTTAATAAGTAATACCATTTAAACATAAAACGATTATGAATACATTTACTAAAAACGAAGGACACACATTATCATTTAACGAATACAGCTCTGTTTTTAAAAATGAAAAACAACCTGCAGGTATTCGATTAGCTAAAAAAGTTGGTTCATTTGTGAAAGACACTGTATTTTTTATGAAATACATGTACTTTGTAGTATTGTTGGTTATGATTTTAGGTGTTTTGTTCGAGATTAAATGCATTTATAATATTGATGTATTCCGTAACGTGGATACGCCATTTGATACTTATTATAATGAGGCAAAAGGTAATTTAACAGCAGATTTAAGATAATGCAAAAACAATGCTTTATTTTAAACTATTTAGCGGTTTTAAAATTTCTAATATTGTAAGTAAATACTAGCATGAAATACCGGTTTAAAACTTGGTTTTTAGTATCTTCTATTGAATTACCCAAAATAGTTCTATTGATATTGTTGTTTTGATTTAAAATGTCAAAGGTATTCAACATTAATTCTGCAGCATTATTTTTTCCAAATTTATAGCCAAAGCCTCCACTCCATAAAAAGAAATTTTGGTTAAAATTATTACCAAGTCCAGTATAATAGGTATTTGTGATGTCACTTCTTACTATTAGTCCTTTCCAAGGCATTAAATTTAATTTAGCCGCACTTATTTGATAAAAATAATTATTATTAGCATTAGCATTTAGTGTGTTCTCTACCACATTGAAAAAAGCGGTATATGAAATAGTGAAGTCTATTTTTTCGTTGATATTACTACCAAGCGCAAATCCTGATGTGAATGTATATGTATTAGCATAATTGATTAAATTATTAATTTTACTTGGAGTTCTAGTATAGGTTGTTCCTAGGTTAATATTTAAATTACTTTTAAGCTTTTTAACTGGAAACCCATAAGTCATAAAACTATTGACATTCCAATAGCCATCAAAATTTTCTGGTTTAATTAATTGCGAACCTTTGCTTAAAACAATATTTTCTATCGTTTTACTGCTGTCTCGGACTGTATAAGTGTTGTTACCAATATAATTTTGGGTATTGTTAGCATTTATAAATAAGTAGAAAGTTTTGCCTTTATCAGGGTTTGAAAAACCATAACGAGTAACAAATACATTGGAATATTCTTGCAAAAGGTTAGTATTTCCTGTGCTTAAACTTAATGGATTGGTATTGTCTAAAACATTTTGTAATTGATTAATGCTTGGTGCATTGGTATTGGTTCTATAAAAAATTCTAACATTGTTCTTTTTGTTGAATTGATAGCTAATCATAGCACCTGGAAGGATGTTGTTAAAGTTTTTTCGTACAACAATAGGAATAGGTGTTTTTTGAATACCTTCCAATGATACTAATTGGTAGTTGGCTCCAATCATAAAATTTGTTTTTTCACCAATTTTTAGGCGATAGTTAAAACCTCCTCTTTGAGTGGTAATTGTGTTTTCAAAATTACTAGATAAACTTCCATTTAAAATGGTGTATTCATTATAAAACGAATCTTTATTATTAGTATTTTTATCATTAGTGTTAATGCTATATGAAGGGGAATAGTTTAGCATTAACATGCCATTTTTTCCAATTTGTTCTGTATAATTTATAGCTCCCGAATGATTAATGGAACTACCGTTAGTTGTTGTTTTTTGATCCAGTTTATAAACGGAATCATTAGGTAATAAATAATTATTCTGTGAAAATAAATTAGCATTGCCATTTTTATTGTTTACATCGGTTCCAATATTAAATGAAATGGTTCGGCCTTGCTTTGTAAATTTATGTCGATATAAAATATTGTTGTTCAGACTAATTCCTTCGTTTTTAGATGTATTGGTATTAATGGTTGTATTCAAAAGTGAATCATAAAACTTATTACTTCCAGTATTTGAATTCAAGGAATTGTTATTTTGAAAACTTAATTTTGGTGTTACAATTATTGAATTACTGGAATCAAGGTTATACTCCAACCTTAAGTTGATTCGGTGGTTGTAATTATCTGATTGATTCAGGCTTTTTTGGTTATAAACTTGATTAAATCCTTGACCTAAAATAGTTAAACGCTGTAAATCACTTACAGTGTTATTAGTAGATTGATTAAAAAAATAACTACCAGTAAAATTTAATTTTTTACCCCAATTGTCGCTAAAATTTATTCCTATTGAATTGCTTTTATTAATACCACCTTGATTCCCTACTGCAAAGTTATTGCTAGCATTTCCACCTCCTCCACCTTGACTTCCCATCATACCACCACCGCCAAAACCGCGCACTCCCATTCCTCCTCTTCCTTGATTACCTGTATTTGCAAGCCCTAATAAATCCTGAGAACCAAAATTTTGTTGATTAATATTATTGCTTAATCCTAGTAAAGAAATGCGCTGTTTGCCTTTAAAAAAATTGATATTTCCACCTGCAGTATACCTTTCATTAGTTCCTGCTCCTGTATATAAACGTCCAAAATTACCATTGCTTCTCCCTGATTTGGTGGTAATATTTATGGCTTTTTGAGTATTGCCATCGTTAAATCCAGTGAATTGAGATTGGTCGCTTTGTCTATCAAAAACCTGTATTTTATCTACAACTTCGGCAGGTAAATTTTTAAGAGCTAAGTTTACATCATCCCCAAAAAATTCTTTACCATCAATGGTAACTCTTTGAACATTTTCACCTTGAGCCTTGATAGTTCCATTTTCTATTGTTATACCCGGCATTTTAGTCACCAAATCTTGCACATTGGCATCTGGATTAGTTTTGAAAGCATTGGCATTATATTCTGTTGTATCGCCTTTCTGTTGAGATCTAATTGCTCTCTCTTGTATATTAACATCCTTAAGTTGATTTGGATTTCTTGATAAACTGATGGTTCCTAAATTTTGATTGGCTTCAGTTAATTGGATGGAAACTTCTTCTTTTTTAAAACCAACATAACTAAATTTAATAGTATAAAAACCTTGAAGTAATTCATTTACAATAAACTTCCCTTCACTATTAGTATTTGTAGATATCTTTTTTGTACTATCCTGCTTGTTAATAAACAAAACACTTACACCAACTAATGGTTGTTTTGCTTTTGTATCAACAACTATTCCCATAGCTTTTTCAACCACTTGCGCATTTGTTTTATTTAAAATATTTAAATGGACCAAAGCCATTATTAAAATAATTAAATAATTTGATTGTTTTTGTTTCATAAATCAATATTTAAATTGAAGTTAGCGAATGTAGATTTAAAAAACGCCATAAAGTTTAATTCACTTTAATAAAAAAATTAAAATTAAATGTTTCCATCCACTAACTTATTAACTAAATTGCGCCAAATAGTTAATAAAAAATGTATACAATTACACTGCAAATAATTAAGGAAAATCCCATTGAAACATTTATATTAGGTAATCTATATTTTATTATACCCTTAATACTTGTAGTAATATTTCTTTTTTTTACCAATAAATACTTGTTAAATTTTAGTAACAAGTGTCCTAATTGTTCATCTGTTGATATTTCAAGAGTTAAAAAAAATAAGTACTTAAAAACGATAGGATTTGACAATAAAACTATGAAATTCAATTGTAGAAAGTGTCACTATAAATTTTATGTATTAGGAAATAATAGAGAAAAAAGTTAAGGTTTAATCATTTTTCTTTTTCTGTTGCCAAGGTATTTTAACATATTTCATGTATCTAACTAATATGGCTTCCTTCCGTGCAATGTATCTTGAGGGTTTATTGGCTGTCCATCTTCTAGGGTTTGGAAAACAAGCAACTATCGAGGCTGCTTCTTGTTTGGTTAATTCGCTTGCTGATTTGTTGTAATAAAAATTTGCTGCAGCCTCTGCTCCATAAATTCCTTTACCCATTTCTATGATGTTAAGATATACTTCTAAAATTCTACGTTTATTCCAAAGTAATTCAATACTTATGGTAATATAAAACTCCAGCCCTTTTCTAATCCAGCTGCGACTAGGAGTAAAAAATAAATTTTTAGCAGTTTGCTGACTTATGGTACTTGCACCACGTAATTTTTTTCCTCCATTTATACTGCTTTCTATGGCTTTATAAATTTGTTCAAAATCAAAACCATAGTGCTCAAAAAATTGTAAATCTTCACCAACAATGGTAGCTTTTATCATGTTATTGCCAATATAATCAATTCCTCGCCAAGATTTATTTAACCTAACTTCATCGCTGCCACCTATTTGCTCAACAAGCCTTACTAAATGCAGTGGGGTAATTGGAACAGGAACTACTCGGTATAATACAATAAGCATAAAACTATATTGCCAAGAAAGTAAAAATAACTTTAATAACCAGTTTTTAAGTTTAACTAGTTTTGCCTTAAGCGCTTTTATGTGTTTATTATTGTTCAAAATATAAATTGCGCAGCAAGTTTACAAAATCATTATCAAATCTGTGTTTGTTTTATGTACAAAGCAGTGTTTATTTGTATCTTTTAAAATATAAAAATAAATAGTGATACAAGCCTTTCAAATCAAACTTGCAGTTTTCTTCATTTTATTTGCCCTACTCATCGATTCTTATAGTTGGCAGGCTATTAGAGCATTGGTTAGAGATAAATCAAACCTTACACGTAAAATTTTTGCCTACATTTATTGGACTATACCTGTAATTGTAACTATTTATTTCATTCATGGACTTTTATTTCCGGGACAAAACAATAATAAATTCATAAAAATTTATTTCAACGGATTCTATTTTGTCATTTATGCATCCAAATTTGTGGTATGCTTATTTTTAGTTTTTGATGATTTGAAGCGACTCTCTAAAATTTGTTGGTTAAGTGTATTCAAATCAAATAAAAAAAATCTAATTGACCCAACCCAAGGCGATACACTTGAACATATTCATGAAGAAAAAGAAGAAGAAAAGGAAAAAATTAGCCGTAGTCAATTTTTAGCAAGCACAGGTTTGTTGGTTGGTGCTGTTCCATTTATTATTTTGTCGCGTGGTATTATAAAAGGTGCTTACGATTACCGTGTTCGTAGGGTTCAGCTATATTTGCCTAATCTTCCTTCTGGTTTCGAAGGTGTAAAGATTTTGCAAGTGAGTGATATTCATTCGGGAAGTTTTACCAATAGAGATGCTGTTTACAAAGGCATTCAAATGATAAAAGCAGAAAATGCTGATGTGGTTTTTTTTACTGGTGATATAGTTAATAGTAAAACAGATGAAATTAATGATTGGCAAAATCTTTTTGCCGAAATTAAGGCGCCTATGGGAGTATTTAGTATTTATGGTAATCATGATTATGGGGATTATGTAAATACTTGGAAAAGTAAAGAAGAAAAAGACCAGAATTTGGCGGATTTAGCCAGTGCTCATAAAAATATGGGGTGGAATTTGCTTAGAAATGAACACATTACACTAACTAAAAATAACCAACGTATTGGAATTATAGGTGTTGAAAATTGGGGAGATAAAGGTCGTTTTCAAAAATATGGCGATGTAGAAAAAGCCACTAAAAATATGCCTGATGTGCCTGTAAAACTGTTATTATCTCACGATCCAAGTCATTTTGATAGCATAGTAAGTAAGCAACATCAAGAAATAGATGTTACCTTTAGTGGTCATACACATGGTTTTCAATTTGGTGTTGAAATTGGTGGTTTTAAGTGGAGTCCTTCACAATATATTTATCCTCACTGGGCTGGATTATACCAAGAAGGTCGCCAACAATTATATGTGAACAGAGGATTTGGATTTTTGGGTTACCCAGGAAGGGTTGGTATTTTACCTGAAATTACTGTATTTACTTTAACTAAAAACAGTTAAGATAATAGGCTTTTATAGCCTATTATCTATTGTTATTTGTCGTTATTTTGTCTCCAAAACAATGAATGGAACTATCATTTCTTCTAAGCTTATTCCACCATGTTGAAACGAATTGTTATACATGTTTACGTGATAGTTATAATTATTAGGATAAGCCATAAAATCTTCTCCAGTAGCAAATGCGTAGCTAGTACTCATATTTTGTTTTGGTAAAAATAAGTCAGCTGGATTTTTTACTCCAAATAACTCTTTGGCATTATAGCTTAAATTACGTCCTTGTTTGTAGCGTAAATTGGTGCTTGTACTTTTATCTCCAATAATTTTAACAGGATTTTTTACCCTAATTGAACCATGATCGGTTGTTATGATAACGCGTACTTTTTTCTGGGCTATTTTTTTAATGGTTTCAAATAATGGAGAATGTTCAAACCAACTTGCAGTAATACTTCTATATGCAGCTTCATCTTCGGCTAGTTCTTTCATTACATTCATTTCGGTACGCACATGGCTTAGCATATCTACAAAGTTGTAAACTATTACGTTAAATTTGTTATCCATAAAATTAGCTACATCATCTATCAAGTTTTTGCCTGCTTGTAAATTGGTAACTTTTGTGTAGGTAATTTTTTCTTTGTAGCCCAAGCGTTGCATTTGTTTATTAATGAACTCTTCTTCATAAATATTTTTGCCTTCATCCTCCTCTTCATTTACCCAAAGGTTTGGATATAATTTTTCAATTTCACTAGGCATCATACCTGCAAAAAAGCTATTTCTAGCATAATGAGTAGTAGTAGGTAAAATAGTTAAATAAGTATCTTCACTAATAATATTAAAGTATTCTGTCAACTGGTTTTGAACCATTTTCCATTGATCGTACCTAAAATTATCAATCATAATTAAAAAAGTAGGAATGTCTTTATCAATGGCGGGCATCAGTTTTTTATTAACCACCGTATGACTCATGGCTGGAGTTTGCGCATTAGGTTTCTTTAAAAAATCAATGAAGTTTTTTTCAATATATTTAACCCAAGCATTATTGGCATCGCGTTTTTGCATTGCCAAAATTTCGTCCATACCAGTATCGCCACTTTTAGCCAATTCTAATTCCCAATAAATTAATTTTTTGTAAAGCGCTACCCAACTTTCGTAACCATCTACATCATATAATTCCATGGCTATTTGCCTAAACTCTTGTTGGTAGTTTTGAGCAGTTTTTTCGGTAACCAATTGCTTACTATCTAAAATGCGTTTAAGCGAAAGTAAAATTTGGCTTGAGTTAACAGGTTTTATTAAATAATCAGCTATTTGATTACCAATGGCATCTTCCATAATATGTTCTTCCTCGCTTTTGGTAATCATAACTATGGGCACTTCAGGCATTATGGCTTTTATTTGGATTAATGCTTCTAAACCACTAATGCCAGGCATGTTTTCATCTAAAAAAATTACATCATAACGTTTTAGTTTTACTGCATCTACTGCATCTACACCGCTAGTTACTTTATCTACAGTATATCCTTTGTTGGTTAAATATATGATATGAGGCTTTAATAAATCTATCTCATCATCGGCCCATAAAATGCTTGTATTGCTCATTAGTTTTTAATTGTTTTTTGCAAAGATTACTTGTTTACTTAAAAATAAAAATAGTTTGTGTGTTAATTTGGTTTACTTTTATAAAAGGTAAATATAACGCAGTTTTCGGAGTTTTAGTGTTTTTGTTTTATTACCGTTGGGGCAGACCTGCGTGTCTGCCAGAAAAATGATAAAACCCAAAAACTAGAAACCAACTTTTAAAGGATTGTAATCCATTTTCGTTTTTTTAATTAATTCAAAAACTTTTGCTTTATTGCTCTTAATATAAATATGCTAACAATGAAACCCAAAATCTTGCTTATTCTTTTATTTTTAAATCTAACTTCTTTTGCACAAATAAGCTATTTATTAAATATAGATTCAATTCCTGAAACGCCCAATTTACCGCAACACCTAGTCTTGTATTATAAAAATGCCAATGAAGCCAAATGGCTTTTTTACAATAAAAAATATAAAGAAGCCATCGTAAAATATAAAGCTGCCTTTGAAATAGCCAAGCCACAAGCGCAGCATGTAGGCGATTTGATGCATTGCTATTTTGAGTCAAATCAAAAAGACTCTGCAGTAAAATATGCCGAATTTTGTATGAAAAACTTTGGACTTGATGTGTATAGAATGGTAAAAGATTCGAGTATTGATAGCTTTTATAGTTTAGAGATTTTCAAAAAACCTTTGTCAGAATTTTATGCCAAAGATAATATTATTAGGAGAGTGATTATGATTGAACATTACTTACACAATGACCATTTTTTTAGGTCAGAGTTTGCTAATTTTAACTTGGGAAATGAAGTAAAAAACAAAGATGAATTTGCTTTTAAAATAGCACTACAATATGATAGTATTTATGCAATTCCATACATTACAAATTTGATTAAAGAATTTAATTTTCCAAATGAATATGATATTGGCTATTATTCGGTCAGAAATATAATGTTTTTGTTGCGCCATTATAATATTGAAAGATATGTTTACGATAGTGCACTTTATAACGGAAAAATATTGCCTGAGGATTATGCTAGCTTAACAGATTATAAGTTCAATACAGACTGGGAAGCCTTAATAAAAGAAAACAAGTTTAGACCAAAAAATAATTATGGTCCTAATTTGAAAGAAATAAATAACAAAATGGTTGTTGGTGAATTAGATGATATTGAAAATGTAGATAAAAGACGAGAAGCCATTGGATTAATGCCTTTGTGGCAATATGCCAAATACAAAAACTTTGAATTGTCGGATGCTTATAAAAAGGTTCTCAAAAAACAAAAAATTAAATCCTAAACCACTATGAAACACAAACTTCTTTTAAAATACAACATTGCCTTTTGCCTATTTTTTGCAATTGCGCAGCAAGCATCCAGCCAAACCCAAAAATCTTATTTGGGATATTACAGCTTAATCAATCAAGCCGAAATGCTAACTTTTGAAAACAAAAACGAACAAGCTTTACAAAAATATTTAGAAGCATTTAAACAATATGATGGCTTTGAAGAAGATTATTCAAAGGCAGTGAAGTTAGCTTTGAAGCAAACTAATGCTGAAATAACTTTTAATTTATTGAAAGAAAAAGCACTAAAAACCGGTTGGTTTACTGATGAGTTATTTGATAAAAACAAAATAGATAGTTTTACACAAACTAAACTGGGCAAACTATATTTAAAAAGTAAAGAAAATTGGTTTGAACAAAATAAAAAATCATATGATTTGTATGCTTATGGTTTAACAAAATCAATAGATGCAATAGACCAATTTGTTAGAAGTAGTTTTTTAAGAAGTAGTAAAAATAACTTCATAAATGATAGTTTGAAAAATGTAACATTTTATAATATTCTGAACGAAACGGATAATAAAAACTTTGTAAGATTCAAAGATTTTGTCTCAAATTATGGGTTCCCAGGAAAAAGTAAATTAGGTGGTAAGACTTTACATATAAGTACATTTATTACGCATGTTTTTAAATACAATGATATTTTAGATAGCAATTGTTCTCAGTTTGATAAAGACAAGTTTCACTACTTAGATTCTTTGTTGAAAATTCAAATAATTAATGGTGAGTTCAGATGTAATGAATTTGCATATTGCTACGACTATTCATTAGGAAATGACAGCATTTCATATTATGCTTATCCTAGATATACTTTTAGTGAATCAGGTAAAAGAGTATTAATCAATTTTCCTGTTATCGACCCACAAAATCTAAACAAACGCAGAGCAGAAATTGGCCTAATGAGCATTGAAGAACAATGTAAAATATATGGCGTGCCATTACCGCCAAATTATAAATCCAATTAACTAACGTTGTGGCAGACCAGCGTTTCTGACCGAAAAATGAAAAAATAATCGGTTAATGCCTTTGTGGCAATATGCCAAATTCTAAAAATTTTAATCATACCAAAGCCTAATTCTAAAACTTTTGGAGCTCCAAGGCAATGGATAAAATGGCTTTTTTTTCCATAGGTTAATCCCGAAAGCTTTCGGGAAAGTGGCAATTTATATTTAGTTCTTGATTGCTCCTTGTTCATGTTTATGCCAAGCCGTTCCAACAAGAATTTTAGTATTTAGCATAAAAAACATGTTTATCGGTACAATTTGTTATTCATTGTCAGTTTTTTGCCATTTAAATACTTTATTAGGCAAAAAATCAAATTCTGCTATTTAAAAAAAACCAAATAAACCAAAGCATTGTTTAGTGGGTAAACCCAAAACAATTATATATTATGAAAAAACAATTTCTTTTACTAACCATGGTTAGTTTGCTTTTTAGTTCGTGCGCAGTAGTACTTCAAGATGAAATAGGTGTAAAAAGAACCTTAGGAAGGGTTAACGAAAAAATTCACTACCCAGGAGCAGTTGTTTACAATCCATTTTTATCAAGAGTAATAAAAGTTCCAATTAGAACTATCAATTTAGCCATAAACGCTTCCCTTCCAAGCAAAGAAGGTTTAACCATTCAATCTGAAATATCTATTTTATATAAAATAAAAACATCTGAACTACCCAATATTTTAAAAAACACGGGGCTAAACTTTCAAGATGTAGTAATACTTCCTGTGTTTC
Source organism: Bacteroidia bacterium (assembly GCA_044239605.1). GTDB lineage: Bacteria > Bacteroidota > Bacteroidia > UKL13-3 > UKL13-3 > JAAFJM01. Next base: position 1,852 of record JBIIBC010000023.1, on the reverse strand, counting down.
GCTCAGCAGCAGCCGATATTTGCGCCAAATACGAAGCTAAGGATATGCATAGCAATAAACGCAGTGTTATTGAAAAAGAAATTAAAGAACGTATGATGGAAGTAGCCGAGTCAAAAGGTTTTATTATTGAGTCGGTGCTTATGAAAAGCATTAGCTTACCTCCTGGATTAGCAAAAACCATTGAAGAAAAAATGCAATCAGAACAAGAAGCACAAAGAATGGAATTTTTAAAAGAACGCGAAAAACGCGAAGCAGAAAGAAAAATATTACAAGCCGAAGGTGAAAAACAAAGCAGAATTATAGCTGCCGAAGCCCAAAAAAGAATTACTGAAATAGAAGCTGAAGGTAAAGCCAATGCACTTAAAACTGAAGCCGAAGCTCAGATGAAGGCAAACCAAATGTTAAATAGTAGCTTAACTCCGCAAGTGTTAAAAGCAAAACAAATTGAAGCCTTTAAATCGCTTTCGGGTTCAAATAATGCCAAAGTTATTATTACCGATGGTAAAACGCCATTAATTGGTATTCCTGAAAATTAGTTTTTTTGTATTACTATTATCAATAAAAATAGCACTTACCAACATTTTTGGTGGTGCTGTTTTTTTGCTTAACTAGTTTGATAGGCTTAAAAAATTAAAAATTATACAATTCATAATTATTGCCATATAGTTATAAGTAATGTATTTTCATTACCAATTTATACAATTAAAAATTTAATATATTTGATGCCAACCATGCAAAAAACAACGTTCAAAATAGCAAAAATGGACTGTCCATCAGAGGAGCAAATGATAAGAATGAAGCTCGATGATTTAACAAATATTAAGTCGTTAAACTTTGACATTGCAAATAGACAACTAATCGTTTTTCATTCAGATAATTACGACCAAATTTTTAATCGTCTTGATAATTTAAAATTTAATACTACACTTATTGACAGTATTCAGGTAGAGAACCATAATTTTACTGATAACAACTACCAAGAACGAAAACTTTTATGGCAAGTTTTAACCATTAACTTTTTCTTTTTTGCTTTAGAAATTTTTACTGGTTTTATTTCCAATTCCATGGGTTTGATGGCTGATAGTTTAGATATGCTTGCCGATAGTATAGTTTATGGACTTGCACTTTTTGCAGTTGGCAGAACCATTACTCTAAAAACCAAGATTGCAAAATCAGCGGGCTATTTTCAGTTAGTACTTGCTGTTTTGGGTTTTATAGAAGTTTTAAGGCGATTTATTGAGGCTGAAAAGGTTCCTTCATTTCAAACTATGATAATTATTTCTGTACTTGCACTTATTGGTAATGCACTTTGCTTGTATTTACTCCAAAAAAGTAAAAGCCAAGAAGCCCACATGCAAGCCAGTATGATTTTTACTTCAAATGATGTAATTGTAAATCTTGGTGTAATTGTAGCCGGAACATTGGTGTACCTCACAAACTCAAAATATCCTGACCTTTTTGTGGGTATAATTGTGTTTAGTATTGTTGGACAAGGAGCATTTAAAATTTTAAAACTTTCAAAGTAAAAAAACATAAATGGCCTTTCTTTATTCTGCTAGCTAATCCCGAAAGCTTTCTGGACATGTGGCAATTCATTATCAATCCTTAGCTTTTCGAAGTGTTCCCTGTTCAACATTACGAGGTAAGAAGCAATCTCACTCGAATTATTCAATGTTCGTGGTTCGCCATTGGATGTTCGTCTTCCGATGTTCGTTATTCGATGTTCGTTATTCTAAATTTAAAATTCAAAACTCAAAATTTATCATTCCAAAATCACCACCTCGTCATGCCGGAGGCATCTTCCTTAGTTAACTTATTCTTTTCCATTAGCAACAAACGTCATCCTGCCCTT
>JBIIBC010000075.1:0-3985 GCA_044239605.1 Bacteroidia bacterium | reverse complement strand
CGCAACGAAAGACAGCCGACAAAGCAAATTATTAAGCAAGTTGCTGACTTTTTTAAAGTTGACGAAAAAGAATTGCAGAATGATTTTTTAAGTGATCAAATCGCTTACAAAATTCTTGACGAGGAAGCAGATTTAAGTATCTTAAAAGTTGCTGAGGAAAAAGTGAAATATCTAAAAACTGTTCACAATGGAAAATGAAATTAAAGTCGTAGAATTATTTGCAGGTGTTGGAGGCTTCCGTCTTGGACTTGAAGGATGGAAAGGGAAATCAGCATTATCAGATTACAAAAAAAAGCTAAAATCACCGTATAGAATAGTTTGGAGTAACCAATGGGAACCATCTACCAAAATGCAACACGCTTCATTGGTATATGGAAATCGTTTTGGGGAAAATAATCATTCAAACGAGGATATTTCGCAAGTTGATGTTTCGGTAATACCCGACCACGATTTATTAGTTGGTGGTTTTCCCTGTCAAGACTATTCGGTTGCTACAACCCTAAAGAATTCCAAAGGACTTATCGGAAAGAAAGGTGTTTTGTGGTGGAGTATTCATAAAATTATCTCAGAGAAAAAAATCAAACCTAAATTTTTATTTCTTGAAAATGTAGATCGACTTCTCATATCTCCATCAGGACAAAGAGGAAGAGACTTTGCAATCATCTTGCAAAGTTTAAATGAATTGGGCTATGCAGTAGAATGGAGGGTTATAAATGCAGCGGATTTTGGAATGCCACAAAGACGCAGAAGAATTTTTATTTTAGCTTATCTTCAAGGAACAAGTATTTATGAACTTTTAATGAAAGTCACGCCAACTGATTGGATTTTAAAAGATGGAACATTAGCAGAAGCGTTACCCATAACATTAGAAAAAAAATTATTGCCGAGAGAATTTAAACTCAAAGGAGATATTGTTACGATATCTCAAAATTTCAACAAAGGCGGAACAACAGGTCTTTTTGAAAATACAGGAGTAATGATTAATGGCTTGGTTACTACTATAAAAACGCAACCCAACTATGAGGGTCACTTCACCATTTTGAGAGACATTATTCAAAACGGAGAAGTAGCTTCGGAGTTTTATATTGATAAAAATGACCTTGATAAATGGACATATTTAAAAGGTTCTAAAAAAGAAATGCGAACAAACGCTCAAGGTTTTGAGTACAATTACAGTGAAGGAGGAATGGTTTTTCCAGATTCGTTAGACAAACCTTCAAGAACAATAATTACGGGCGAAGGTGGAAAATCACCTTCGAGATTTAAACACGTAATTCAAACTCCAAAAGGTTACAGACGACTTTCGCCAGTGGAACTTGAACGTTTAAATATGTTTCCAGACGACCATACAAAACTTGAAGGAGTTTCAGACACTAAACGAGCTTTCTTTATGGGTAACGCATTGGTCGTTGGTGTAATTGAAAAAATTGGAGTTGTTTTAAATCACAAAATCACAAATGAAGTTACCTTACAATCCGAAAGATAAAAAATCAGTTATTGACTATGCTAAGTTGCTTAAAGGAAAAACTTTAAGACAAATTTGCGAACCACAAATTTTAGAACACAACTACATAGGTAAAGGAAACTTCGGGCAGATACTTGAGAAGTTTTATTTTGGTTATAATCCTAATTCCAAATCAGAAGCTGACTTTTTTGAAATTGGAATGGAACTCAAAACATCTCCTTTAAAGCAGTTAAGAAACAGTGAATATCGTTCAAAAGAACGATTAGTGTTAAACATGATTAACTATATCGAAGTCGTTAATCAAAACTTTGAGAACAGTGATTTTTGGAAAAAGAATGCAAACATTCTATTAATATTCTATTTGCATCAAACAGGTTATAATATTTTGGATTACTTTATAAAACTTGTTGATGAATGGAACTTTCCAAGCACCGATTTAGAAATAATAAAAAAGGACTGGGAATTAATTAAACAAAAAATTGCTGCTGGAAAAGCACACGAACTTTCTGAGGGAGATACATATTATTTAGGAGCTTGCACAAAAGGGGCAAATGCGTCATCTGTTAGGAAACAACCATTTAATAACATTCTTGCAAAACAAAGAGCATATTCTCTTAAACAAGGCTATGTTAATCATATTATTGCCTCAATTGCCAATGAAACAAGTGGTATCTATGGTAAATTAATTCCATCGGTAGCAGTTGCGAAAACCCTGACAATAGAGGAAATTGTTATTTCTAAATTCAAGGCATATTACGGCAAATCGATTGGGCAAATTTTGATAAGTACAGGAGTTGAACTGAACACAAAAGCAAAGAATTTCTATGCAAACCTTACAAAAGCCATTTTAGGAATCGAACTTGATAAAGAAATTGAAGAGTTTGAAAAGGCTGAAATACATGTAAAGACAGTAAGATTAAAGGAAAATAATTTACCAAAAGAGGATATTTCGTTTCCAAATTTCAAGTACGAAGAAATCGTAAATGAAGAATGGGACGATACTGACTTCAAAGATATTTTAGAGCATAAGTTTTTATTTGTCTTCTTTCAATTTGAAAATGATCAATTAGTTCTAAGAAAAGTGAAGTTTTGGAACATGCCTTATGCTGACATTCTTAAAGCAAAAAAAGTTTGGGAAAAAACAAAATATATTGTTTCCAAAGGTGATATTGTAAAGGAAGTTAAAGGGACAATTCGTTACACGAACTTTCCAAACAAATCTTTCAGCTCTGTATCACACGTTAGACCACACGCCTCAAATGCAGCAGACTCATATCCTTTACCGACTAAAGATAAATTGACAGAAGCAAAAGAATATACAAAACATTGTTTTTGGTTGAACAATACTTATGTTAGAGACGAGATTTATTTAAAATAGACCTTGCATTTGATAACATATCTGCTTTTTTGTTAACCGCTCTACACTAAACAAAACAAAGGCAAAAGAAGTTCTTTCCAAAATACTAACTAAAACAGGAATTAATCAGAAAATAGACTGTTTTACGAGCAAAATCCTTACTACACTACCGAGAAATTGCTCCATACCAATTATCGTAAAAGCTCGTGTTAAGCCATTAAAATTCAATGAAAAATAGAATTTATGTATTAAAAAAAATGTAAATAATTAGATGCTTTCACTATTTTTTTCTGTTTTTTGCGCCATTAAATTTAATAACAGTACCGCAAACTGGTCTTGGTTCAGTTTTAGAATCTTTTTAGTAGGACGATTAGCAGATACAATTTCCAACCAACCTTCTTGATCATTACCAGTTTGGACAAAGTTAAGTACACCTGATTTGGGTACTCTGACATTGACATTCGCATTAGGTAATTTTACTTGACCTTCCTCATCTTGTTTGTCTTTTTTAAAACTGATGGCGTTATAATATTCCAATAACTGTGCTTTTGTGATAGTGTAAGTTTCCATATATTTTTCTTTAACAATAAATAGTTGCCCGATTTTTTGCAGGTTAAAATTATTGCAATCAATTTTGTAAGATGAATAGTTTTTACAATCATATACCATTTAACAGCATCGAAGAAATAAACCTACACATTGACATTTCTAACGTTTTAATAACAAGGGTTAAAGATGCCATTAACCAAATACCAGAGGTTAATCCAGAGTTAAGGATAGAGCTGGAAACACATATTGCCAGCAGCTTGAATGTTTTGATTGAAGGGTACACCAATATGTTGCATAGCATTGAACAAGGTTGTATTAAGTGATGCCCCCCTGGTCCAGTATATTAGGCGTATCCTCCCTGGTCCCCTTCATAAAAGATGCTGCTTATTTAGCCTTAGACCACTGTTTTACTTTTTTCGACTTGTTTTCGTTTAAAAAGGTAACTCAAAAAAAATTCTGGGGGTCCATTTATTCTGAAAATTCGGACTTTGTATCAAATTAAGGGTATACCAATATCGTAGCATAGACCTTTTCTCTAAAAGCAGCATATTTGGAACCTTTAGGTGTAATAATCACAACCACCCTAAAACTTGCACATTAAATTAATTTCAATT
>JBIIBC010000047.1:0-15587 GCA_044239605.1 Bacteroidia bacterium | reverse complement strand
CCATTGGTTCCAAATACTTTTTGTAATAAAAGTGTTCCTACCCTGTCTTGTTGTGCATTTTGTATTTCGCTAATTGAAAGTGCATTGATATAAATAAAATTAATCAATACATATAAAAACAACACACTTCCTGTTCCAATTAATAATGATAACGGCAAGTTCCGTTTAGGATTTTCCATTTCGCCAGCGGTAAAAGTTATATTATTCCAAGCATCGGCACTAAAAATAGAACCTACCAAAGCTGCGGCAAAAATTCCTAGGTTTACGTTTGGTAAGGTTAATGTTGTTGACTCTGTTAATTGAGTTGATAAGTTTGTTGGGTTTTGATTGGTTAAAATAAAGTACAAACCTGCAAAAATGACGAATAACAAAGAACCAATTTTACCAATGGTAAATATATTTTGAAGCAAAGCTGCATTTTTAACTTTCCCAAAGTTAAATACTGTTAACAAGGCAATTAACCCAATTCCAAGTAATTGCGCAGCACTGATATTTAAAATAAAATTGCTCGTAAATTGGAAGGAAAATAAAATGTTTTTTTCGCTAAAAACAGGGAAAATAACACCTGTAAATTTAGCAAAACCAACAGCCACAGCCGCAATGGTTCCTGTTTGAATAATGGTAAATAAAGTCCAGCCATACAAAAAACCAAACAAAGGCGAATAAGCTTCTTTTAAATAAACATATTGACCACCTGCTTTGGGCATTAAAGCTGCTAATTCGCCATAGCTTAGAGCGGCCATTAACGTTAAAGCTGCTGTAACCAACCAAGCTAAAATGAGCATAGTTGGGCTTCCTAACTCGCGCAGCATGCCAGCCGAAACTATAAAAATACCTGAGCCAATCATACTGCCCATAATGAGCATGATGCTATCTAATAAATTGAGTTTTTTGTTCATTTATAAATCGACTAAAAATAAATAGTCAATTATAAATAAAAGAATTGAATTTCAATGAAAAGGTTAAGAGATACGAGTCCTAAAAATCTATTTTAGTTTAACCCAATTATTTTTCCTTTATGTTTTGCTTCGGACAATAAATTAAATAATATGGTGACTCCAATTCTAATATCATTGGTTTTTATATTGTGGCCAAAGGTAGAATCATTATCCCAACTATCACCCCAATAATCTGCTGTATATCCAGTATACCTATATGAACCATGTATTTTGAGCCAGTAATTGGGTTTTTTACCTATTAAAAAACCCAATTCAGGATAAACTTGTCCTCCAAAAATTGATAATGTTTCTGATTTCCCATTAATTTTAGGTGTAACATGTTGCCAATCAAAGATGGAAGCCCCTACTCCAACATAAGGCTTGATTTTACCCTTATTTGTTAAAATATAATTTGCCCAAAATGTAGCTGAAATGATAACCGATTTTTGTGGGACCACAATTTCATTGTTATAGTTTATTAAAAAATTGGGATTGGTGGTGTTTGGCCCTGCTCCAAGTGAAATACCTGTCATCATTTTAGGTTGAATAAATTCAATTCCAAGGTATTCAAAAACTATTGCATTGCCTATTTGATTATTGATTGAATAACTGGTATTTAAATGTAAAAATAAATGAGTTGCATTATTTAATTTTTCTTTACTTGATAAATAACTTGCATAGGTTGATGTTGTTTTATCGTAACTATTTAAGTCTTTTAATTCCTCGAAAAATGAATTGTTTTTATTGATTATAGTGCCAACAAGACTTTGCTGTTTACTGCCTGTTGGCAAGGTTTGGTAAAAAGAAGTTAAATAAGTTAAAACTGCTTGGTGCAAATCATTGAAAGTAGGCATTATATAATAATCATAATAAATAGTATCTTTTGGTTGATATTTGAACTGATTGTATCTTACGCAGTAGGTATAATCAATAATAAAATCCATTTCGTTTTCATTCAAATAATCAATTTTTTCAGGGTACTTAACACAAACCAAAAACAAACTAATAAGTTGATTCCAACCTTGTTCTTCGCACATTTTAGGCATGTTACTAAAGAGCATTTCAACTGAATCAATTTGATTATTTGAAATAAAATTAACCATAATGGGTGTATATTTTATTTCATTGTGATAACATTGTTTGGTGATTGAATCAGCTTGAAAACTATAAACCTTTGAATTATTGGCTATAAGACAAATAAACAATAGAAGTTTTAAGTATTCGTTCTTCATGATTTGTAAAACACAAATAATCAATAAATTGTTTTAAATACCAATGCCTTCGCTTAAAGCGAAGGCATCGTTAACTAATATGTAAATGAAATATGTTTATATTCTTTCTCGACTAGGTTCGAACTGACTTAATGATGTTGGTTTGTTATTTTGATTGATAATTTTTCTCAAAAAATCAACATAAAATGCTATTGGGTTATTCCAATGTACCGCTAGAGTGGTGTCCTTTCTTTGGCAACCAATTGGGCTAATGGCAAATAATCTTTTATAGCCAAGTAGATGCTTACAGCATGACTAAGTCTATTTTTTTATTCGTTTTAAATTTACTAATTTATAAAAAAGTTGTTGGTGACTTATACCAAAACACCAGCAATAGCTTTAGCGCAATTTTCGCCATCCATTGCTGCACTTACTATTCCGCCTGCGTAGCCTGCACCTTCAGCACATGGATACAAACCTTTTATTTCAATGTGCTCAAATGTTTCTTTGTTTCTTGGAATACGAACTGGAGATGAAGTACGGCTTTCGGTAGCTAGCAAAATAGCTTCGTTGGTTAAATAACCATGCATTTTTTTTCCAAAAGCTTTCATGGCACCTTGCAAACTTTTAGCCACATAACTGGGTAATATTTCGCTTAAGTTTCTGCTAACCGTTCCAGGAAAATAACTGCTATCAGGTAAAATATTACTTGTTTTATTGTTTACAAAATCTAACATGCGCTGCGCAGGTGCTTGCAATGTTTTATTGCCTTGTTCAAAGCAATTTTTTTCTACCATACTTTGAAAATACATGCCAGCCAAAGGACCATATTTTTCAAAAGCTTTAAAATCTTCGGCATTGATTGAAACTACCATACCCGAATTGGCAAAAGGATTATTTCGCTTTGATGGACTCCAACCATTTACCACAATTTCGCCAGGAGCGGTCATGGCAGGTGCTATAATTCCACCCGGACACATACAAAAACTAAACACTCCTCTCCCATTTACTTGTTCTACCAAACTATAACTAGCTGCAGGCAAATATGGATTACGCTCCACACCACATTTATACTGAATGCTATCAATCAATGCCTGCGGATGTTCAATGCGCACTCCCAAGGCAAAAGGTTTAGCTTCAATAGCAATTTTTTTGCGATGCAATAATTCAAAAATATCTCGCGCTGAATGACCAGTAGCTAAAATTAAATTTCGAATTTCGAATTTCGAATTTTGAATTTCATTATTAAGGATAGTAATTCCTTTTATTTTATCGCCATCTAATGTTATGTCGGTTAATTTAGAATTGAAGTGTATTTCGCCACCACAACTTAAAATGGTTTCGCGAATTTTTTCAATTATATGTGGCAATTTATTGGTACCAATATGCGGATGGCTTTCATATAAAATATTTTCGTCAGCACCATGATAAACTAACAGTTTTAAAATTCTATTTACATCGCCACGTTTAGAAGAACGTGTATATAATTTTCCATCGCTATAAGTTCCAGCACCGCCTTCGCCAAAGCAATAGTTGCTTTCAGGATTTACAGTGTTATTTTTGGTAATATTGGCTAAATCGCGTCTGCGTTCGCGCACATTTTTACCTCGTTCAAAAATCACAGGTTTTAAACCTAATTCAATTAATTGCAAAGCAGCAAATAAACCCGCTGGCCCCGCACCAATAATGGCTACTTCTTTGCCATTGATTACATTTTTAAAATCAAACTGAACGGTTTCCTTTATTGGATTTTCATTTACAAAAACAGCTAGAGTAAGGTTAACTCTCACAGGTTTTTTACGTGCGTCAATCGATTTTTTAAGGTAAGTAAATCCATTGATTTCATTAATTGGAATGCCAAAATTTTTACTGATTTCGTGCTTTACATCCGTTTCAGATTTAAGTTGCTCAGGAAGAGCCGTAAGTTCAAGTGTTCGTTTCATAGTTAGGTTTTTATCCTAAAATTTAGGTTTGCAATGATAAAGAATAGTTTCAGTTATGGCAAAATTAGAAATATAGTTCTAGTTGGTGACGCTTCGCTAAAACATCAACAATGGCGAAAAAAAATCCTACAACGATTTATTTTAGAAGTAACACGTTACAAAGTTACAAACTTTGTAGATATGTCATCACAAGTGACGCTTCGCTAAACACTTGCGATAACTTTACTAAAAATATGTGCTATAATCGATTGCTATTGGCTAGCAGCCAAAAGCCAAATCTAACTAAACAAATTAAATACTAAAAAGCTACTTCCATAAGCCAAAGCAGTTAAATATAAAAACTGAATGATAGGCCATTTAATATGGTCGGTTTCTTTTTTAACAATAGCTATGGTACTCATACATTGCATGGCAAAAGCATAAAAAATCATGAGCGATAAAAAGGTAGCAGTGTTATAACTTGGTTTACCCGTTCGCGGATTTATTTCAGCCATCATTTTGGTTTTTATGTGTCCAAAGCTATTGTCACCATCATCGTTCACACTATAAATAGTATTCATGGTTCCTACAAAAACCTCGCGAGCAGCTAATGAAGTAAGTAAAGCTATGCCTATTTTCCAATCAAAACCCAAAGGACGAATAGCAGGTTCAATTAACTTTCCAAACTCGCCTGCATAACTAGCTTCCAATTTTTGTGCATTCATTTGTAAAGTAATTTCTTTTTTAGCCGCTTCGGTTAAAGTATCGTTTTGTAAAATGGCACTGTATTTATTTTCTACCATTTGCATATTAGCATGAGGGCCAGTTGATGCCAAAACCCACAAAATAACCGATACTGCAATGATTATTTTACCTGCTCCAAAAACAAAAGCACTTCCTTTTTCATAAATGGTAATCAATAAATTTGAAAATACTGGAACTTTATAACCAGGTAATTCTAAAATAAAATACGTTTTTTCTTTTTGTTTAATAAATAATTTGAAGATCCATGCACTTAGAATAGCTGCACCAAAACCAATTAAATACATGAGCATTAATACCAATCCATGAACATTAAAAGGGCCCCATTTGGCTGTATCTTCTAGCATCATACCAATTAACAAAGTATAAACGGGTAAACGAGCAGAACAACTCATTAACGGTGTAACCAAAATGGTAATTAAGCGTTCTTTTTTGTTTTCAATGCTTCGGGTAGCCATAATACTAGGCACTGCGCAAGCCATTCCGCCAATTAAGGGTACAATAGATTTTCCATTCATACCAAACGGACGCATAATTCTATCCATTATAAAACCCACACGAGCCATATAGCCCACATCTTCTAAAATGGCTATGAATAAAAATAATAAAATAATTTGTGGTAAAAACACCATCACACCCGTTAAGCCTGCCAATACACCATGTACAATCAAATCGTTTAAAACGCCTGCCGGCAATGTTTTTTCAACATAATCGGTAAAGGCGCCCAAGCCAACTTCCAACCAATCTTTGGGATATTCGCTCCAGCTAAACATGGCTTGAAAAACCAAAAGTAATAACACCAAAAATATACCAATTCCGTAATAACGATGGGTTAAAACTTTATCAACCTTGGCGGTTATGGAAGCTTTCAGTTGCGAAGTATTTTTTAAGCGTGCATATTTTACTGTTTCGTCAATAATTTTATAACGTGTAAGGACTTCATCCTCTTGGAAACTAATTATATCAAACTCGTAATGTTTAAAAACTTCAGTTAACCTCTTGGCTTTTTCACTTATTAAACTCGATGCATTTATTGCGTATTGCAAAGCTGCATATTTATTACGCTTATCAGTAATTTTACTTAAATCGAGTAACATTTGTTGGTTAACTCTTTCAAGGCTAAAATACTTAGCGGTTAAACGTAATTTTTCATCTAATAAAACCTCTTTTAGCTTATCAATTCCTTCTTTTTTTCTTGCATTGATGCTAATAATTGGCACTTGGAGTTTTTCTTCTAACTTGGCTAAATCGTATTTAATACCTCTACGTTCGGCCACATCAAGCATGTTTAAAACCAAAACTATTGGCACTTTTAAATCGGCCACTTGGGTAAACAATAATAAATTACGTTTTAAGTTACTTGCATCTGCAATAAATACTACCAAATCAGGATAATTAGTTTCGGCTTTATTACGAAGTATTTCGTAAGTAACCAACTCGTCAGCACTTTTAGGATAAAGGCTATAAGTACCAGGTAAATCAATTATATGTGCATTTTTTTCAGGACTCAATTTAAATGAGCCTGTTTTTTTCTCTACAGTTGTTCCCGGAAAATTTGAAACTTTATGGTTTAAGCCTGTTAAGGCATTAAACAAACTGGTTTTACCACAATTAGGATTACCAACTAGCGCAACGGTTATTTCTTTTTGTTCCAAATTAGTCAATCAGTTTAATTTCTATACAACTAGCATCTTGCATACGCAAACACACTTTACTTTCGCTCAAATTAATAGCTATTGGATCGCCAAAAGGCGCTACATTTTCTAACTCCACTTCTTCGCCAGGCAAAATACCCATTTCAAATAGCTTAAGTGCCAATATTTGTCCGTTTACTTTTGTAATAACGGCTTTTTTACCATAACCTAGTTGCGTAAGATTCATATTCGAGGTGCAATTTAGAATAAATCTACATAAGATTTTGAATAGTGATAAATGTTTTTGAAATTTATGAATTAAAAAAATATAATTAATTTGTTTGATAGTCTAAGTTATTCATTTAAAAACAGATAGTCAAAACTATAGAAAAAACAACCATTTAATAATCAATCAAAATACTTTTAAATAGTAATAAAAACTATATTAGCACCAAAATCATACTTGTTATATCCGAATAGGAATTATAAATGAAAGAGACTAACAAAGCACATATTTTATTTGCATATTCTAGCTTAAGACCTATATCTTTAAGTTTTGTACTTTTATATATAATTTTTAGCGTCTCACATGTATATATTTTGCCTGAAGGAAAAGAAAAAAATATTTTAATTACGCTCTCAATTTGCTCCTCCATATTTTACGGATGCATGAGGCTTTATTTATATAAGCCAAATGTGCATTTTGAAAAGACATTACTGTTATCCTTTTTTCTACTTTTGTTTCCTTTTGTAAATACTTTTGTACACATGTGGCTCTATAACGACCCACTGCAAACTTCATTTTTACTATTACTATTTGTAGGTGCAGGTATAATTATTACCTCTAGAAAGGTTCTTTTTTCTACCATTGCTTTCTGTATATTTTTATGGTTATTAATCGCATACTCCAATGGTTTTTCTGGACAATGGATACACTTTTCATTTACTGTAATTCCTGCTTTAGTATTAGGCATAGCTACAAATTTAACAATAAGTTCCAACTTTAACAGACTAGAGATAGCCAAGAATAAAGAGGAGGTAAAAAATAACGAACTTGCGCTAGCTCAAAGAATTTTAGAAAATCAAAGTAAGCAATTAAAAAGCAATATTGATATTTTAAAACAATCAAAAAAGGAAGCTGAAGACGCAAATAAAGCTAAAACGGAATTTTTAGCTAATATGAGCCATGAAATTAGAACACCTTTAAACGGAGTGATTGGTTTTAGCGATTTGCTTATGCAATCCAATTTAACCGAAACACAAATGGAATACATGAATACCGTTAATACTTCAGCTAAAACTTTGCTAGATGTAGTTAATGATATTTTAGATTTTTCTAAGATTGAAGCAGGAAAATTGGAGCTAGATATAGATAATTTTAAAATTAAATTTCTTTCCAATCAAGTTATTGAAGCAGTTAAATACCAAACTATTCAGAAAAAATTAGAATTAAACATAATTCATTCAGACAACCTCCCTCAAGTGATAAAAGGTGACAAAATGAGGCTTAGACAAATTTTAATTAACTTATTAGGTAATGCAATTAAATTTACCAATAAAGGTTTTATTGAACTAAAAATTGAAACACTAGCAGTTCATAAAAATGGAACTAATACCATACGATTTTCAGTTATTGATACGGGAATTGGTATTGATAAAAGAAATCAAGAAAAAATATTTGAAGCATTTACACAAGAAGACTCAACAACTACAAGAAGGTTTGGAGGTACAGGTTTAGGTCTTACTATTTCAAATAAACTTTTAGGCTTAATGAAAAGTAAATTGAATTTAGTTAGTGAGCTAGGGAAAGGAAGCACTTTTTATTTTGATGTAAATTTTGAAGTAAATGATGAATCGATTTTAGGAATTGAAAACAATTCAACCGACCATAACTTATTACTCAAGAACATGGGTAATTTAGAATTAAAACAAGATACTAAAATTCTTATTGTAGATGATAATTCGGTTAATATTTTTCTTTCAAAAATACTTGTTAAAAAAATACTACCAAACGCAATAATTTATGAAGCTGTAAATGGATTAGATGCGGTAAACAAATATCAAGAACAAACTCCTGATATCATATTAATGGATGTACAAATGCCTGTAATGAATGGATATGAGGCCACTGAAGCAATCAGAAAAATAGAGAACAATGGCTTTAGAACACCAATAATTGGACTTACTGCAGGAGTTTTATTGGGAGAAAAAGAAAAATGTATTGATGCTGGAATGGATGAATATGTTAGTAAACCTGTAGTTAAAGAAACTCTTGAAAATATGTTTTACAAATGGTTGGTTTCGACTTCTCAAAATAGTTTATAACTTTGAAAATAGCTGTAAATACTCGTTTCTTACTTAAAAACAAGCTAGAAGGTTTTGGTCATTTTACAAACGAAACGCTTAAGCGTATAGTTTTAAATAACCCCACCGTACAGTTTTACTTTTTATTTGACAGACCTTTTGACAAAAGCTATATATACGCCAATAATGTTACTCCAGTGGTAATTCCACCACCTGCGAGGCATCCTGTTTTATGGTATATTTGGTTTGATATCTCGATAGCTATTTGGTTAAAAAAAAATAAGCCCGATTTATTTTTAAGTCCCGATGGATATGCTTGTTTGAACACCCAAGTTAAGCAATTATGTGTTTTTCATGATTTGGCTTTCGAGCATTTTGAAGACGGAATATCTAAAGTACAGCTAAAATACATGCGCAAATATACTCCCAAATTTGCCAAAAAAGTAAATAGAATAGCCACAGTTAGCCAATATTCTAAAAACGATATTGTTCAAAAATATGGCATTGACCCTAACAAAATTGAAGTGGTTTATAATGGTGCAAATGACCTTTTTAAACCTTTAAACACTGAAGAAAAAACAACTATAAAAAATCAATACAGCCAAGGTTTTGAATATTTTTTATATGTAGGTTCCATTCATCCACGTAAAAATGTAGCCACTCTGCTGCAAGCTTTTGATAGTTTTAAAAAACAAACCAACAGCAACTATAAACTTTTACTTACTGGCAGAATGGCTTGGAAAACCGATAAAGTAAACGCCATTTACCAACAAATGGAATTTAAAAACGATGTGCTTTTTACTGGTTATTTAAGCAATGAAGATTTAGCAAAAGTTACCGCATCGGCATTTGCCATGTGTTATGTTTCGCTTTTTGAAGGCTTTGGTATTCCTATAATTGAGGCCATGCAAAGTGGGGTTCCAGTTATTTGCAGTAACACTTCATCCATGAAAGAAATTGGCGAAGCCGCCACCATACAAATAAATCCTTCCAATGTAGAAAGTATTTGCCATGCCATGAAAATGCTTTATTCTGATACCAATTTACAGCAAACTTTAATTAGCAGAGGTTTTGAACGCCAAGCACTTTTCAGTTGGAACAAAACTGCTGATTTACTATGGCAAAGTTGTTTGAGAACTATAAACAACTAACAATAGGCAATTGGTAATTAGCAATTTTTTCAACTCGTAACTCGCAATATTCTAATCAATGCTGCTACTTTCTCTTTTTCAAAAAATCTAAAGCAGCACCGTTAACACAATAGCGCAAACCGGTTGGTTTTGGCCCATCATCAAATACATGGCCTAAATGTCCACCACACTTGGCACACATAATTTCAATGCGTTGCATTCCGTGGGTTTTATCAATTTCCGTTTTAATTTTAGTGCTATCTAAAGCTTCGTAAAAACTAGGCCAGCCGCAGCCAGCATCAAATTTGCTATCGCTTTTAAATAATTCATTTCCACAACCTGCGCAAGTATATGTTCCACCATCGTAATGGTCTTCAAACTTACTAGTAAATGGGCGTTCGGTTCCTTTTTGGCGTAATACATAATACTGTTCTGGAGTTAATTGGGCTTTCCATTCCGAATCCGTTTTGTTTACTATGGTTGAATCATCGTTTGTCATGGTATAACTATTTGTTTTAAATTGTGAATCATTTTCATTACATGAAGTAAAAGCCATTTGGCCTAAAATAGCAATAAATAGGAAAACAATTGCTATTTGTTTTTCTGTTTTTTTAATAGTTAGTTGTTTCATTTTTGTTTCATTTATCAGATGCAAATAAAAAGATATACTTTGGTTAAGTATAAATGGATTTCAGCGATAAGACAGCTAACTGACAATTTACTTGTATTATTTACAATTAATAAAATTAACTTGACAATTTCTAAATAGTTTCAACTTTTTGTAAATATATAATTAAAAAAAATGAAACCAATTGATTACAAAAACTAAAATACATTTTATTAATCAATCAACAATTGGTTCATTATAACTCAACATTGAATTTTCCCAATAGTAATCTAGCTTGCAACTATAAATTTCAGAACAAAATTTTATTTATGAAAAGCATTAACACACTTATATTTTTGTTTTTATTACTTAATTTTCAGAAATGCTCTTTTGGAAATAGTAACTTAGAAGATGGAGGCGTTTATGGGCCTGTAAATAATACCGTTTACTCAGACACACGCGCAACCGACAAACAAATTATGTTAAATCCAAGCATGGTTTATTCT
Source organism: Bacteroidia bacterium (assembly GCA_044239605.1). Taxonomy (GTDB): domain Bacteria; phylum Bacteroidota; class Bacteroidia; order UKL13-3; family UKL13-3; genus JAAFJM01. Next base: position 4,573 of record JBIIBC010000047.1, on the reverse strand, counting down.
AATTGTGGTTGTTTTGGGTCTAGTCCATTTAGTACTTTGGTTGATGAACAAAATTTACAAGTAGCCCGAAGTGAGTTTTTATTGCCTGGCGACCAACGTTATAACAAAGCACAATTTATTTTTGATTTACAAGGTCAATATCAATTAAGTGGCATTTCGTTTTTTGAACTAGCGGGCGGTTGGCGCGGTAAAGATTCCATTTTTATTTATACCGGAAACCCCAGTAAATGGCGACCAAAAGGTTATATAACTACCAAACGTAACCGCGACCAATGGGATAATTTAACCCTAAACGATAGTAGCCGATACGTGATGATAGAGTTTAATATTAAAATTAAAGACATAGCCGAAGTGGTACTTTTTGGTACTAAAATAGTTGATTATAAAATTCCAATTACTCAAATTAATTCGGAAAGAACACTTCCTACCATGGATAAGCTGATGGGAGCTACAGGAGGATTATGGGAAAACGAAAAACTAGTAATTGGTAGTGTTAGTGCGTTGCGCGAGTTCCATAATTGGAACTGGAATGATGCCGGTAACGACCCAAATAACCACAATTACCCTTTGGATGGTTACAAACCTTATCCTGATAATTTTTATAACTTTAATCCTGATTTTGGTTTACGCCATACCGATGAAGATTACAAACGTTTATCAGGCGCAGGAATTGAGTTAAACCCATGTTTACAAACATCGGCTTTGTATTTTATAAATGGAGATAACGAAAATAACAAACCCGTTTTTGCGGGGCAAAATCCTAATAATCCGGAATCGTATAAAGCGCATGCCGATTATTTATTTCAATATACAGCGCGCTATGGTAGCAATGCGGTTGATAAGAGTTTACTTAAATTAGATAAAAATAAATTTGGCCCAAATAACGAGTTACAACCCATAGTTTCTGGTTTAAATGTGGTAAAATCAATCGAAAACTGGAACGAGCCCGATAAATGGTGGCATCCTGCTGCATCGTATTTTAGTCCATTTCAATTTGCTGCAATGTGCAGTGCCGATTACGATGCACACGAAGGCACTTTAGGTAAAAATGTGGGGGTAAAAAATGCTGACCCAAATATGAAATTTGTAATGGGAGGTTTGGCAGCTTTAAATATTGAATTTATAAAAGGTATGAAACTTTGGAGCGATTATAACCGAACCAAAACTCAAAAATTCCCAGCCGATGTACTTAATTTTCATCACTATTGTAATTCAAACGAAGGAAAAGGCCAACCTATTTTAGGAATTAGCCCTGAACAAGATGGACTAAAAAACAAGTTAAAAAAAGTAGTTGCATACCGCAATGCACATTTACCCAAACTTGAAATTTGGCTTACTGAATTTGGATACGATACCAACGAAGGTTCATCACAAGTCGCACCAGCAATTGGTAATACAAGTAGTTTTGAAGTTCAAGGTCGCTGGTTATTGCGAAGCTTTTTAGAGATAGCAGCAGCAGGAATTGACCGAGCATTTTTATATAATTTTGAAGATTATGGATTTGAAACCAACGCTCAATATATGACAAGTGGTATGGTAAAAGGAGCGCCAGGAAATGAAAAGAAAATTTCGTGGTATTACATGGCTTGTTTAAAAAATGTATTGAAAGGTTATTCATTTCTAAAAGAAATTCCATCGGGGCAAGCAGAGGTGAATGTATATTGCTTTAAATCAACCACTAGCAATAAGTTAATTTATGCTGTTTGGTGCAATACTTCGGCCAACAAAGAAATATTTAACTTTAACCTTAATGTAAAAGGCAATAAAACAGCTACCGTTTATACGCCAACAGCCAATGATAATTTATCCAGTACACAAATTATTCAAAAGGAAAACAATGGCTTTTACATGGATAAAGTTAGCGAATTACCTCAATTTATTGAAGTTAACAACTAGACAATTTACCTGAAAATAAATTTATAAAAGCTTTTTATAAAACAAAAACAAGGTTTCATAAAACCTGGTGAAGTGTTAGCTTAGTTTTGTTGAATATTGTGTTAATTAATAACAACAATATGTCAATTAATCTTTTTGGCTTAAATAATTCAGAAAAGAAAAAACCTAAAGTAAACTGCAAAAGTAAATTCGAAATTGAAAAGCTTACTATAAAAATTAGCAAGGATTTAAATCAAAACAATTCTGAGTTGTTTTTTTCTTTTCAATTAAGTTTTAAAAAAGGGCAAATTGCTTTTTCAATTTTAGAAGCCAATTTAATAAATAAAAATAACCAAACTCAACAAATTTATATTCACTTAACACATAACGAAAACACTAACTATTTTAATGGTTCTATTACTTTGAACAATAGCGAAGCAACAAATTGTATGCTGAACAAAATTAAAATCAAAATTGTAAATTTATGTAACGATACCACCGTGTTTAGGTTAAAAAATAAGGCTAATTTAGAATTAAATAATCATGAAGTAGATATCGAAAATGAAAAATTAAATTAAATTTCATACAACAAATGATAGTCAAAAAAAACAGCCATTCAACTTTAAGTTAAATGGCTGTTTAAGTTTAAAATTTAAAAAAAATTTATTCAAACTCCGCTTGAAGAATGCGCTTAATTTCAACTACAGTTTCTTCTTCTAATTCAGTTCTGCGAACTAAATCTTCGTTGCTAATTTCTAATACTGCTTTAGCTGTATCCAAACCAATGTTTTTCAATTGATCAATTATCCAAGTATCAATTTCATCTGTAAATTCATCTAAATCAATATCATCACCCTCACTCTCTCCATCTCGGTATACATCAATTTCGTAACCTACCATTTTACCGGCTAGTTTAATATTGTTACCACCATTTCCAATAGCTAAACTAACTTGATCTGATTTTAAGAAAACAGAAACTCGCTTATCTGCTTCTTCTACTTTAATGCTGGTAATTTTTGCAGGACTTAAAGCACGTGTAACTAATAATTGTAAATTATTGGTGTAGTTTATTACATCAATATTTTCATTACGTAATTCACGAACTATTCCGTGAATACGGCTACCTTTCATACCAACACAAGCACCAACTGGATCAATTCTATCATCGTAACTTTCAACAGCTACTTTGGCACGTTTACCAGGTTCACGAACAATTTTCTTGATATTGATTAATCCATCAATAATTTCAGGAACTTCTAATTCAAACAAACGTTCTAAGAACATTGGTGAAGTTCTAGAAAGTATAATTCTCGGGCTGCCATTATGCATTTCTACACGTAATACAATTGCTTTAATTGGTTCACCTTTTTTGTAATGATCAGCAGGAATCATTTCAGTTTTTGGAAGTAATAATTCGTTGCCTTCTTCATCAAGCACCATAATTTCCTTTTTCCAAATTTGATAAACTTCACCAATCACAATTTCACCAACTTTATCTTTGTATTTTTTGTAAAGCTCGTCTTTCTCTAATTCTAAAACTTTACCTAATAAAGTTTGACGTGCTGATAAAATAGCTCTACGACCAAAAACAGCCATTCCTACTTCTTCAGTTACATCTTCACCAATTTCAAAATCAGGCTCAATTTTAATTGCATCACTATAAGCAATTTGAGTTCTTGGATTTTCTACTTCTCCATCATGAACAATATTTCTATTTTGCCAAATTTCTAAGTCACCACTTTTGTCGTTGATAATTACATCAAAGTTATCATCAGTAACAAATTTTTTGCGTAACATGGTTCTAAATACATCTTCCAACACTCGCTGAAGTGTTGCCCTATCAATGTTTTTAAATTCTTTAAACTCACCAAAGGAGTCTATCAGTCCTGCACTATGCATATTGTTTTATAATTTATTTCTATTATTTAATTCAAAAATACTAAATCCAATTATTTAAAACTTAATTGAACCACACTTTCTTTTATGTCGTTAAATTTTATTTGCTTTAAAATTGTTTCTTTAGCTTTATAATCCTTTTTCTTATCCTTTAAATGCAATGTTAAAACATCACCTTCAATACTTTCCAATCTTCCTAAAAGCTCTGTATTTTGAGTTAAGGTAATCAATAACTCTCTACCTACATGCTTGTTGTATTGTCTAAATAATTTTAAAGGATTTTCAGCACCTGGTGATGAAATTTCAAGGGTATAAGGCTCTTCTCCATATTCCATTTCATCTAAATGTCCGGACAAATGCTTACTTAACAATCTACATTCTTCAATTGTTACTCCATTATCACCATCCACAAAAACACTTATTTTTTTACTTCCAAGTTTTTGTTCAATACTTACTAAAAACAAATGTGAAGCCAAGTGCTCATTTGCCCATACCGTTAACTGTTCAATTATATCCATTTTTAAAATAAAAGAGGGGACTTTTGTCCCCTCTTCAATGTTATTAATACGTTTCAAAAGTAAGAAAATTATTTATAAATGCAAATTTCTTACTATTTAGTTTTCAAATACCTTACCTTAATAAAGTAACAGAACCTGCGTATTGGTATTTTTTACCACTGTAGCTAGTAGCAAATATTTGATAAACATAAGCATCTTGTTGGCACTCTCCTCCTGATTTCTGGTCGTTTCCATCCCATCCTTCAGTTATTTTATTGGTTTGGAATACCAATTTACCCCATCTG
>JBIIBC010000022.1:0-50515 GCA_044239605.1 Bacteroidia bacterium | reverse complement strand
ACTAATAATGTTTTAGCATTATTTAACTTTAGATTATTTAAAACATTAACATAATTTTTAGTTTTAGCCGAATCAAAAACGAAGTTCTCTAAAACAACAATGTTATTATTTTTAGCCTTGTAAGCAAAAGCCGACATTCTAGCTAATTGTTTCAATTTCTTATTTAATTTGAAACTGTAATTTCTAGGTTGAGGTCCAAATATACGGGCACCACCTACTCTAGTTCCAGATTTTATACTACCCTTACGAGATCCACCAGTACCCTTTTGACGGTGTAACTTTTTAGTAGAACCGCTTACCATACTGCGCTCTAAAGAAGAGTGAGTACCTTGGCGTTGGTTAGCTAAAAATTGTTTAACGTCTAAGTATATAGCATGGTCGTTAGGTTCAATTCCAAAAACTTCTTTGCTAAGAACTACTTTGCGGCCAGTATCAGCACCTTGTGTATTTAATATTGCTAATTCCATCTGCTTATTTCTCCAATAATATAAATGAACCTTTAGCACCAGGAATAGACCCTTTAATTACCAAAAGATTCTGATCTTTCAACACTTTTAAAATTTGAAGATTGGTTTTCTTCACTCTATTACCACCCATTCTTCCAGCCATTCTCATTCCTTTGAAAACTTTTGAAGGATCTGATGATGCACCAATTGAACCTGGAGCTCTTTGACGATCATGCTGACCATGAGTAGCCATACCAACACCACTAAAACCGTGACGTTTTACAACACCTTGAAAACCTTTTCCTTTTGAAGTTCCAACCACATCCACAAACTCACCAGCTTCAAACAAATCAGCCATCAAAACATCACCTAAATTTAAAGGAGTTTCAAATCCTTTGAACTCAACTAATTTTCTTTTTGGAGTTGTATTTGCTTTTTTGAATATACCTTTTAACGCAGCGGGTGTATTTTTTTCTCTTGCTTCACCATACGCTAGTTGAATAGCACTGTATCCATCTGTTTCAACAGTTTTAACCTGAGTAACAACATTTGGACCAACTTCAATCACAGTACAAGCTATTTGCTTGCCATCTTGGTTGAAGATGCTAGTCATTCCTATTTTTCTACCTATCAATCCTGACATAATCTTATCTGTCTAAATTCTTTTAATTAATTGATCAAACTTTAATTTCAACATCAACACCACTTGGCAATTCAAGTTTCATAAGAGCATCTACAGTTTTTGCTGTGCTACTATATATGTCTAAAATTCTTTTATAAGAACATAATTGAAATTGCTCTCTTGCCTTTTTATTTACGTGTGGCGAACGTAATACTGTATAAATTTTCTTTTGTGTTGGAAGTGGAATTGGACCACTAACAATAGCACCAGTGCTTTTTACAGTCTTAACGATTTTTTCTGCTGACTTGTCAACTAGATTGTAATCGAAACTTTTTAACTTAATTCTTATTTTTTGGCTCACCATTATTATTAAGCTTATGCTTTTCCGTTAATTTTTGCTAATATTTCTTCTTGAACATTTCTAGGAGCTTCAGTGTAATGACTGAATTCCATAGTCGAAGTAGCTCTTCCTGAAGACAAAGTTCTTAATTGTGTAACGTATCCAAACATTTCTGCTAAAGGTACTTTTGCTTTTACAACTTGAGAACCAGCTCTGCTATCCATTCCTTCTAATTGTCCACGTCTTCTATTTAAATCACCAATGACATCACCCATATTTTCTTCAGGAGTTAATACCTCTAATTTCATAATAGGTTCCAATAATACTGGTTTAGCTTTTCTTGATGCTTCTTTGAAGCCCATTCTAGCTGCTAATTCAAATGATAATGAATCCGAATCTACTGCGTGGAATGAACCATCAAATAAACGAACTTTTAAACTTTCAACAGCATATCCAGCTAAAACTCCATTATTCATTGCACCTTTAAATCCTTTTTCAACTGAAGGGATAAATTCTTTTGGAATAGCACCACCAACAATCTCATTTACAAACTCTAAACCAACTTTCTCTGGATCGCCAGGTATTAATTCGAATTGAATATCTGCAAACTTACCTCTACCACCGGATTGCTTTTTGTAGCTTTCTCTATGTGTAACAGGTACTGTAATAGTTTCTTTATAAGATACTTGAGGAGCACCTTGATTAACTTCTACTTTAAACTCACGTCTTAAACGATCTACAATGATTTCCAAATGTAATTCACCCATTCCTGAGATTACGGTTTGACCTGTCTCTTCATCAGTTTTTACTTTAAAAGTAGGATCTTCTTCTGCTAATTTAGCTAAAGCCATACCTAATTTATCTGAATCAGCTTGAGTTTTAGGCTCAACCGCTAAACCAATAACTGGTTCAGGGAAATCCATCGATTCTAATACAATTGGGTGCTTTTCATCACACAAAGTATCACCAGTTTTTATATCTTTAAAACCAACAGCAGCTCCAATATCGCCTGCCCCTAAGCTATCAATAGGGTTTTGCTTATTGGCATGCATTTGGAAGATACGAGATATACGCTCTTTATTACCACTACGAGTATTTAAAACGTACGAACCAGCATCTAATTTACCTGAATATGCACGCATAAATGCTAAACGACCAACAAATGGATCTGTTGCAATTTTAAATGCTAAAGCTGCAAAAGGCTCATCGTATGAAGGTTTGCGTTTTACTTCTTCATTGGTATCAGGATTTATTCCCGTAACGCTTTGTTTATCCATAGGACTTGGTAATAATTCCATTACTAAGTCTAACATGGTTTGAACACCTTTATTTTTGAATGAAGAACCACATAACATTGGAACTATTTTCATGTCAATAACAGCAGCGCGCAAAGCGTCTAAAATTTCTCTTTCTGATATACTAGTAGGATCTTCAAAGAATTTCTCCATTAATTTATCATCATACTCAGAAACTGCTTCCAATAACTTTTCTCTCCACATTAGAGATTCTTCCATCATTTCTTCTGGAATTGGAATTTCTTGGAAAGTCATACCTTTATCGTGCTCATTCCAAATCATTCCACGGAAGTTGATTAAATCAACAACACCCTTGAAACTATCTTCAGCACCTATTGGTAACTGTAAAGGAACTGCATTGCTACCTAACATTTCTTTAACTTGTTTTACCACGTTTAAGAAATCAGCACCTGAACGGTCCATTTTATTAACGAAGCCTAAACGAGCTACGTTGTAGTTATTAGCTAATCTCCAATTAGTTTCTGATTGAGGCTCAACACCATCAACAGCACTAAATAAAAATACTAAACCATCTAATACACGTAATGAACGATTTACCTCAACGGTAAAATCAACGTGACCAGGGGTATCGATAATATTGATTTGGTATTTATTACCTCTGTATGCCCAAGGCACAGTAGTTGCAGCAGAAGTGATTGTTATTCCACGTTCAGCTTCTTGTACCATCCAATCCATTGTAGAAGCACCGTCATGTACTTCACCAATTTTATGGTTAACACCAGAATAGTATAATATACGCTCAGTTGTTGTAGTTTTACCTGCATCAATGTGAGCTGCAATTCCTATGTTTCTTGTTAGTTTTAGGTCGCGAGACATTTTATTTTACTCTTTTAATTTATTATGATAATTTAAAGTGAGAGAACGCTTTGTTAGCATCAGCCATTTTGTGCGTGTCTTCTCTTTTCTTAACTGAAGCACCTTCATTTTTTGAAGCGGCAATAATTTCAGCAGCCAATTTATCTGACATAGATTTTTCGCTACGTCTGCGGCTATATAAAATTAACCATTTCATACCAACAGCTACTTTTCTATCAGCAGGAACTTCAATCGGAATTTGGAAAGTTGAACCTCCAACTCTTCTTGCTTTTACCTCTACTGAAGGCATAACATTGTTCAATGCTTTTTTCCAAACATCGATTCCACGTTCTTGAAGTTTAGCTTCTACTTTATCTAATGCTTCGTAGAATATTGCGTAAGAAGTATTTTTCTTACCACTCCACATCATATTATTTACAAACCTTGTAACCAAAGTATCATTAAACTTTGGATCAGGTGTTAAAATGCGTTTTTTAGGTTTTGATTTTCTCATTGTAATCTATTGCTTTTGGGCTTCTAAATTATTTTTTCTTTTTGCCTTTAGCGTCTGCTGCAGGAGCCGCTCCTGGTTTAGGACGTTTAGTTCCATATTTAGAGCGTTGTTGTGTTCTACCTTCAACACCCGCAGTATCTAATGCACCACGAACAATGTGATATCTTACACCTGGTAAATCTTTAACACGACCACCACGTACTAAAACGATAGAGTGTTCTTGTAAATTGTGACCTTCTCCAGGAATGTAAGCATTTACTTCGTTTCCGTTAGTTAAACGAACACGAGCTACTTTACGCATTGCTGAATTTGGTTTCTTTGGGGTAGTAGTGTAAACACGAGTACAAACACCTCTACGTTGAGGACAGTTGTCAAGTGCTGGTGATTTACTTTTAAAAACCACATCGGTACGACCTTTTCTAATAAGCTGTTGTATAGTTGGCATATTAATTAAATTCTTATAACCTCTTTTTTAGGGGCTGCAAAGGTAGATGAATAATCTTGCAAAACAAATGCGCAACAAAAAATATTTTAATAAAGAGATAAAATACTATTTTGCTGAGCGGGTTGAATTGAACAAACTAACCATCAGACAATGCCGCTTGGGACTTTTCCCGTTTAAAGGGGGTGCAAATATAATTATCTTATTTACTAATACAAGTTTTATTGTGAGTTTTTTTTTATTTTGTTTTGAAAAACAGTCAATAACAAAAAAATTGCATAAAAAAACCGCAATTTAAACTGCGGTTCTTGTTTCTTAAATTAATAAAAAATTATTCTAGGCCCCACGAATCATATAGTGTATTAATGAACTTATTTTCTTGGTTTTCCATTTTTGAATCAGCCATGCAAATTTTCATAGCAAATTGTATTAGCTTATTTCTTTCGCTATTGGTGCTTAGTTTGAAGAAATGTTCAGCAGTTTCAATAAAATGCGGCATTATTTCGCTTAAAGGGAAGGCCCTTAAAAAAGCTTGTTCCTTAATTAAATCAATTGGTTGTTTATAATTTCTTTCCAAAAAATCCAATAAAACATGTCCTTCGGCTTTTTCTATATTACCATCAGCTTTTGATAATATCATTAATAAATGAAAACCAGCCTCAGTTTTATTCATTTTATTTATAAATTGGGTAGGCATATTTGCTAAGTAAATTTTTAGTGAAAATAAAAATTATTTTAACAATTGCAAAATAATTTAAACTTTTTATAAAAAATTTTTAAAATCAAAATATTTGATAAACCTAAATTAAAACTATTAGTTTTTAAATCAATTGTTTAGTATGAGCTTTGGTATCTACCTTTTCAATTACTTTTTCAATTATTCCTTTTTCGTTAATAATAAAAGTGCTGCGCAAAATACCCATATATGTTTTACCATACATGCTTTTTTCACCCCAAGCACCATAGGCCTCTGCTACTTCATGTTCTTCATCTGCTAATAAACTAAATGGAAGTTCATATTTAGCTATAAACTTAATATGTGATTTTATACTATCTGGACTAACACCCAAAATTTCGTAACCTTGGGCTTGAAAAGTGTGGTAATTATCTCGTAAATCGCAGGCTTCGGCAGTGCAGCCAGGGGTTGAATCTTTAGGATAAAAATATAAAACCAATTTTTTGCCTTTATAATCGGTTAATGAAACCTTTTCGCCTTTTTCGTTGGTACTTGTAAATGCTGGTGCTTTATCGCCTGCGGTTAATTTAGTCATATTTTTTAGTTCTTAGTACTTAGTTCTCAGTTGCTGCCCTTTTCAATGCATTAGCTGTTGATTGCTGAGCTTGTCGAAGCATTAATTTTATTATTCAAATGCAATGGACATGGTAAAAGTTTTTTCTGCAACATTACCTTTTTTATCAGTAACACGAATAAGTACTTCTGGTTTTATAATAGCAGTATTTTTTAGCTTACTATCTTTGTTTTGAGCTACTAAATTATACCAAATTTTATCGAAATGGTAAGTTAGCATACTGCTTTTTGTATCAAAGTCTAGCAAAATCCATTCGCCATTTAAGTAACCTTCATATTTACCAATTCCGCTAAAATTATCCTTTATTTCAAAATAAAAATGAAGGCTATCGCCTAAAGCTTCTTCTGTATTTATAAATACTTGTTTTATAGTTGGCGCTATGGTATCAATGGTAACAAAATAATGTCCAAAATTACTTGCTTTTCCTTTTACCACTCCCCAATCATAATTTCCACCTGCACTTCTAAAATCTTTTCTTTCTTTAAAATAATAAGCCAAAAGTAATTTACTTTGATATTTTAAATAAATACTGGAAGGTTTGATTGCAATATCTCCCGCTTTGTGAAGTGATGCAGTTGAGTTAAATATTATATATATTTTGCTTAATGCGGGCTCTTGAATAGGTTTTAATGAGCCAAAATCATAAAACACAGTATCATAAACAGATTTTGAATCCAATTCAAACAAAAAATCTTCGGTTTTGATGGTATTCTTTTTTAATGGATAAAAAGCCTTTTTACCTTTTATTGATTTTAAATAATCCATTTTATCTTTATTAATTTTACCAGCCACTCCAACGATTGGAACTAATAAAATAAATTTGTTTTGATTAAAGTCATTTACTTCAAAAACCAATGTATCTAGCATGTTTTTTGTTACTAAAATTTTTCCCTTTAAAACATTGGTTTGATAAGTGCTAAATTCGTTTCCATCATCTACAAAACACTTCTGAACTCGGGCTTTTGTAGCTTTGTAGAAAGGATAATCAATATGAGAATTGATGTATTTGCTTTCATCAAAAGCAAATTGATTTAATGTATGGCTAAATGCAAGTTTATTTTTACATTTTAAACTATATTCATAAATTCCTTTTTCATCAGTTAGATTGTGAATATAATCGTAAGCTTCAATGCCAAAACCATAGGTTTCGGCAGGCAATTCAAGTGCTTTTTTATAAATAAATTGATTTGTAATATTGGTTGCAACAATGGTTTGATGGTTAATTTTTAGTTCTTGTTTTAGTAAAAGCCCATCTGGAACAAAATTATATATAAACACATTTTTTATTACAGGATTTAAGGTATCAAAAGGTATAATTCCAAATAAAGCAGGATTGATAATTTTTTCGGATTTAGTATTTCTAATTTCAAAATGAACATGTGGGCCCGAACTACCACCACTATTGCCACTTAAACCAATGGTATCACCTTTTTTCACTAATAACATAGGTTTTTCAAAAACATAATCAAATTCAAAAGTTTGATTTTTATACTGATAATTTTGAATCCACTCCCCTATTTTTCCTAAGTATTTTTGTAAATGCCCATAAACGGTAGTGTAACCATTTGGATGATCTAAATAAATGGCTTTTCCGTAACCAATGCTTTGAATTTTAATGCGCGAAACATAACCTTCTGCACTGGCAAATACGGGTAAACCCTCACGCTGATTGGTACGCAAATCCATGCCACTATGAAAATGATTATCGCGCAAGCCACCAAATGGCGAAACCAAACTTGGCAATGAATCTAACGGATAACGAAAATAATTTTGCGGGTAATTTTGTGCATTTGTTGCTAGCAAAAAAGCTGTAAAAACAAATGTTAACAGTAATTTCCATTTTGCCGTATTAAAAATTTTGAAGTTCATAGAGGTTTAGAAAAAATTTATTTAAACAGAATGGCAAAAATTGAACCACACAAAAAAGAGGTATCTAAAATATTTATAACACTAGCAAAAATTTATCTATTATTTTACGTTACAAGTCAACATTAATTCATTACCAATATAACCTTCTAGTTTATCGCCAATATTAACTTGACTAACCCCTGCAGGAGTGCCTGTATAAATTAAATCGCCCACTTTTAAAGTAAAATATTGTGATACAAAACTTACAATTTGTTCAAAAGAAAATATCATTTGAGCCGTGTTTCCTTTTTGCACTATTTGACCATTTTTTTGCAAACTGAAATCAATATTTTTTAAATCCATGTTCTCCATATTAATAAAATTACCAATTGGTGCTGAACCATCAAATGCTTTGGCCAATTCCCAAGGTAAACCTTTTGATTTCAGTTCTGACTGCACATCGCGGGCTGTAAAATCAATGCCTAAGCCAATTTCGGAAAAGTAGTTTCGGGCAAATTTTTCTTGAATTTTTTTACCTACTTTATTAATTTTTATAACCAATTCTACCTCGTGGTGCACATCATTACTAAAACTTGGTAAATAAAATGCTTCATTATTTTTAAGCAAAGCAGTATCAGGCTTACTAAATATTACTGGATTTTCAGGAACAGCATTACCTAATTCCTTAGCATGTTCGCTGTAATTACGGCCTACACAAAGTATTTTCATTTATAAAAAGTATCAATTTTTGCTGCGAATATATTTTAAATAAGCAATTGGCTAAATAATTTAATTTGATAATTTCGTTTATAAATTACCAAAAGTGAAACGTTACAATCCAAACATACATCATAGAAAATCCATTCGATTAAAAGGCTATGATTACTCTCGTAAGGGATTGTATTTTGTTACCATTTGTTGTAAAAATAGAGCCTGTTTATTTGGTAAAATTGAAAGTGGTGAAATGTTTTTAAACGATGCAGGCAAAATGATTGAAAAATGGTATTTAGAATTAGAAAATAAATTCCCAGACATTAAATGCCGTGAAATGATTGTGATGCCAAATCATATACATTTCATTTTAGAAAACAAGGGTGATATTGCTGCCGTGCAGGCAAACCTAAATATTCGCCCTGAAGATGAAGTCGTACGGGCGAGCCTAGGTGTTCGCCCCTATGATATCGGGCAGACACATAATAATATCGGGCAGACACATAGGTCTGCCCCAACAGAAACATCGGAACAAATTTTTGGTGAACATATTGGGTCGCCATTGCATAGGGTTATTCAATGGTTTAAAACCATGACTACCAACGAATATATTCGTGGTGTAAAAAATTTAGGATGGGAACCATTTGAAAAAAAATTATGGCAACGTAATTATTGGGAACATATTATTCGTAATGAAAAATCTTATCAAAATATTTCAAATTACATCATCAATAATCCTTCAAAATGGAAAGAGGATATTTTGAATGATAAAAAGCTTAATTGCAATAAAAGCTTTTAATAAAATAATTATCAAAAATCATTCATTATGCTTACAAATACCCTTTACTTTGCGAAGCTTTTGAATAATCAAGTAACTATATTATCTAAACTTTGCAGCGATTTTGGAATTGAGCATGCTGTAATTTGTCCGGGCTCGCGTTCTGCGCCATTGGTGTTTGCTTTTAACCGTAATAAAAATATCAAAACTTACGCCATTGTTGATGAACGAAGTGCTGGCTATATTGCCCTTGGTATGTCCCAACAATTGCAAAAACCGGTAGCCTTAATTTGTACCAGTGGCACTGCTGCTCTTAATTTTTTTCCTGCTATAGCCGAAGCATTTTATCAAAAAATTCCTTTAATAGTTTTAACTGCCGATAGACCCGCTGAATTGCTTAATCAGCAAGATGGACAAATGATTAACCAAGTGAATGTTTTTGGAAGTCATGTGAGGGGAAGTTTAAATTTAAATAAAGAAAATTCGAATTTCGAATTTCGAATTTCGAATTTGTTAAGCAAATCAATGCTTCCTGTTAAAGGGCCTGTGCATATAAATGTGCCTTTAGTGGAACCTTTGTACGAAGATTTAGCAATTTGCAATGAGCAATTTGCTCCCGATGCATCGGGAGGCAATAATGAATTAAAAAATAAAGATTTTGATGCTACTCAATTAATCAATGCTTTACAAAAATGTGATTCTAATAAACCAAAAGTTATTCTTGTTGGACAAGGTTTTCCTGACCAAGAATTAGCCTTGGTTTTAAAAAATTTGGAACAAAAAGGCTTTGTAATTTTGACTGATATTGTTTCAAATCAACACGAAAGTAATTCCATTTCACATTACGATTTAGTTGTTGCGCAAGCAACACCCGAAATTTTAAAAACTTTAGAACCTGATTTAATTATTAGCTTAGGTGGACCTGTTTTATCAAAAGCATTAAAACTTTGGCTAAAAAAACAAAAACCAACTTTTCATTTTAGAATTCAGCAAGATGAAGTTTTGGTAAACACTTATGATAATGTTACTGATTATTTAATTATAGATAATATTACGCCACTAAAATTTATTGCTGAACAATACATTTCCGAAAATTTATTTTTAAATAATTGGCAAGAAATAAATGCCAAAGCAAAACATTTAGTCGCTGATTTTACCCAAAATAATCAAACTAAGTTTAATGAATTGGTGGCTGTAAAAACTGTTTTGGAGCAATTACCAAACCATAGTCAATTACAAATTGCTAACAGCACTGCCATACGTTATGTAAGTTATTTAGGTTTACCTAATAAAAATTTAACGGTTTTTTGTAACAGAGGCACAAGCGGTATTGATGGTTGTACCTCAACTGCATTGGGCGCAGCCCTAATTAATAATAAAATTACCACTTTAATTACGGGCGATTTAGCGTTTTTTTACGATAGAAATGCTTTTTGGAACAATTATATTCCAAACAATTTGCGCGTTATTTTATTAAATAATAATGGAGGAGGAATTTTTAATTTAATTGATGGACCAAGCAGTGCGCCCGAATTAGATAAATTCTTTTTAACCAAACATACATTGAAAGCAAAAAATTTAGCTGCCGATTTTGGATTAATTTACGAAAATTGCACCTCGCAAAATGAATTGAACCAAGCATTAAATTCGTTTTTTGAACCTTCGGAAACAGCTAAAATATTGGAACTAAACTTTGATATGAATAAAAGTGCCGAAGTGTATAAAGCGTTTAGGAAAATGGTTATTGGCGGCTAGCGACTGGCAACTAGCTTCTGGCTTATAACTTTGAAATAAAATAGTTAAGCTTTTGGAGATGTTCAGCTAAGAAGTAATAACAACTAATTGCTGAAAATTAAAAAACTAAGTACTATAAACTAGGAACTATAAACTAAAAAAATATGACAAGTAAATATAATTGGACAACTCTAAAAGAGTACAAGGAAATTTTATTTCAATACTACGAAGGTATTGCTAAAATCAGTATTAATCGTCCGCATGTACACAATGCGTTTACCCCGCTTACCGTTCAAGAAATGAGCGAAGCCATGGAATTAGCTCGCCAAAATCAAGATGTGCGTGTAGTAATTTTAACTGGCGAAGGCGGAAAAGCTTTTTGCAGTGGTGGAGATCAAAGTGTGCGCGGACATGGAGGTTATATTGGCGATGATGGAATTCCTCGTTTAAATGTATTGGATTTACAAATGCAAATCCGCAGAATTCCTAAGCCGGTTATTGCTATGGTGGCAGGTTATGCTATTGGTGGCGGACATGTATTGCATGTAATTTGCGATATTTCAATAGCTGCTGAAAATGCAAAATTTGGTCAAACAGGACCAAAAGTAGGCAGTTTTGATGGCGGATTTGGTGCTGGCTATTTAGCTAGAGTTGTTGGCCAAAAGAAGGCAAGAGAAATTTGGTTTTTATGCGACCAATACAATGCGCAAGAAGCTTTAGATATGGGCTTGGTAAATAAAGTAGTGCCTTTAGAATTATTAGAAGACGAAACCATCAAATGGTGTCAGAAAATGATTGAAAAAAGTCCAGTGGCTTTACGTATGATAAAAGCAAGTTTTAATGCTGAGTTAGATGGACAAGCTGGTATTCAAGAATTAGCAGGAAATGCTACTTTGCTTTATTATTTAAGCGATGAAGCTAAAGAAGGTAAAAATTCATTCCTAGAAAAACGCAAACCCGACTTTAGTAAATTCCCTAAGTTCCCATAAAATTTGTTCCTAAAAAAATAAAACATTTATTTGCCCCAAATGATTTTAAAACCCAATATTTCGCTTAAACCATTTAATACTTTTGGTATTGATGCCACTGCATCTGATTTTATTGAAATTGATTCGATTGAATCACTTCAATTTGTAATTGATAATTTCAATTTAGCCAATAGAAAAACGCTAGTTATAGGTGGTGGTAGCAATATTTTATTAACCAAAAATTTTGATGGTTTGGTTTTAAAAATGAGCATTAAAGGCATTGAAAAAATAAATGAAGATAACGAAAATGTTTATTTAAAAGCCATGGCGGGCGAAACCTGGCATGGCTTTGTAATGCATTGTGTAGCCAATAATTATTCGGGAGTTGAAAACCTCTCATTAATACCTGGCTGTGTGGGTGCTGCACCTATGCAAAACATTGGTGCTTATGGTGTTGAAATTAAAGATACTTGCTATGAGGTAGAAGCTTACAACATTGAAACCAACGAAGTAACGATATTTAGCAATGCTGATTGCAAATTTGGCTACCGCGAAAGTATTTTTAAACATGAAGCCAAAGGAAAATACATCATTTCATCGGTTACATTTAAATTAGCCAAACAAGCTAAAATCAATGTTTCGTACGGTGCCATACAAGATGTTTTAAAGAGTAAAAACATTGAAAATCCTACCATTCAAGATGTAAGCGATGCTGTAATTGCCATTCGGGAATCAAAATTACCTAACCCTAAAGTATTAGGAAATGCGGGCAGTTTTTTTAAAAATCCTGAAATTCCAACTGAGGAATATTTAACGTTAAAAGAAAAATTCCCAACTTTGGTTGGTTACAAAACCAGCGAAACTCACACCAAACTAGCCGCAGGTTGGTTAATAGAACAATGTGGTTGGAAAGGTAAAGTAATTGGAAATACAGGTTCGCATAAAGACCAAGCTTTGGTTTTGGTAAATTATGGCAATGCCACTGGCAACGAAATTTGGAAACTAGCCATGCAAATTCAAGAATCGGTTTTCGAAAAATTTGGGGTAACCATTGTTCCTGAGGTAAATGTGATTTAGCATTTGTTGGAAAAGGAGCCACATCCCGATAGCTATCGGGATTCACAGATTACACAGATATTTTTTGTTTAACCGCAAAGGACGCAAAGATTTTCGCAAAGAACGCTAAGAAAAAAAGCCACTGATTACACAGAAATTTTTAAGCAAATTTCCAACTTTTTTATTGTAACTTTTCTTATATTTGATAAAGTACACAATTAAAAATAAATACTCAATCTTACTTCTTATGGCAAAATTTAAAACAGAAAGTACCATTGAATTAATTAACCTTGATTCAATTGAATTGAATATTGACCGAAAAAAATACGGAATTTCAGGTAATGAAATAATACATATTTTAGAGGGTGAGTTTTTTTACTGCAATTTTGTAATTGATGCTAAAATAATTGTTAAAGAAAAACAGCTTAATGAAATACTTAAAATTCAAAATACCTCTATTCATAAGATTGCAAAATCCATCATTTACATTCACTCATTTTCCGCTGAAAATTGCAAAAAACTAAATGACTTAAAAAAGAAGGTTCAATATCTAATGACAGAAAATATTGATAACGAAGAAATTGAAGTATTCAAACTGATTTAAGACTATAGCCCAATCAGAATGTTAAACAACCGTAAAATACTAACGCGTAAAAACTTAAAATAAAATGAAAATTGAAAACCTATTTGATTATTACAAACAATTCACCGAAAACAGTGAAACAATTTTTTCGGATTCAGGAATGATTAACGAATTTGGAAAATTAGATTATGGCTTCTTTCCATTAGGTTCAGGTATTTTAACAGAAAGAAGTAAGATTGAAATTGCCGAAATTAAAAAAGGTGGCATAATGGTTTTGGGTAATGATTTTGGAACGATTGGTTATGTTGAAAAAATGAAAAACAATAGAGAAGATAGTAGTAAAACTATAAAAAATTTAGAACGTATTGGATTAGATATTGATAATACATTTTTTACAAATTTTTATATGGGATTACGCAATGATAAACTTCATTCAGGTACAACAAACACTAAACGAATTAAACAAATAGAACAATCTTACAAAAATTTATGCTATGATTTCTTTCTTACTCAATTAGAACATATTAATCCCAAAATAGTAATTTGTTTGGGTAATGAAGTCGGTCAGGCATTATCCCAACATGCTTCAGAAGTTTTTTCAAAATTTTCTTTAAATAAAACAGGCATTACAAAAATATTTGCTGACACAACAAATGATAATTATACAATAAATACAAGCGATAATATTTTTGGAAAACGAAAATTTATACTAATTCCTCATCCATCATATGCTCATATCAATTGGAAGAATAATATTGAAGAGAAAATTAAACTCGAAATAATAGATTAACAAAAGTTTTAAACCATTCAGCCATTGCAGGCGTCCTCTCCTGCAATCAAATTGATGTTGGCGAGGACGCCAACATCGGCATCATCAAATTTTTCTGTGTAATCTGTGGCTTAATAATTTAGTTTCCCAAAAACGATATTGTTTGGTTTCGCTAAATATAAAAGTCAAAATATTTTTATCGTCTTCAGTTAGTTCTACGTTTCTGCGTTTATAAACGAATGACAACTTATTCTTTATAAAATTGAAATTTAGGATTTAAATTATAAGTCAAGTTCATATTATTAATGATACATAAAATCTTACAATTTTAATCAATTAAATTAAACCACTAACACATTAACTTAATCAACCAATCAACTTAAAAAAACCTATTTTTGATGCGTGAATTTACCCAATAAAAAGAAAATCATTAACGATCCAGTTTATGGATTTGTAAATATACCTTTTGAACTTATTTACGATTTAATTGAACATTCGTGGTTCCAGCGTTTGCGAAGAATCAAGCAATTGGGGCTTTCGTATTTGGTTTATCCAGGTGCTCAACACACACGTTTTCAGCATGTAATTGGCGCCATGAGTTTAACTTTTCAGGCTGTTGAAATTTTAAAAAGCAAAGGCATCGAAATTACTCAACATGAGTCTGAATCGGTTTGCGCAGCAATTTTATTGCACGATATGGGCCATGGTCCTTTTAGTCATACTCTTGAAGGTTTAATTATAAAAGATGTTCCTCACGAGGCTATTTCATTGCGTTTTATGGAATTACTTAATGAGCAATTTGACGGAAAATTAACCACAGCCATTGAAATTTTTAGCAATAAATACAAAAAGAAATTTTTGCATCAGTTAGTGTCTAGTCAGCTAGATATGGATAGACTTGATTACTTACGGAGAGATAGTTTTTACACGGGTGTGCAAGAAGGGTCCATTGGTCACGATAGGATAATAAATATGCTAAATGTGGTGAATGATGAGTTGGTAATTGAAGAAAAAGGCATTTATTCGGTCGAAAAATTTTTAATAGCCCGCAGGTTAATGTATTGGCAAGTTTACTTGCATAAAACTGTGGTTGCTGCCGAACAATTATTAATTAAAATAATTCAACGTGCGCAGTATTTAGCTAGCCAAAACGAATTATTATTTGCTACGCCAGCATTGCATTATTTTTTATACAATAAAATTGGCAAAGACGAGTTTTTTAAAAACAATGAAGCCTTTGATAATTATTGCTTGCTTGATGATGATGATATTTTTACCTCAATAAAAGTCTGGTGTAATCATAACGACAAAATTTTGAGCACTTTGTGCAATATGCTACGCAATAGAAAGTTACCAAAAGTATTGTTGCAAAATGCACCATTTGATAAAACCACTTTAGAAAGTTATAAATTTATGGCGGCCGATAACTTGGATATTACCATGGAAGAAGCCGACTATTTTGTTTATACCGATTCGGTCCAAAATAAAGCTTACAGTGCCAATAATTTCCATATTAATATTTTATTTAAAAATGGCCAAGTGCAAGATATAGCCGATGCCAGCGACCAATACAATATTGATTCATTAACCAAATTGGTTACCAAATATTTTATGTGTTTTGTAAGGTAAAACTAACTAGTTTTATCTATTTCAAAATCTGGCATAATGCTCAATCCAAAAAGTGCATAATCGTATTTTACAGGATCGTTTTTATCAAATTTTCTTAAGTTTTCAGTTAATTCTAAAACTGCTTTCCAATCGCTTTGT
This sequence comes from Bacteroidia bacterium, assembly GCA_044239605.1. Classification (GTDB taxonomy): domain Bacteria; phylum Bacteroidota; class Bacteroidia; order UKL13-3; family UKL13-3; genus JAAFJM01. The sequence continues at coordinate 34,516 of JBIIBC010000022.1, read as the reverse complement.
GTACGAGAAAGCAAACCTAATTTATAAGCAGTTCGTTGCACATGCAAATCAAGTGGAATCATTAACTGGCTTGGCTTTATGTTTGTCCAAATGCCAAAATCCACGCCATTATTATCGTTTCTTACCATCCACCTTAAATACATACATAATCTTTTACAAGCCGAGTTTTGTATGGGCGAAGCAATATGCTTCATAGTTCGATGAGGGACATCGGGTAACGAAAAAAAAGAATCTCTAAAACCATTCAAAGCATTCTCAATGGTTTTATCCTTTGGTTTTAAATGTTTTGAAAAGGCTGTTTCCAAACTTTCATCTTTACTATACCAATATTTTAAAAATGAAATAAAATAAAGCAAATCAGTATCGTTAAAAGTTCTATGCTTAAAACCAAGTAATTTTTTCAAATCTTTATCTTCATGATTTACCACAAATTGATGCGGAGCATTATCCATTCTCGCTAATAAATCGGTACATTTATTAATAATGGTATTGCGCTGACCCCAAGCAAAAACAGCAGCAAATAACCCTGCAATTTCAATGTCTTGTTTTTTAGTAAATAAATGTGGTATGCAAATAGGATCTAATTCAATAAACCCTGTTTGATTGTAAATAGTAACCTGTTTGTTTAAAAATTCTTTATGATAAAACATGAGTTTGTAAGGGCGAATATGCTATTTTTAAAACTAAAATTATCATTTTAATTCAAGCATATTAGAATTACTTTTTCATAAAACTCAATCCTGCATCCTTAAGTGCTGCATTTAATTTAGGAATAGCAGTTGGGCCAATTCCGTGTAAATCTAATAATTCTTTTTCAGTATATTGAGCTAAATCGGTTAGTGTGTTTATACTTTTACTTTTTAAAGCTCTGCGGGCAGGTGCCGAAATACTGGCCATAAAACCATCTTTAGGTTTATTTTCTGCTTCGCAAAATGGGCAACTTTTACAGTCGCTACTTTTATAAAATTGATGTCCCTTTTTACACGTTTTCCAAACTTTTTTACTTTCATGCTTTGCAATGGCCAATGCCAATCTGTATTCCACTATGCTCACTATCAAATCGCGAGGCAACTCTTTATCAATTTCAAATTGTACCGCCCCTTTTGAGTATTTATAATTACCTAACTCGTGTTCAAAAGCAGCAATTCCAGAACCTGTAGGATAAAAGCCTATATGATTTTTATAACCTGCAAAATAAACCAAACATTCATGTATCTTATAAGCAGGCATTTTATAACTAATTATTTCTTCGGCATTTGGAACTATTTGCAATATAATTTTACGCAACTTTTGTAATTGCTGTTGCACATCAGCTGGAAATTCAGCAATATATAGATCAATAGGATTAGGAGAAGTTTTGTCCATAATTATAGTTTGAAAATGAATGAATAAAAGTGCTGTTTTTAATTTTTACAAACAAATATAAAAACCTTTTTTATAGCTCAAAAAAACTTAATTTTAAATGTAAAACTCTAGCTTATATTTGCACACTTTTTTAAATTATATAAAAATAAAACAACATGACTAAAGGACCTATTTCAAATTTTATTGAAACACACTATAAACATTTTAATGCAGCTGCTTTGGTTGATGCTGCAAAAGGTTACGAAACCCATTTAACCGAAGGTGGAAAAATGATGGTAACCCTTGCTGGAGCTATGAGTACTGCTGAGTTAGGAAAATCATTAGCCGAAATGATTCGCCAAGGCAAAGTGGATATAATTAGCTGTACTGGAGCTAACTTAGAAGAAGATATTATGAATTTGGTAGCACATAGCCATTACAAACGTGTGCCTAATTATCGCGATTTAAGCCCTCAAGAGGAATGGGATTTATTGGAAAACCACTATAATCGTGTAACAGATACTTGTATTCCCGAAGAAGAAGCATTTAGAAGATTGCAAAAACATATTCATAAAATATGGAAAGATGCAGAAGATAAAGGTGAACGTTATTTCCCACATGAATTCATGTATAAAATCTTATTGAGTGGTGAGTTACAACAATATTACGAAATAGATCCTAAAAACTCTTGGATGTTAGCTGCTGCTGAACGCAATTTGCCAATGGTAGTTCCAGGTTGGGAAGATTCAACTATGGGAAATATTTTTGCATCATATGTTATAAAAGGCGAATTAAAAGCAAGCACCATGAAATCTGGTATTGAGTACATGGCTTGGTTAGCAAAATGGTATCCTGAAAATTCTGGTGGTAAAGGTGTTGGTTTTTTCCAAATTGGTGGTGGTATTGCAGGCGATTTTCCAATATGCGTAGTGCCTATGTTGTACCAAGACATGGAAATGACAGACATTCCGTTTTGGAGTTATTTCTGCCAAATTAGTGATTCAACCACTTCTTACGGTTCATACTCAGGAGCAGTTCCAAATGAAAAAATCACATGGGGTAAATTAGATATTCATACACCTAAATTTATTGTAGAAAGCGATGCTACCATTGTAGCTCCGTTAATGTTTGCTTGGATATTAGGCTGGTAATCGGAAATTGTTAGATTATTTGACAGTTGAATTGATTAATTGAATTATTAAATAAAAAAACCTCCAATTCTTAAGAGTTGGAGGTTTTTTATTTTAATTTGGTTTTGTCTATTACATTAATGTTGTATAAACTTTTACCACATCATCATCCTCTTCAATTATATCCAATAATATATTAAACTCAGCTTCTTGCTCTTCATTTAATTCCATTGGTTGTGTTGGAATACGTTGTAATTCGGCATTTACAATTTCTATTTTACGAGCTTCTAATTCATGTTGCATTTTTCCGAAATCGGTAAAAGCAACAGATAAAATTAAATGTCCTTCTCCATCATCCTCAATTTCCTCTAAGCCTGCATCAATCATTTCTAATTCAAAATCATCAAGATTAATACCATCATTTTTTATTCTGAAAATACCTTTACGCTCAAAAAGAAAATCTAACGAACCACTCACCATTAATTGCCCGCCTTTTTTATTGAAATAACTACGTAAGTTAGCGACAGTTCTGGTTGGATTATCAGTTGCAGTTTCTATAATCATTGGTATATTGTGAGGACCTTTACCTTCATAAACCACCTCTTCAAAATCTTTATCTTGTTTACTTGTTGCACGCGAAATAGCAGCATCAATATTTGCTTTTGGCATATTAATGGCTTTTGCATTAGCAATAACCGCTCTTAATCTAGAGTTACTATCAGGATCACCATTTCCGTTTCCAGCTTTAATTGCAATGGCAATTTCCTTACCTATTTTAGTAAATGTTCTACTCATTTTAGCATAACGAGCAAACATTTTATGTTTACGTTTTTCAAATACTCTTCCCATTTGTCGATTTTTATTTCTGGCTGCAAAATAACACTTGCCAAATCATTATCAAAATATATATAAACATGATTTTTGAATATACTAATAATAATTTATTGCAACAAAAAAGCCTCAACAGCAATGCTGTTGAGGCTTTTAAAATTTATATCTTAAATGAATTATTTAATCATAATTTTTTGTGATTGACTAACACCATCAACTGTCATTGTGTAAAAATATACTCCAGCTGATAAGTTACCTACATTAAATTTAACTTCGTTAGATCCAGCAACAAAATTATCATTAGCAATATTGATTACTTCTTGACCTAATAAGTTAATTAAGCTCACTTTTACGTTCTTATTAGCTTTTAGGTTAAATTTAATTGTAACATCATTACTAGCAGGATTAGGATATGCTTCACCTAAAGTAAATGAGTTTGGAACTTCTTTAGCGCTTAAATTAGTTGAAGATAATTTAATTCCAGCATCTAAATATTGGTCATTAGTAAAACCTTGACCTGGATACCAGCCTGTCCAACCGTTTGTTACTCCATAAGAAAAACGTTGAGGCACAAACAACGAACTATTGTAGTATGCACTTGTTAAAGGAGAACCTTCATTAGAACCCATTCTGTAACAGAAGTAATTTACCCATTTTGTTTCGGCAGGAACTGAAGCTGAATCTCTTCTATCTTCAAATGTATAAGTGTCATCATAAGTTGTACCATTTTTGAACTGTAAAGCATAAGCTACTAAACCATTTCTATTATTACCTGAATTTGAATTAAAAGTTAAACCAGCAGGAGCTTTACGACCTAATTCAGCCGATGACCATCCTGTTGAGCTTGGTTTACCAGTATTAAAATCTTCAGTTAACAATACCGTATCAATTGTGGTATAATTACTTGGACGTCTTTTTGCAAAGTCATAACCAACATAACCAAACTTAGACGTTAAGCCTGTAATTGAAGCCGTTGTTGAAACTTGAGCACCTGTAAAATAGTAAATAAATAAAGTATCTACAACAGGAACTTTATTACCTAAGTTATCATTTGTTGAATCTACTCTTCTGATATAAGAAAATCTAAAAGAGATAGAATCTACTGCATAATTAGTGAACTTAGTCATTCTAATTGTTGGATCTAATGCTTGATTTACTTCTATTGCAGCATCTTTAGGATCAATAATTTGCGCAACCGATTGAAATGTTCTTCCTTGGCTAGCTACTCCTTGATCATCAACAAATTTTGCTAATGAATCATTCATCATAAAACCAATAAAAGTTTTAAAGTTACCATCAGCTAAAATATCTAACGGATTGTACCACTCTGATCTTTCAGCTTTATTAAGCGTAGTTTTGTTTTTAGTGGTAATTCTTGGTGAATTATCTAAAATTCCTGTATTGTTCAGGTTTAGATTTTGTTGAGCAAATGCACTTACTGTAAGGCCAATGCTAAAAGCAGAAAGTATTAACTTTTTCATTTTATATTTATTTGTTTAATTTCTATTTGGGGTGGCAAAATAATTATTATTTATAACTTACAAAAGGATAGACAATAAAAACATCGTGTTAGTTGGATTATTTTTGTCATTTAAACGTCATTTCAAGAAATAACATTACAACTCTACCCAATCTCCATTTTCTTTTATCAACTCAATTAACTCATTAACAGCATTATCGCTAGCAATATTACGTTTTACTACTTCTTTGCCTTTATATAAAGTTATTTTATCAACTCCACTGCCTACATAACCATAATCTGCATCGGCCATTTCACCCGGACCATTAACAATACAGCCCATAATGGCAATTTTTACTCCTTTTAAATGATCGGTTCGTTTCCTAATCATGGCAGTAGTTTCTTGTAAATCAAACAATGTACGTCCACAACTTGGGCAACTAATGTATTCCGTTTTGGAAATACGTGTTCTTGCTGCTTGCAAAATACCAAATGCTATTTGGTTCATGCGTTCTGGTTTAATTTGATTGGCTTTAAACATCAATCCATCACCAAAACCATCAATTAATAACGCACCAAAATCGGTTGAACAATGCAGCATGAATTGCTCTTCATCGCTCTCATCATGGTAATTATGAGTTAGCAAAACTGGATTTTTTATATTCCAATCGTTTAATTTAAAAAAAGTTGCACGCAAATCGGTCATTGGATTAGCTATACTTGATTCTAAAATAAAAACCACATTTTTCATTTGGTTAGCCGTTTGAAGCAATTCTTCAGATAACTCATTTACCAACAAGTGCACAAAATTGAGTGTGCTTGAATTTGCTTTTAAATGGTTGCTTTGCAATAAATCGGCCGAGGTAAATAATGGAAATGCATTGGTTTTATCAATTACCAAATTCCAAGTTTGAGCTTTATAAACGGCTTTTAAACCCATTGGTAGCATAAAATTGGCTTTATTATTTCCTGAGTAAATAAAATCAGCTCCAATATCGTTCATGTGCCATTTATCGAGTTGGGCATCATAAATATGACCAATAGGTTTTAAATCTTCGGCCGTTAAATTTTCATTATTGCTAAAATTAGCAATAACTCTAGGTACTTGATTTACTCCTAAGTTATAAACTTCGATAGTTTCTCTACGTTTGTAATCAAAAGCACTCCAATTATTATTTTCAGCTGTGTTTAAATTTAACTGCGGATAATTGGTTTGTTCAATTTGTGTGTAACGTGCAATTAATTTTTTAGCTACAGGCACCTCAAATTCTGGGTCTTCGGTTAGCGAAACACGAATGGTATCGCCAATTCCATCTTCCAACAATGCGCCTATTCCCAAAGCCGATTTTATTCTTCCATCATCACCATCGCCAGCCTCGGTTACACCTAAATGCAATGGATAATGCATGTTGTTACTATCCATGGTTTTAACCAATAAACGGTAAGCCTGAACCATTACTTGCGGGTTACTCGATTTCATGGAAAGCACAATATTGTGAAAATTTTCATCTTCGGCTATTCGTAAAAACTCCACAGCACTTTCAACCATTCCGTGTGCAGTATCGCCATAACGGCTCATAATTCTATCGCTTAATGAACCATGATTAGTACCAATACGCAATGCTGTTCCATACTCTTTACAAATTTTAATTAGGGGAACAAACTTTTCTCTGATTCTATCTATTTCATCTTGGTATTCTGCATCGGAATAATCAATGATGTCAAATTTCTTTTTATCGGCATAATTACCAGGATTAACGCGCACTTTTTCAACTATTCGAGCAGCTAACTCGGCAGCATTTGGAGTAAAATGTATATCAGCCACCAATGGAACTTTAACACCTTTGGCATTTAATTCTTTCTTTATTTCAGCTAAATTCTGAGCTTCTTTTAAACTTGGAGCAGTTAATCTAACCAATTGGCAACCGGCATCAACCATCCTAATAATTTGCTCCACCGATTTTTGGGTATCCATGGTATCGGTAGTGGTCATACTTTGAGGAATAATTGGAAAATCGCTTCCAATGTATAAATCACCAATTTTTACGGTGCTAGTTTTTCTGCGTTGGTATGTCATTATTATTAAATTTCTATTTCGCCCTCAAACACAAATGTGGCAGGGCCTTTTAAAAACACTTGATGGTATGCATTATTTTGCAACAAATAACTTACCGAAAGGTTTCCACCTTTGGTTTGAATGTTCACTTCTATTTCTGGTTGTGTATTTTTTAAAAAAACCGAATAAGCAATTGCTGCGGCTGTAACTCCAGTTCCGCAACTAAAGGTTTCATCCTCTACTCCCCTTTCGTAAGTTCTAACTTTTAACTCATTATTATGAATGGAAACAAAGTTCACATTGATTCCTTGGGCTTCAAACTCCTTATTATACCTTATTTTTTTTGCTTCATTAACCAAATCAATAGTATCAACATCATCATTAAAAAATTGAACATAATGAGGCGAACCAGTATTTAATACATAAACTTGATTATCGCGCACTTCCATTTGGGTTAAATCTTTCATTTGAAGGCTAACCCAATTATTTTTATATGAAGATGTATGAATACCATCAATCGCATAAAACATAGCAAAATCTTTTACCACTCCTAAATCTTTAGCAAACTGAGCAATACACCTACCACCATTGCCGCACATAGAACTTTCGCGACCATCGCTATTGAAGTATTGCATATAAAAATCGGCTGAAGGGTGGTTTTGTAATAAAATTAAACCATCAGCACCAATTCCAAATCTTCTATCGCATAAGTTTTCAATCAATTTTTGATTATTGGCATCAAAAGTTTTAGTTCGGTCGTCAACCATTATAAAATCGTTTCCCGTGCCTTGGTATTTATAAAATTTAGTCTTCAAATTTGTGTAATTGATTATCAGCTTGTAAGGCAGTTTCGCCCCATTTTGAGTGTAGCACAAACAAATTATTTTGTTTTAAAATAAATAAATCAGTTGGTTTTAGAATACCATAAAGTACCAATTTTTTACCAGTAAACTGGTAACCGTTAAAACCAACTAATGATTGCCAAAACTCCACAAACAAAGGTTTATTGACAGTATTTTGTTTTATTAAAGATTGCAAAGAAAGTCGTGTGATTAGGCTATCAGAAAATGTACTATCAGTTGAATTTGTTATTATTTTAAATTTTTCTTTGAATTTTTCCAGGTCCACAACGGTCATCAAACTATCATCCAAAAAAACATCTTTCACATTGCTTTCCAAATTTTTATCGCGCATTAATTGTTGAAATTGGTCAATAATTTTTTCTTCAATTAAGCTTGAATCAACAAGTGTTTGAACTGTGGTGGTATCATTTTCTTGTGCTTCGTCCGAACTAAATGTAAGCTGTTTATAAATAGTATCAAACTGTTTAACGCTTTTTTTAAAACTTATTTGTTTAAAAGGCTCAACAAATGTATTTTTAAACCTAGTAACAATTTCCTCTTTGTAGGTTTGATTTTGTTTTTGCGTTTCTGCATATTTTTGATTAGCGTAAAAATCAATAAGTAAAGCTAATCCAAACACAGAAACAAGAACCAATAACCATGAATAATTTTTGGGTTTATCTGGAATGATCTCCTCATTATAGTACTCTTCTAATTCTTCCTTTAAAATAGAATCATGGTTTAAAGCATATTTGTCAAAATCTGCTTTAAACATATTATCCATGTTCAATTTTTTTTCAAACGCATCCTTTTCATTGCGTGACATTTCTTTGCGCAAATACTTTTCGAAGTAATAAGTATGTTTATCGTGTTGCATTTATTTTTAAAATTGCAAATTTCTACTAAGTTTTGATTGCTGCAAGTTTTATTTATTTACCGTTCATCCACCAAAATGTTGGATTTAAACAAAAAGTAAACATGTTTTGAAATAAAAAAACAATTTGCTTCATAAATGTATTAAAACTTAAAGCAAATATTGATTTTAAAAAGAATATATTTTTAAAAAAATCAAACATAATTTACAATCGCGATTGGTACAACTTTTGAATGGATAAAATTTTACTAAAATTTAATTGAAAAAAAAATGAAAAAGTACACATTAATTTTCGCAGTAGCGTGCCTTGGAGGCATGGCTGCAATTGGCTTAAACAAATTATTTGGAGGTAAACAAAGTGCGACAGAATTTACACAAAATTACTTAGCAAGGTATGCAAGTTTGTCAGATGGCGGACAGCGACCTGATTTTGTGGCAATAGCTGAATTAGCAACTCCAACTGTGGTTCACATTTTAACAGTAGTAGATGCACCACAAAGTAGAAACGAAACCCAAGAAGTTAATCCATTTGATTTTTTTGGAGGAAGAGGATTTAGTATGCCACAGCAAGGCCCGAGGGCTGGCAGTGGTAGCGGAGTAATTATTTCACAGGATGGTTTGATTGTTACCAATAACCACGTTATTGATGGAGCAACCAAAATAAAAGTAGTTTTAAACGACAAACGCGAATATGATGCTGAGTTATTAGGTAAAGACAATAACACTGATTTGGCTTTATTGCGTATTACAGAAACCAATTTGCCATTTGCGGTAATTGGCAATAGCGATGAGGTAAAAGTAGGCCAATGGGTTTTAGCAGTTGGAAATCCTTTTAACCTTACATCTACTGTTACTGCAGGTATTGTAAGTGCTAAAGGCCGTAACTTAAACATTAACAGAGGAAACGGACAACAGTATCCAATTGAATCGTTTATACAAACCGATGCAGCGGTAAACCCAGGAAATAGCGGGGGAGCATTAATTAACCAAGAAGGTAAATTAATTGGAATAAATACTGCAATTGCGAGCGAAACAGGACAATATGCAGGTTACGCTTTTGCTATTCCTAGTAATTTAATGAGCAAAGTAATTAATGATTTACAAAAATATGGTACTGTTCAACGTGGTGTTTTAGGAGTTGAAATTACCGATATTGATGGTGCTTTAGCTGATAAATTAGGTTTAAAAGAAGTAAAAGGTGTATATGTTAGAAATGTAAAAGAAAACAGTGCTGCCGAAGATGCTGGTTTAAATTCGGATGATGTCATTATTTCGGCCGATGGAACAGAAACCAAAACTACTCCTGAATTGCAAGAAATGATAGGCAAGAAAAATCCAGGTGATGTGGTTAAAATTAAAGTAATTAGAGATGGTAAAGAAAAACTTTTTGATGTAAAACTAAAAGGTTTAGATGGTAAAACTGCTTTAAAAACTGCCGAAAAAACTGAAGTTAACAAAGCTTTAGATACCGATTTTGAAACTCTTACCCGCGATGAGCGATTAAAACTCAAAATTGCCAATGGTATAAAAGTAAAAAGTATTGGAGGAAAAAGTATTTTAAAAGCTGCCGGGGTACCTATAGGTTTTGTAATTACCAATATTGATAAAAAACCTGTTTCTACCGTAAGCGATGTAAAAGCGGCTTTTGAAGGTAAAAAAGGTGCTGTATTGGTAGAAGGGGTAAATGCAGATGGAACGCAGGATTATTTTGCAGTAAAAATTGGCAAATAATTAATAAATAACATAAATTAGTTCCGTTCAAAAAGCCGAATGTATGCAAGTACTTCGGCTTTTTGGTTTAATATTGCAAAGCAAAATTAATAAGAAAACACAATGTTGAAGTTAGGCGATAGAGTAAAGTTTGTAAACGAAAATATGGAAGGTATAGTTACTAGTTTTAAACAAAAAAACTTGGTAGGTGTAACCATTGAAGATGATTTTGAAATACCAGTAATGGCAAGCGAAGTGGTTAAAATTGATTTTGACGATGTAAAGCCAAATAACGATAAAAAAGAAGTTGAAGACAAACTGAAACCAAAGTTAAGTACCAATCCGTTAGGCATATTTTGGGCTTATAACCGATTAGGTGAGAATGAAGTAGAAGGCGTATTGCATAACAATGCCTGCGATACTTTATTATATGTAGTTTACCAAAAAGAAAAAGAGGTTTATAATCTTTACAAAACCGGTAAATTAAGCCGTGGAGAAGAGGTGAATTTTTTAAAACTAAATTTAGAAAATTACGAGAAATGGAATCCACTTTTGTTTCAATTTATTTTAGCAGATGACATAAATATTAACCCTTCCAAGCCTTTAAGTATAGCTTTTAAATCAAATCCAAAAGAGTTTCATCAATCGTTAAAGTTCTGTTTCTTTTTACAAAAACAGTCTTACATGTTCAAGCTAAACGAGGAGTTTAATACACTCAATTTAAATGCATTAAAACAAAAAGACTTTGCAGAAAAAACCGTTGTTGAGAAAGTTGATTTAAGTAAAAAGCCCGAACCTATTATTGACCTTCACTTTGATAAATTATTAGAACGAGGATACACCACACAAACCAATGATATTATTGGTGTGCAAATGGATGTATTTATAAAAACATTGGAGGCTGCTTACGTACATCAAATGAAAAGTATAGTTTATGTTCATGGCATTGGAAACCAATATTTAAAGAATAAAATCCATACATTTTTAACTAAAAATAAGCGATTAGCTAAACATTTTGAAGATGCCGATTCTTTAAAATTTGGGGGTGGCGCTACATATATTGAGATTGGATAAGTATGGATTTTTGATGTGTGATTATTGATTTATAATTTGGGTAAAGGAGAAATTTTGGATTTTGGATGTGAATGATGAATGATGAAGTTAAATAGTCAATTATAATTTATTGATAAAGAACACTAAACTAAAACTGGAACCTTAATCCAAGATTGATGCCCCAAGCTCTTGGTTTTTCTTGGTTTGGTTGTTGGTCTAAATAGGTTAATCTATGCACCATATTAATGGAAATAATCCTAAAAATATTTTCAAATCCGTAACCAATTTCTACATAAGGAATATTGTCTTTAAACGCATTAATTTTATTGGTTATTTGCCCATCAGGTGTTTTGGGCACATTGGTTAAGTTATAATTACTGCTATTTAAGTTTCCATAAGCAGCTTTTACAAAGGCAAAATTTCGCCACTTCCAATTTTTAACTACTGGAATACTATTTAAAAACAATCCTTCAAAATGTTGTACGTAAGTAAAATGAGCGTACTCATCGCTAATAAATTCATAAAAGTTCATCAAACTATAGTTAAAATCGGAATAAAGGAATACTTGGTTACCACGCGCCACATCTAATAAAGGATAAGGCAATACACCCCATATTTTACCAACAGTTAACCAATAATCGGCTGTTCCAAAAACACTGGTATTTGCATGGTGTTGTAAATTAAATTGCAGCTTATTGTATTCAAAATCACTCCCAAAAACCCCTTTAAAACCATGTGTGTATGAAAGAGTTAAAACAGGCAGCAACGATCGAACCATTCTAATTCTATCATTTCCTCTTACTATTAATAATTCTTTATAGGCCCATCTTATTTCTGTGCTTACTTGAGTATTGTTAAAGGAGGTTTTTAAACTATCGCCATTAGTTTCATTGGTTTTGTAAGCAAATCTAAACTCACCTAATGGATCAAACATATTAAATTGTGCACCTATTCTGTAAGACCAATCACGAGAATAATGTTTAAACAATCCTAATTTAACCTCGTGAGTTCTATTTAACCTAATTCCATCGGCAAAAATACTGATGGCTTGAAACACATTGGAAGTATTATTTCCCGGACCAACATCGTTGGTTATTCCAAGTACATCGTAATCATCTCGATAACTTGCACTCCAAACCGTCCAATCATGTCTATTGCTTATATAATCAGCCGACAGTCCATATTTAAATCGTTCATCTTTAAATCCAAATGCCAAATGCGATTTCAAAATCCATTTTCTACTAAAAAACTGATTGGTTCTAAAGCCAAGACGCAATCTACTACCTTCCACATTATTGTAGCCATATAAAAACACATAAGGCCCCCAATCAAGTCCTCCAATACGTTTATAACCTTCCACCACTATTCGCACCACGTCAATATATGTTTGAATGGCAGGTAAATTCTTAATTGAATCAACCATGTTATACATTTTGCGTTCAATTGCAGTAAATGCTTCGGGGCGCTTGCTGTTCCAAAAGTTCGAATCTTTTTCTAATTCAGTTTCTTCAGCACGTTCAATAATTCTATCGTAAAATGAAAATTCTTTGGGCTCATTTACCACAATATTAGAAGAAGAATTATAAAACTTAGCAATGATTCCACTAGTATTTTTGGTCATTTCAGCTACATCAATTATCATTCTATTTTTATATGGAATAAATGGACCTGCTTGTGTTTGCTTTAGTTCTTGTTGTAATTTTAACCTATCAATAAAGTTGATATTGGCATATTTCGAAATTTCTACATCAATGCGAGTTAAAGCCCAAGTTCCTTCTTCAATCCACATATGGCCTAAAAAACCAAGGTCTTGTTCATCTTTTAAGTTTAGTTGAAGTTTGTAATTTTTTTTCCCGTTTTCAATGGTTGAATCGAGCAAGGTATAAATATAATAAGTATGGCATACATTACTTAATGGCGAAATAAAATCTTTGGCCAAAATACGTACAAAGTTTCTATTAAAATTAAAGTTTTGCAAGCTTGTTCCCATCAAATCGGTTATAAAGCTTTTATCGCCAACACCTATTCCAGTGGTATTGCTTGCAATCATAACCTCCTTATTTTTTGAAGGAATTTTATTATAGTAAAATTGACTAAATGATTCGTTAATAAATAATGGAACTATGTATTTTCCATCCTCGTTTTTCATTTGAAAAGCAGTATCGAACAAACCTTTTATTGGTTTAAATACCGTTCTGTTTTTCATTTCATCACTTATATTATTAAGAGATATGTCAACCTTATTATAACTATCGTACTGGTAAGCGGTTAAATTTTCTTGGTTATTTTTATCCTTATTTTTTCGGGCATTATTTATGATTCTAAGTGCAGGATTTACCCCAACTCTAACAGTCACAGCTTTTAACTCAGAGTTCGCTTCAATCATTTCTATAGTTACATTTTGAGATTGACCATAATTAATACGTTTATAATAAGTTTTGTAACCTACATAACTTACTTTTATTGAATCTACTTTTAAAGATGTTTTTAATTTGAAATTCCCTTCAAAATCGCTTGTAACACCAATACGAGTACCTTTAAAGGTAACGGTAACAAAAGGCAAAGGTTCTTTATTGCGTTTATCAATAATTTTGCCATTAACTATAGTAACTTGCTCATCATTTTGTTGTGCCAAAACACCAACACAAAAAACAAATAAGAATAAAAATGCTATGCTATGCTTCAAAATAAAATGTTTTTTCAAATTATCTTTTAACAATACTAATTTTCATTCTAATATCAATAATTGGTCTATTAGTTTGAGGATTGGCATATACAGTTGCAATTTTATCTAACACCTCCATGCCTGATACCAACCTACCAAAAACCGTATATTCATCATCTAAATGCGGGGTACCGCCTTTTTCTTTGTATAATAAAACCTGATCAGCAGTATATAAAAACTCTTTGTTTTCATAAGACTTATCAATAGTTGGCTGTAATTCACTTAAATACTTTAAAATTGCATCTTTACCCTTAGTTTTCTGTAAATCAGCTAATTTATTTGCAATACTAGAATCACTTGAAATATAGTCATTAAAAATTTTTTGTTTTCGTTTATAATTCCTTGAGTTCATCAAATTCTCAATTTCAGACATAGAAAATTTACGCCCTTGAACAATATAAAATTGACTTCCACTTGATTCTTTATTTGGATTAAATTCATCTCCTGTTCTAGCAGCACAAAGCGCTCCTTTAATATGAACGTTTTCATTCCTAAATTCAGCAGGTATGGTGTAATCAGGGCCTCCATTTCCAAGTATTGCTAATGAATCGGCAAACTTTGAATTTGGGTCACCACCTTGAATCATAAAATCTCTAATGATTCTATGAAATAATAAACTATCGTAATAGTGCATTTTAATCAATTTTTTAAAATTATCTCGATGTTTAGGTGTATTATCGAACAAAACAAAAAACATATCGCCATAATTAGTACTTATCTTAACGTATTCGTCTAATTTTGGGACTGGTTTATGCTTAACTTTAACTCTAGGATTAGCGGGTTTTTGTGCAAATAATTGCATTGCAAAAACTAATAGAATACTTAATAAAATGCTCTTTTTCATTGTTCAATTAATCTTTTATCAAATCGTTTTCTTCAAAATATCTAACTACAAGCTTTCGTAAATAATATTCTTGTGATAATAGGTCTTTATATGGAGGTTGTGTTATCAAATCGTAATGAGGCCAGCCTTCTTCATCGGTATATTCATATTTAAAATAGCCTTCATAACTAAGTAATTTACATGTTGCGATATGAAATAAATCCATTTTTTCATGTTTTGCAAACTCTCTATTTTGACCCAATTCTCTTATTCCAATTAAAAACAAAATGCCGTTCATATCAGGCTTTTTGCCAAATTGCGATTTTAAACCAAATACTATTTTATACCATTTAAGTTTGGTTATCTCATCAAATTCTTCACTAACCATAAGTGTGCGAATATGCTAAAAAAGAATTTAATGTAGTTGGTAAATTTTTATAAATGGAAAAATTAAGTTTTGTATTGAATTCAAAAACCAAACTACTTTTATGGTATTTACAATTTTACCATATTGTTATAATTTAAATTAAAGCCAATTGGGTTATATTTATTACTATCGTAACATGAAAAAAAGTTTACAAAAATTTATTATTACCTTCATTTTAATAGCTCCAAACATATTAATGGCGCAGCCTGCCACTAATTGGTGGAACCAATCTGTTTTTTACGAAATATTTGTACGCAGTTATTTTGATAGCAATGCAGATGGCATTGGCGATTTTAATGGTATTACTTCTAAATTAAATTATTTGAACGATGGTGATTCTACCACCAAAACTGATTTAGGCATAAAAGGAATTTGGCTTATGCCCATTAATGCATCGCCAAGCAGCCATGGATATGATGTAACTAATTATAAAGCTGTGAATCCTCAATATGGCTCTTTAGCCGATTTTAAAACTTTAATAACCGAAGCTCACAGCCGAGGTATTAAAATAATTATTGATTTTGTAATTAATCATTCATCAAGCCAACATCCATGGTTTATAAAATCGGCAGCTAACGATCCTTTTTACCGTGATTTTTACAGATGGAACAGTACCAAACCGACCTACAAAGGCCCATGGGGACAAGATGTATGGTACACAAAAAATAGCAGTAATTACTATGCCTTATTTTGGAGTGAAATGCCAGATCTAAACTTTAATTATCAACCTGTTAGAGATAGTATTTTTGATGCGGCCAAGTTTTGGATTGATAGCATAAAAGTAGATGGTTTTAGGCTTGATGCTGCAATGTATTTGTACGAAAATGGTGGAAACTTAATGAACCAACCAGAAACGTTTCAGTTTTGGGCCGATTTTAATAATTACTGCAAATCATTGAACCCTGATTTTATGACTGTAGGCGAAGTTTGGACAGCTACAAGTACTGTTAAAAATTACAATAACAAATTAGATAATTGCTTTGAATTTGATTTAGCAAGCAATATTTTAAGAGTAATGAAAACAAATAATACGCAAGCGTTAAGAGCAGAAATTAATTATGCCATAGCCAATTTACAATTCAATAAATTCAGTACTTTTTTAACAAATCATGACCAAAACCGTGTGTTTGACGAAATGAGTGGCGATATTAATAAACTTAAATCAGCCGCTTCTATATACTTAACTTTACCTGGGACTCCTTATTTATACTATGGCGAAGAAATAGGTATGAAAGGTAGCAAACCTGATGAAAAAATAAGAACACCTATGCAATGGACTGGCTCAAGTGGAGCAGGATTCAGTAATGTAAACCCTTGGTATTCCATTAACTCAAACTACCCAAGTTATAATATGCAGCTTATGAACGCAGATACTAATTCATTATTGAGTTATTACAAAAAACTAATTCAAACTAGAAATGCTACACTTGCATTATCAGTAGGAACATACCAAAATATTTTATGTTCCGATACAGCAGTTCTTTCTTTTATAAGAACTTACAACAACCAAAACTATTTGGTTTTGATAAACACTGCTGCAAGAAATACCAATAATTTAGTAACCAGTTTAAACACTTTGAGTTGGGCCAATGGCAGTTTTAAATCGAAAGATATTTTAAGTAACAAAACAGAATACTTAAACATAAATGACAATGTAGGAAGTGGCATTAACTTAGCATCGTTAGAAACTAAAATTATTCAATTAGATAGAAGTACTTCGGTTACTGAATTGGCTGCAATACAAAACATTGATGTGTATCCAAATCCTGCTCAAAACCTACTAAATATTGATATACAAGGTATTAATCTTAATAAAACTTACCAAGTAAAAATTTATAATCTATTAGGCGAACTAAAAATGGAAGAAACGGTAAAAGCACATCAAAACAATGTATTAAACATTGAAGAATTAAGTGCAGGCGTTTATTTTATTAAAACAGAAAGCGGAAATACCATCAAGTTTGTAAAAAACTAATAATTATATTTTAAAATTCTAACTTTATAGTGGCACCAACAAAAGCTCTTCCAGCTTGAACCCTGTAGTCAGGTTGCCATTTTAAAGTTAGGTTTTCGCTCACATCAAATTCTTGCAAATGCGCATCTACTGCTGCATCAATAATTTGCAAGGCATATAAACCTCCAATTCCAATCCAAGATAAATCGCGGCTTTCGCGATAAAAATCTCGAAGAGAAACTAAATTAGCAGCATCTAAGGGCTGAAGAGTAGGGTCGGAAATGGGTTTACCTGCATTTTTATCTAACACAGCTTGGCGAGTAATATCGTATTGGTTTTGATAAAATGAAACAGAGTAAATTAATGCAGCAAACCCGCCATACACAATAGGAAGTTTCCAATATTTTTTATTATAAATTTGACCTAAGCCAGGCACCAAAGCTAAATAAGTTGCTTTTTTAGGCTTGCTCCAATGAGTAGTATCGGCCACGTAAGGTTTATCGTTATTTCTTTGAGCTATGGCTAAGTTAGCAAAAGCCAATACACAAAGAATAAAAAGTATTTTTTTTAACATAAAGCAATATTGCTTGTTTTTAAAGTTAGGCAAAAGTAGCTATTTAGGTGCTTAATTCAAGTGAATGTTAAAAATAGATACATGGAGCCGTTTGTTTCAAACATTAGGCCATGTTTATTAATTAAATCATTTACTTGGCATCGAATAAAGATTTTGCCCATGTATTAAAAAAATCTGTTTTAGAATACTTACCAGAAATATGAATAATTTTCTTTTCATTTGGTAGTAAATCGAAGTAATTATCTTCAAATTGACAGGATTTGTTATCAGTTCTTAAAAACACATTTTTGGCTAATTTATCACTTGAAATTTCTATTTGATTTTTATTTAAATATTTAAAATAAATAGTAGGTTTTTGGAGTAATAAATCTTTTGGTTTTACAAAAAAATGCAATGAACTTATTGAGGTATTTTTATTGTTAAATGAAGCTGATAAAACCAAATTATTTAAATTGATTTCACCTTTCAGTTTGCTTTTATCAAAATAATAATAAATGCTGCTAGTATTTGATTTTACAATGGCTTGAATGGTGTAGCTGAAAATAGTATTTCCATCAAAATCAAAAATGTTCACACTTAAATCTCCTTTCATATTCACCATTTTATCAGATACTATATAAACCAAAACAGAATCGCCTTTTTCATAAAATGAAATCAATACATCGCTAAACGATCGTTTTACTTGATAATGCAAAGCTTTCGAATCTCCATTATAATCAACAGAACTCCAGGAGGTAACAGGCCAACAATCGTTTAACTGCCAATACAAACTGCCCATACAATATGGCTTGGCTCTTCTATGTGCTTCAATAGCTGTTTTTATGCCTTCAGCTTGTAATAATTGAGAAACGTACACATAGTTTTCAAAAGTTTTTGGAACCAAATAATCCCGCTCCATATAGGTTTGAATGGTTCTATAGCCCGTTGGGTGCTTTTGATGCGTTTTTAAAACAGTAGAATCCAACACATTTTTACCATCTTTTAATTGCAACGCACCCATATTTTTAAAAGTTTGAACTGATGGCATACCTTGAAAACCATACTCGCTCATAAATCTCCCTACTTTATTTTGGTAAATTTTAAACGGCTCCATTCCCCACCAAACACCCCAATAATGAGCATCGCCTTGAGTTAAACTTTCTTTTCGTCCCCAGCCAATGCTTGGAGAGCTAGGCCAATAAGATCGCGAATTATCTAAGTGATAAACCGTATTTTTAATTACAATTTCGAACAAAGTTTTATACTGCTGCGCAATTTTAGTTGAATCGGCATCAGAATAATTAAATTGTTTTTGCCAACCCCAGTTTTTCCAACCTTCATCTATTTCGTTATTACCACACCAAATGGCCAAGCTTGGGTTATTACGCAACCTTACAATTTGGTCGTTTATTTCGGTACTTACATTTGCCAAAAATTCATTTTCGGCAGGATACATAGCGCAAGCAAACATAAAATCTTGCCAAACTAAAATTCCGTTTTGATTACATAATTTATAAAAATCGTTACTAGCATAAACGCCTCCACCCCACACTCGCAACATATTGATATTAGCTGCTTTGGCATTTTTAATTAGCTCTTTGGTTTTGGCTAAATTTACGCGAGGTAAAAAATTATCTTCAGGAATATAATTAGCACCTTTAGCAAAAATTGGCACTCCGTTTAATTTAAAATAAAACGATTTACCAATGCTGTCTTTTTCTTGCACTAACTCAATGGTTCGTAAGCCAAAAGTGATAATATTTGAATCAAGCCTTTTTTGAGTTGAACTTAAAATTACAGAATAATGATACAAATTTTGTTCACCTAAATTGTGTGTCCACCAAAGTTTGGGGTCTTTTATTTCTATTGCTAATTTTATGGAATTTAAACCACTTTGTAAATTAACATTCATATCAAAAACTTTAACAGCATTGTTATCCAAAACTTTTATTTGAAACATATCGTCTAAAGAGCTTTTAATTTGCAATTTAAACTCAATAAACGCTTTGGTGCTGGTTAAACTTTTTTGAATAAATTGAACATGATTAATTTTAGCTTGGTTCCAAAATTTCAACTTTACATCTTTCCAAATACCGCAAGTAACAAAACGCGGGCCCCAATCCCATCCAAACTGATATTGGGCTTTACGCACAAAAACTTTTTCATCGCCAGGTAATGTGTAAGGTAATTTAGCAGCCTCGGCTTTAGCCTTATTTACAGCAGATTCAAACTGAATATAAATGGTATTTTTGCCTAAATGTAACCCTTTCTTTATATCTATAATCCAAGTTCTAAACATGTTATTGGCCTCCAAAACCAACGAATCGTTTACAAAAACTTTGGCATAAGTATCAAGCCCATCAAATACCAATTCAATATGTTCGTTATCTAGCTCAGCTTTAGTAATTAAAATATTGGTTCTGTAATCCCAGTTTTCGTTTTCTAAATATTGTAAAACACTTTCGTTATTAGCTAAATATGGGTCAGGAATTTTCTTTAAATGGAGTAAATCGGTATGAACAGTTCCAGGAACTTTGGCTTTTAACCACTCTGTTTCCCTAGTATTTTTAAACTGCCATTTTTCTTTACACAAATTTCTTTCAAAAGCCTGATTGAAAGCCAGTAAAGGCAATAAGATATAAATAAAAAGTAGTAGTAAATTTTTTTTCAAACTAGTTTTGCTTTTAAATTTTTTACTTCATCATAATCGGCAGCACTTCCTTGTAAAATAGCTGACGAATGAAACCATTCAGAAGGAATTTCTTGCTTTAATTCTGCAATATTGTTAGAACGAACACTCCCGCCTATCATGATGTTTATTTGATTATTAGCATTATTGGTTAGTTGTTTTAACAAATCAACACCTTGCATAGCGGTGGGTTGCTGACCTGATGTAAGCACATTTTTAAAACCGATTGCTATTAATTGTTGCAAAGCATTCATGGGATTTTTTACTTCATCAAATGCTTTATGAAACGTGCAAGGAACAGCATCGGCTAACTGAATTAATTGTTTATTTCTGTTAATATCCACCTCGCTATTTGCAGTTAAAATTCCAAATACAAAACCATTTGCACCTACATTTTTAAACTGAATAATGCTATTGCGCATTTGTTCAAAATGGGCATTAGAGTAAATAAAATCGCCCCCACGTGGTCTTATCATTACATAAACTGGAATATCGGTTTTTGATTTAATGGTCAAAAAATCGCTTAACGAAGGAGTAGTGCCGCCTACTTCCATATTGGCACAAAACTCAATTCTGTCAGCGCCTGCTTGCTGGGCCACCAAAGCCGACTCAGCGTTAAAACAAGCTATTTCCAGTTTTCTGTTCATATTATTATTTTTAAACTTTTATATGATAACCTGCATCAATCAATCGGTTTCCAGAGGCATCGTAAACAGCATAATTAAAACCACTTTGCACACAATACGAACCCGTTTCACCATTTTTATTCAATGCTATAAAACCCACTTGAATATCTTTTAAATCCTTTTTACGTAAATCCATTAATTTAACTACCCTTGCCACTGCTTCTTCGCAAGCTTGTTGAGGTGTTTTTCCTTGGCGCATTAACTCTACCACCAAATGGCAACCAGCAATTCTGATTACTTCCTCGCCATGACCTGTGGCAGTAGCAGCACCAACCTCGTTATCTACATATAAACCTGCACCAATTATAGGTGAATCGCCTACGCGGCCATGCATTTTAAATGCCATACCACTTGTGGTACAAGCACCTGAAAGATTTCCATAACTATCTAAAGCAATCATGCCAATGGTATCATGGTTTTCAATATTTGCAATGGGCTTATATTCAGACTTATTTAGCCACTCTTTCCATTCCTTTTCTGATTCTTCCACCATCAGGTTTTCTTTTTTAAAACCTTGCGAAAGTGCAAATTGCAAAGCGCCATCTCCTACTAACATTACGTGTGGCGTTTTTTCCATAACGGCCCTTGCTACCGAAATTGGGTGTTTTATAAACTCCAAACCTGCTACCGAACCAATATTTGAAAGTTCATCCATGATACAAGCATCTAAAGTAATGCGTCCATCTCTATCGGGCCTGCCGCCATAACCAACACTACGTTCCTTTGGGTCGCCTTCAGGAATCATAACTCCTGCTTCTACCGCGTCTAAAGCTTTTCCGTTTTTGCTTAAAATAGCCCAAGCAGCTTGGTTAGCTTCTATTCCAAAACGCCAAGTAGAAAGTACAATGGGTTTGTTTACTTTGGTATTGGCCTTGGGTTTATCAGTGCTACAAGCATTTACCAATAATGCAGCTGAAGCCAAAGCCGATGTTTTTAAAAATTTTCTTCTATCTGTCATTAATTGGTAGTGTTAAAATGTTTGGCATAATTGGCTTTCATTCTGTCTAAAATGGTTGAATGAAGCTTTAGTCTGTCAATAAAACTTTGGTAGTTTTTATTTTCGGCATTGGTCCATAAAACCTCCGAAAGTGCGCTCATTCGTGGTAACGACATGTATTCCACATGTGCAAAAGTGGTAATGTATTCTGTCCAAACATTGGCCTGAGCCCCCATAATGTATTTCTGCTCATCGGCATTTAACGAATCGGGTGTTGGATTATAATTATAAACTGAATCGAGCGGATTAAAACCACCAATAGCCACAGGTTCTTTGTCTTTAGCACGGCTTTGGTAATGGTCGAAATAACAAGGACGACCAGGACTCATTACCACAAAATGTTTTTGTTTTGCTGCGGCAATGCCTCCATTAATTCCACGCCAACTCATAACAGCTGCATTTGGTGCAAGGCCACCTTCTAAAATTTCGTCCCAACCAATAATTTGGCGTCCATTGGCATTTACCATTTTCTCAATTCTGGTAATAAAATAGCTTTGCAATGCTTCTTCATCTTCCAAATGTTCATCGGCTTTGCGTTTTTGGCATTTAGGGCAAGCTTTCCATTTGATTTTTACACATTCATCACCACCAATATGAATGTATTTACTAGGAAATAACTGCATTACTTCAGTTAAAATATATTCTAAAAAAGTAAATGTTTCATCGTTTCCAGCACAATACACATCATCGGAAACACCCCAACGGCTAAAAGTTTGGAAAGGGCCAGGATTACAAGCAAACTGAGGATAAGCAGCTAAAGCAGCCAAGGAATGGCCTGGCATTTCTATTTCGGGCACTACGGTAATATGGAGTTTTTGGGCATAAGCCACAATTTCTTTTACATCTTGTTGGGTATAAAAACCTTGATATAAAGTACTATCATACTTATCGTTAGGCGATGGATTACCATTGGCATCAAAAGTGGGTTTACCAATTAAAGTAGCGCTGCGTTTGCTTCCAATTTGGGTTAATAATGGATATTTTTTTATTTCAATGCGCCAACCTTGGTCATCAACCAAATGCCAATGAAATACATTTAGCTTATACATGGCCAAATAATCAATGTACTTTTTTACTTCTTGTTTGGTAAAAAAATGTCGGCTACAATCTAAATGCATGCCGCGCCATTGGTAGCGTGGAGCATCATTTATTTGCAAGCAAGCAATAGTTAATGGGTTATTTTTTTCAATAGGTAATAATTGAATCAATGTTTGAATACCATAAAAAATTCCAGTATTAGTTGTTGCAAATATTTTGATTGAGTTAGTAGCAACATTTAATTGGTATTCTTCTTTATTGTTTTCACAAGCTTTTTCAGTTGCTTTTAAAAAAGTAATTGTATTTGTTTCGTACTTTATTTTATGGGAAACCTTCAATTTTAAACCATAATTTTCGAGAATGTATTGCTGCAAATAAGCTGCTTCGTCCGAATTTTTTTCGGTAAAAATAATGGTGTTTTTATTAATAGTAAAATTACCTTTTTGTAACTCCACTTTATTAGGTTGGGGAATCAAAGGCAATACTTGCGCATGAGCGTTTAATAGTAAAACACAAAGGGCAAACACAAAGGAAATCTTTTTTATCATTAGGATATTTGTTGCAATTATTGAAAAACAATACTACTAAATTTAGCGATTATTCCAATTTAAAAACCTAAAAATTAATCTTATAGAATACTAACTTATATGCAAACAATTAAACTTTACATCATCCACTAATGTCAACCCAATTATATTAAAATAAAAAGTTATAAAAATTATTTAATCCTTACAACGCCACTGCTTCTTTGTTTTTATTAATCAAGCATTTGCCATCCATTTCTGTTGGTTGGTTTATGCCCATTAATGCCAATACAGTTGGTGCTAAATCGGCTAATTTTCCATTATTTAAATGATGAGTATGTTCTGTTTCTACCAATATACAAGGCACTTCGTTGGTGGTATGCGCTGTATTGGCCGATCCATCATCGTTCAGCATAAATTCACCATTTCCATGGTCGGCAGTAATTAAAAACGAATAGCCATTTTTTAAACCTTCAGGAACTATGCGACCTAAACATTCATCTACTTTTTCAACAGCTTTTATTTCGGCACTAATTACACCTGTATGTCCCACCATATCAGGGTTTGCAAAATTTACAACCATAAAATCAGCTTCGTTTTTGGCTATTTCATCTAAGGTAAATTGGCAAACACCTTCGGCATTCATTTCAGGTTTAAAATCGTAGGTTGGTACATCCTTTGGCGATGGTGCCATGTGGCGTGTTTCGCCCACAAATTCCTTTTCTTGTCCGCCACTAAAAAAGAAAGTTACATGCGGATATTTTTCGGTTTCGGCTATACGCATTTGCTTTTTATTGTTGGTTTCCAATACTTCACCTAAAGTATTATTCAACTCAATATCGGCAAACATTACCTCTACATTTTTAAATTTTTTATCGTAAGCCGTGAGCGTAATGTATTTTAAAGGCAGTTTTTTCATTTGCTGCTCTGCAAAATCTTCTTGCGTTAAAGCTTGTGTAATCTCACGACCTCTGTCGGTTCTGAAATTAAAACAAATTACTACATCGTCAGGACTAATAGTAGCTAGTGCATTGTTATTTTCATCAACACAAACCAATGGTTTTAAAAATTCATCGGTTTCGCCTGCATCGTACTTTTGCTGAATAGTTGCTAAAATATCGTTGGTTTTTTCGCCAGTTCCATTCACCATTAAATCGTAAGCAAGTTTTACTCTTTCCCAACGTTTATCGCGGTCCATGGCGTAATACCTACCAATAACACTTGCCAATTTTCCTTTGGTTTTTTCTAAATGCTGTAAAGTATCTTTTAAATAATTGATGCCATTATTAGGGTCAGTATCGCGGCCATCAGTAAAAGCGTGTAAGTAAAAATTACTAAAATTAGCTTCTTTAAAAATAGAGCATAATCCTTTTAAATGATTTAAGCTGCTATGTACGCCACCATCGCTTAACAAACCAATTAAATGGATTTTTTTGTGGTTGGTTTTGGCGTATTCAATGGCATTTTTTAAAACAGCAATTTCTGCCACTTTATTTTCGCGAAACATTTTATCAATCAAAACCAATTGTTGGTAAACTACTCTGCCCGCGCCAATATTCATGTGGCCTACTTCGCTGTTTCCCATTTGCCCATCGGGCAGTCCAACCGACTCGCCACTGGTTTTTAATAAGCAGTGCGGGTTGGTTTTTATTAAATGATCAAAGTTTGGAGTATTGGCTAATTCAATAGCATTGCCTGGGTATTTGTTTCCTTGTCCCCAGCCATCTAAAATTAAAAGTATAACGCGCTTATTCATGCTGCAATTTAATCAATATTTTAGTTATTGAACAAGGATATTTGTTACAAAATTCCTGTTTAAAAGCCAATATTAAAGTTGATTAAGGTAATCAATTTAGTAGAATCTGCTATAAATTGCTTTTCACTCCCTATTGTATTATTAATTTTATCATTAATATATTAAGCAAATGTACTTCCATCTTAACTATTGATTTTAAACTATTTTTAGTTAGTTAATTTAATTCAAACAGAGCTGCTTTTAATCAATAATAATGGGGTATTTTAACAATAAACCCGACAAGCCTGAGGAAGCAAAACGTACATTTTTCACCTTATTTACTTCTAGGTCAATTCCGAAATTATATGCTTTTCTAAAATCTACTTTTTCTAAAATGCTTTGTTGGAATACTGCCAATGTTAAATCGCATTCCACAAACCTAGATTCGGTTAAATCGGTCTCATTAAAATCAACTTCTTTGATACTACAATCTTTAAAAATGGTTTTCTTGATTTTCTTTTGATAAAACGAAGCAAAATCGAGGGTGCAGGTATCGAAACTAAACGACAACAAAAAGTCTTTACACCTGCTAAAATCAATGCCTAACAACTTACAATTGATAAACTGCGCATTGTTAAATGCTGTATTATTTACCTTAACCAAACTCATATCGCAAGTTTTAAAAGTACAATCAATAAAGGCTACCCCCGATAAATCAGCTTTGGAGAAATTACAATCAGCAAACAGCACCGAATCGTATTCCATATTTGATAATTTGCTATTTGAAAAATCTTTTCCTTGTATTGTTTCCATGTTTTAAAAGTGTTTAAGTGTTGGGGTGTTTAAGTGTAAAGGTTTAATTCTTAGTTTTTAGTTCTCAGTACTTAGTTCATGATTTAATCCACAGGCTAAAGCCATGTGGCAATTAATACAAAATCCAACATTCAAAATTCATAATTTAATCCACAGGCTAAAACCATGTGGCAATTCATTTATAATTTATAATTCATAATTCATAATTTCATCCACAGGCTAAAGCCATGTGGCAATTCATTCATAATTTATAATTCAACATTCAACATTCAGCATTCATCATTCAAAATTCAAAATTCAAAATTTAATTATGCGTCCATCTTCCATTTCAATAATGCGGTCGGTGCTGTTGGCAAATTCATTATCGTGGGTTACAATTAATAAGGTTTGCTTAAACTCTTGTGCCAGTTCTTGAAAAATATCAAATACAATTTTACCATTTTTTTTGTCCAAATTTCCTGTTGGTTCATCGCCCATAATTATCAATGGATCATTAATCAAGGCGCGGGCTATGGCTACACGTTGTTTTTGTCCGCCCGAAAGTTGATTGGCCATTTTGTGGGCTTCGTTTTCAATGCCTAAAATCTTCAATTTTTGCATGGCCCTATGTTCTAATTCTTCTTCAGAGTATTTGCCTAATTTTAAACCTGGCAACATTACATTGCGAAGCACACTAAATTCATTTAACAAATAATGAAACTGAAATACAAAACCAATTTTTTCGTTGCGCACCAAGGCCAACTGACCTTCTTTTTTATTCCTAGTGCTTTCGCCATCTATCAATAACTCGCCCTGAAAATCGGTATCCATGGTTGATAAAATATAAAGCAAGGTTGACTTGCCACAACCTGATTTTCCTATAACCGACACAAACTCGCCTTTGTTAACGGTAAAGTTGATGTCTTTTAAAATTTGAATGGTAATTGGGTCGTGAAAACTTTTATTAATTCCTTTTGCTTGTAATACTATTTGGCTCATATTATTTCCCTCTTATTATTACTACAGGATCTATTTTACTGGCTTTGCGCGCAGGAAACAAACCAGCAAAGTAGGTGGTGATTAACGAAAATGTAATGCCTATGGTATAAAACTTAGGATTGTAATTAATGGGATAAGTTTTAATGGTAGGTAATGATGCTGTATTAAACGGAATTTGATCAATGACTGACGACAGCCCAAAACCAAACAAAAGCCCTACCAAACCACCAAAGAAACCAATGCTTAAAGCTATTACCACAAATATGGTATTTACATCTTTACCCGAAAAACCTGTGGCTTTTAAAATGGCAATAGAATCCATTTTTTCATAAATCATCATGTTTAAAATATTGTAAATTCCAAAACCTGCCACTATTAAAAGTGTTATTCCTACTGCATACGAAATCAATGTTCTTATTGAACTTCCGGTTTCAAACTGTGAGTTAGCTGTTTGAATATCTTCGGCATCTATTCCAAACGTATTGGCATATTCTTTAGCCAATACAGGTGCGGTGGTCATATCGTTCAATTTAATTTGAATATCGGTAATGTAATTACTTGACTTGCCTAATAATTTTTGGGTGGTAGCTAACGAACAATAACTTTGTACTTTATCTAACTCAACCAACCCCGATTGAAAAAAGCCAACTACTTTAAGTTGAATCCTATCGCCTTTAGGAGTAGTAATTTGTATTACATCGCCAATATTTGCCAACATTTTTTCGGCAGCTCCTTTACCTAAAATTATGCTATTGGGCACATTCAATAAATCAATATAATTACCTGCTGTTACATAATCGTTAAAGAAAAACAACTTGTTTTCAGCTTCTACATCTATGCCATTTATAACGCCTGTAATATCAATAGCACCCACATTGTAAAAAACTTGCGCTATAATTTTAGGTGCAATTCCTTTTACCCTTTTATCGCTATGCAATGCTTTTAAAATAGCACCATTATTATAAATTTCTTGCCTGGCATTACTTGGTTTTATAGAATGTATAAAATGATAACTGCTTTTGAATTTATCTGATAAATCAATAGGTTGATCTTTGGTGGCTTTTATTTCGTTAAACAATTTGATATGTGCAGTTCGGTTTAAAATCAAACCATCCAACAAATCGTTAAGACCGCTCATAAAACTAAGTAAAGTAATGAACATTGTAATGCTAAAAGTTACTCCAATGGCTGCTACCAATGTTTGTCGCCATCGCGCTAATAAAAGCGATTTGGCTATGGTTAAAAGTAATTTGATGTTCATTATTTGGCAGGTACTATTAATTCGTCAGCTACTGAAACACCACTTAAAATTTCAACCATTTTGTAATCTTTCAAACCAATTTTTACCGCTATTTTATCGCCTTTAGCATTGGTTACAAAACCATCATCGCTTACCACATTACGAGGCAGGGTAATTACATTTTTTTTAGTTTGAATTACAATATTGGCTTCGGCAGTAAGGTTTGGATACAATGTTTGCGGCTTTTTGGTAAATTTAGCTTCCACTAAAAAAGTTTTGGTTCTTTCGTTCATAATGGGGTTAATTTTACTCACCGTAGCCTCATACACTTGGCCTTTGTAACTATCTAACGATATTAAAACCAATTGCCCCAATTGCACCTTTACAATATCGTATTCGTCTATTTGCAACTCCAATTTAAAATCGTTAGCCGACCCAATAATGGCAATGGGTGTTTGGTTATTCACCATTTCGCCTTTTTCTTTTAAAATGCTATACACCTTGCCTTCTATTTCGCTTTTAACCACAAAATCGTTCAATTGCTTTTGGGCAATGCTTAAGTTTTTTTGCGCCTGTTGCGATGTAAACTGTAACTGACGTTTTAAATCTTGGTACTTAATTAAAGCCGATAAATAAGTGGTTTTTGAATTTTGAAAAGCCAATTCACGTTGGTCTAAATCGTTTTGAGAGCCTACTTGCTGTTTCCATAAATTTTGCTGACGCACATATAACGATGAATCGGTTAAAAACTTAGCCTTGGTTAAATCAATGGTATTTTTTAAATCGTTTAGCTTGCTTTGATTAGCGCTAAAATCGTTAAAGCCTGCGGCAAGTTTAGCGTTTTCTGAATTTAATTTAGAGGCTTCGTTTTGAACCGACAATAAAGGCGTATTTAATTGTACCAAACTACCTTCAGTTACCATTATTTGATTGATAATGCCACTAACGGTAGCATACACTTGGTATTGATTTTCGGCCTTAATGGTGCCCGATGCATATACCGATTCTGTAATGTCTTGTTGAATTGGTTTAATCTTTTCAACCTTTTTTTTGCAAGCCGTAAAAACGAAAACTATCACTATTGCAAATACCCATTTTTTCATAGTTCAAATGTATAGTTAAAATTTACATGACAGTATGATGTGGGTCAGTAAAAAAGTGTATGTTGGATTGTAACGGCTGTTAGCTACTGGCTTCTGGCAACTTGCTGTTGGCTTGGTGTTCATATTCTGAAATAGCCTTCAAAACTCAAAATCTCAGTCATGCAGAAGGCATCTCCTTAGCTATAACTAATACCTTTACATTAACTTTATCAGCAGCCATCGTCATTGCGATGACGCCAGATTCAATACCTGAAATTTCTTCCACAGGCTAATTCTCGAAAGTTTTCGGAACATGTGGCAATTCATTCAACATTCAAAACCCAAAAGTCAAAAGTCAAAATTCAAAAAGTCATGCAGAAGGCATCTTCTTGGCTTTAACTCATTGCTTTCCATAAGCGCAAACCGTCATTGCGATCGTAGAGAAGCAATCTCAAGCGAGTAATTTCCGTACTTCATCCTTTAAATAGTTTTGCTACTGTTATTCAACTACTTTGTAGTTGCTTTTGTTGCGTGTTTCATTGTACCACAAATTTCATTCGTGGCTATTTACATTAAACCCTTTCAGGGTTTTGATAACCTTGCTTTTAAACATTTACAAACCAATTCCTATTCAGAACTTTGCATTCTGTTTCATTTCTGCCGTTGTTGCGTCTCCCGACCAACAACACTTTGATACTATATCTTTCCCGTCATTTACAAACCAATTCATATTCTGCATTCAACATTCCGAAATTAGCATTCCGTTTTTTCTATTCACTACCGAATAAACCAAACAAAAACCAAACCCCATTTAAAACCACAAAAGTGTGTTTAAATAAAATGTAAAATTGACTTGTTTTAATGAGTGAAATAAATATGTTTGTAGATGAAAAAACACCATTTTACAAAAAGTCAACCTAATTTGTTAAGATATTAATTAAAAATCTTACTTTAAGAATAATTTAAAGAGCAATATTAACAACTGACTAAGAGGCTACAAAAAGATAATAAAATGGATAAATTGAATAATTGGCGCCAAAATGAACTTAAACTAATTTTTTTAAAAAGAGCGAGAACGAATAGCCAAACGAATAATACAAATAATTAAAAAAAAATAATGGAAGCACAAAAAGTAGATATGTTTATCATGTCAAATTCAAAATCCTTCGAGAGTTATCAACTTAGTGTAATAAGAGAAAGATTACTTGCAATTGACGACTCTAAATGGGTAATGATTTCAACCGTTCAATTGAAAGATCCAACCACAAGTTTAATCATTTCAATTTTAGCCGGCTCATTAGGTATTGACCGCTTTATGATTGGAGATACAGGTCTTGGTGTAGGTAAACTTTTAACCTGCGGAGGTTTTGGGATTTGGACCATTATAGACTGGTTCATGATTCAAAAAGCTACAAGAGAGAAAAACTTTCAAAAAATTCAAGAATATTTGTATTAATGGCTTTAAACAGGAATAAGTTATATTTAATAATTTTTTCAGCCTGCTTGGTAGGGTATATTTGGCTATATTTTGGCATATTGAATGAACAGACTATAAGCAAACCAATAGAAGTATGTTTAGTAAAACATATTACAAATATACCCTGCCCATCTTGTGGATCAACACGTTCCGTCTTATCATTAACAAAAGGTAATTTCATAAAGGCATTTACTATTAACCCATTGGGTATTTTAATTGCAATCATTATGTTCTTATCTCCGATATGGATTATGACGGACTTTGCAACCAAAAGAAATACATTATTCTATGTTTATCAAAAAACAGAAACTTATTTAAAAAGACCTCAATTTGCAATTCCACTAATATTACTTGTATTAATCAACTGGATTTGGAACATAACAAAAGGACTATGATAGACGTAAAACAATTCAGTTACAAACCAGGGGAACACGAGGCGGAGTCCGCTTCAAATAGCTACTTAATGTCTTTAATTGCAATTATAGTGGGGTTGCCATTACCTATAATTAATCTCATTGCAACTTTGATTTTTTACATAGGCAATCGCAAAGGGACCTATTTTGTTCGTTGGCATTGCACCCAAGCATTATTATCTCAATTGTCTATGCTTTTCATTAATAGCTTTGGTTTTTGGTGGACTATCTCTATCATTTTTACAGATGAAAGCATTTCAAGTGATTATATTGCCTATTTAATTGCAGCTTTCATATTTAACGTAACAGAATTTATTGCAACAATTTACACTGCCATCAAAACAAGGAAGGGCATTCACGTAGAATGGTGGTTTTATGGAGATTTGACAACACTAATTTGTAAATCAGATACATGAAAAAGATAATTATCCAAGGTGCGATTTCAGTATTATTATTTTTTGGAACTTGGTTTGTCCTTACAAAAATAGATTGGGTTTCGGTTTTAAAAGTTCAGAAAGTAACAGATAAAACAGAAGAAAAATTAGGCGACCTTTTTTGGGAAATATTCCAACGAACCGAAAAGGAAAATAAAGATCAATTTATTGTCAATTCTATAGATAGCATTGTAACTCAAATTTGCATTGCAAATAATATTGACAGAACATTTATAAAAGTTCATATACTTAACAAAGAAGATATTAATGCTTTTGCTTTGCCAAATGGCCACTTAATAGTTTATAGCGGCTTAGTAATAAATTCAGACAATCAGGAAGAATTAAGTGGAGTAATATGTCATGAAATTGCACACATTAAATTGAATCATGTTATGAAAAAATTGGTAAAAGAAATTGGACTTTCGGTGTTAATTTCAATGACAACAGGAAATGGTGGTTCTGAAATTATTAAAGAAACAGCTAAAATGCTTTCTTCATCTGCATTTGATAGAAGTTTGGAAAAAGAAGCCGACATAAAAGCCGTTGACTATCTTGTAAATGCAAAAATAAACCCAGAGCCATTTGCCGAATTTCTTTTCAAACTTTCAGAAACGGAAAATGAAGCAACCAAATACCTTAGTTGGATAAGCACACATCCTGATTCAAAAGAAAGAGCAGAATACATTATTGAATATAGCAAAAACAAAAAAACGAATTATACTGGCGTAATGAGCACAGATACTTGGGATAAATTGAAAGTAAAGTTGAACGAATTATAAGAAAATGCTAATAAAATTGATATGACGGGGGTAAAACAATATAAAGTGTATTAATAACTCAAAAAACACTTTTTTTGAGTTTTATTTCTGTATTTACATCATGATTATTAATGGTCTCCTTGTTTTGGGATTCAAGATGGAATTTTTAACTTACTTTTTATAAATCATCCATTTCCTCCCATTATTGCCTCTCCCAACCAAAAGGGAGTTGAATTCTTTTTTCGTCATTCAATCACGCCTTGCGCAACAAAATCCATCATCCAAAATTCCACACCAAGTAAAGCCGAAGTCTCGCAAAGCGGGATTCCTTAACAAGGGATATTCATTGCTTTCGCATTCAGTTTCTTGCCTTCCGTTGTTTGGTCGCTGAGCGAAGTCCGATAGCTATCGGACGAAGCGCCAACAACACTTTGATACTATAACTTTCCTTCATTTAACTGAATTCATATTCCGGATTCTACATTTCGAAATCCGCATTCTGTATCGGTTATTCAACTACTTTGTAGTTGCTTTTTTTGCGTGTTTCATTGTACCACGAATTTCATTCGTGGCTATTTACATTAAACCCCTTCAGGGTTTTGATAACCTTGCTTTTAAACATTTACAAACCAATTCCTATTTCGCACTCCGCATTTCGTACTCCGAATTCCGTTTATTTTCTAAATTACTAGGTAAGCCAAACTAATAACCAAACACCATTTAAAACCACGCATGTATGCTTACATAAAATTTAAAATTAACTTGCTTTAATGCTTGTAATAAATATGTTTGTATTTGAAAAAAGTATTTTTATGAGACCTATTTGACCAAATAAGGGTGATAGGTCTTATAAAATGAAACATATTTATAAGTTAGCGGTCATTGTATAGACGACTTGTCAACCTATTTTAGGACAATTCATCGACAAACGAAACGGACAAATAAGAGATAAAATTTCGACTGAAAATATGATAACAGAAAGCGCAATCGGAAAATGATTACAAGGACTATATCACAGAAAATGGGTGTTAAAGAAAATTCAAGAGCAGTATTCGTTAATCCAGAAAAAGAAGCACTTGAGAATATAAAATTGCCGACTCTTGATATTCAAGAAAATCTTGAAGGAGAATTTGACTACATTCATCTATTTGTTAAAACACAAACAGAATATATTGACAACTTTCCTAAATTAAAACCATATTTAAAGCTAGACGGAATGCTTTGGCTTTCTTGGCCAAAAGGTGGGAAATTAGGAACTGACTTGAACATAAAATCAGTGATAAAATTGGGGTATGATTTTGGACTTGTTGAAAGCACTTGTTTGAGTATTAACGACATTTGGTCAGGACTGAAATTTACTCATCCCAAAAAAGGAAAAGTTTACAATAACAGTTATGGAAAATTGAACGACAAAAGAACAACGAACCGCTAACAGCACCTACAAGAAATTGGCGGTTCAGTGGTTAAATGAAGCCTTATGCTTCGTATCAAGTTTTGTGGTGGCAGACAGTTTTGTGCTTCGAAATCGCCAACTTCTTGTAGCTGCAAAACGTCAGGTTGTGAAAAAACTAAGTTTTTAATAAAAAACAGGTTTAAAATGTCCTTTATTACGTGTTTAGCTTCATTTATAGAATAGCTAATTTTTAAGCTGCAAATTTTGGTTGGTAAAAAAAATAGGCTGTAATAGCTCTATAATAGGTTGGTTTTTCAAAAGCATGAGTTATCCCTTTGTAATTAGGCACCCATTTCTTGATTTTTTCAATCAAATCATCCATTCCTAAAATATTCATACATCGTTTCATGTTGTAAACGGTCATGATTAAGGCAAACTCTCCATTTACTTTTTTAAGTCCTTTTAAATTGGTGTGGTT
>JBIIBC010000021.1:0-52274 GCA_044239605.1 Bacteroidia bacterium | reverse complement strand
AAAAACGGATAATGGATGAGCGCCTATTTCTGAAACTCCAATACCAAGTCCACCGCCACCGTGCAAAACTGTTACAACAGCATTTACAGCTGTCATTCCTGTTGGTCTATAAACTAAATATTTCCGTGTAATGTTGTTTACAGTAATATAATTTGTTGTCAATCCTTCTTGATAAGGAATTATAGTAGGGTTTGGTAAATTTGAATTATTGTCATCCTTGTTGCAACCAAGGGTAAAAAAAACAATGCATAATAAAAAGGTTCTAAACATATTTCAAAAATTTTAAGAATTTTTTTTATTAGATATGTTTTTCATAAAAAAGTTTAATTTGAAAGACGATTTTTTTCAAAATAGCACACAACTTGTATATATGGATGCTTTGCATCCTTTTACCTACGATTAAGGTGTAAAAAGGATGCATTTTTACATACTTTTCTAATATAGTTTTTCTTTTAAATCAAAAAAAACTAATTTCACTCAACCCCAATTTTATCAATTTCCTTCATCAATCTATCAGTTTCGGTTAGGGCTACTATTATTTTTTGATAGTGTAAAATATCATCAAATTGTAGTGTTCTTTCTTTACGGTCTTTTAGCCATTTTTGGGCAGGTTGGTAACCTCCAATAAAGAAGTTCCAAGCTACTTCAGGAACATTATCGAAATACTGGGTATCGTTAATGTAAACTTTTTTATCCTGGTACTTAGGTTTGGTTACTATGTTATCTCCATCTACTGGATATTGAGTAATGTATTTTTCTACAATTGCACTTTCTAACAAATGTATTTGGCGTATTTCACTACCCAATTTTACCAATTGCCAAAATGTTTTTACATCATTAGGATATGGTACTCTTGGAAAGTCAATTTTCAAAAACTCTTTGTATTTTTCTCTATATGTTGGGCTATGCAATACCGCATAAATATAATCTAAAATGTCTATTGGTGCAAATGTATCCTTGGTTGCTTCTTTTTCATTTGTACAAGTTAAACCTATTTTTTTTTCTATTTGCTTTAAAATTTTTAGGTCAAGATTTGGTGTTCTTTCTGCTGTTTGCCCGATGGTTTGTTGTCCGTTGGTTTCAGGATAAAGATAAAGTGGGAAAATTGGAGCACTACCAAATTTCTTAGCTGTTCCAGTTAAATTACAGTCGGTAGGGTATTTTGATATAAAAATATGCTTAAAATTGTCTGTTACTTGCCTTGGCGTAAGCAGTCCAAAATTAGGCTGTAACATATTTCTCATTGTATCAAATGCAGGACGCCTTTGAAGTTTTACATCATAATAACTTGCTACAATGTCAAAAGGGCGATAAGAAACATTTGTAATTTTATTTTGATTAAATTCCGTTGAATTAAATTTATCTAAGAACTTAAAACTATCCGTATTAGTTATTTCAAATTTATTTATACTACTTTCCTTGTTTTGAAAAGCAAAAGCTAAATTTTCAATTAATACTTTTTTTGATATATTATAAAAGAAGCTGTCCTTGCCTGTTTCAATGCCGTTATTATACTTATTGAAAATTTGGTCAACTTTAAAACCTAATTGATATTCAGTATCACCTTTAAAATTCTTTGTCACAAAAAAATAGTTTGGTGATGAATAATTTAATGAATTCCAATTTAAAGTCTTTAAAGAATTTTCATTTAAGAAGTTATATTTAAAGTCACGTTTTCCTTGTAAATCAAAATTAAATACTTTCCCTAATTCATTTTTCTTTTTCTTTCCTGTTTTAACAAAGATGTTTATTGAAACCCCTTGCATAATATCAAATACATTATTATCAGCAGTACCATCAGGGCAAACTTCTTGCTTTTTAGCATCTCCGTGTAAGTCTAAAATATAAATTGTGTCAAAACATTCTAGCAAATATTTTCTCATTTGGCGAAATACCACGCCATCTATAAAACTGTTATTAGATATATATGCTAAAATACCACTACCATTTTTTTCAATGTAATGCTGACCGTACCGGATAAATTTCACATAATCATCAGAAAGAGAATTGTAACTTTTTTCTACCAAATCTTTTTTGTAATCACTAATTAATTTTTCAATCCATTCATTTTTATTCGTACTACTTACTGCATAAGGTGGATTACCAATTACACACATTACTGGCGTATCTCTTTTGATGTGATTGGCTTCGTTGGCTTCTGTGCTTAACCAATTGGCAAATAAAGTTCCTGTGTCTTGGTGATGTTCTTCTAAACTATTGGTAAGGTAAACTCTGAACCTTTGGTTTGTTGTCGGTTTGTAACCTTTTTCGGTTAAAAGCAAATCTAATTTTAAATGTGCCATTGCGTAACTTGCCATTAGCAACTCAAAACCATTAAGACGAGGCAATAAATGCGTTTCTACATAATTGCTCCAAATGCCTTGTTGTCCTTCAAACTTTTTGTGAATGTGTTTTATGGTTTCGGCAAGGAAAGTTCCTGTTCCTGTGGCAGGATCCAATATTTGTACTTTGTGCACTTCCTGCTCTGTTTTTTTGCCTTGTACATCAACTTTTATTTTTGTTTTGCTATTGTCTGCAAGTCCTTGCGGTAAATCAAATTCAGTTTTTAAAATATCATCAACTGCCCGAACAATAAAATTTACAACTGGTGCAGGTGTGTACCAAACACCTCGAGCTTTGCGTAACTTAGGGTCGTATTCACTTAAAAAAGTTTCATAAAAATGGATGATTGGATCTTCCATTTTGGTTTGCTTGCCGTAGTTTTTTAAAATTTCTTCTACGTTACAAGCCAAAAATATTTCAACCAAACTATCAACTATCCATTTTATTCTATCGTCTATATCTGGGCCTGCTATGTAAC
Source organism: Bacteroidia bacterium (assembly GCA_044239605.1). GTDB lineage: Bacteria > Bacteroidota > Bacteroidia > UKL13-3 > UKL13-3 > JAAFJM01. The sequence continues at coordinate 49,453 of JBIIBC010000021.1, read as the reverse complement.
TAAAAAGTTTGCGTAAAAACGGATTGGATTTTGGAATGAGTTCTGCTGCTTCTTGTCGGCTAAAAGTGGGTAAAGTTGGGTCATGTAACCTAGCAGCAAACATTCCATAAGCTATGGTTTGGGCATAAACATCGGCAAAACCTTTAGCAGTTATATCATGAATCAATATTTGTTTAAAAGCCTCCATTTGGTCTTTTAACGTACTGTTTTCTTGGTTAACTTCATCGCTAGTTAAAGCTTTTTCTATTACATCGGCCAATAACCTAGCCTTGCCTGCCATCATTTCAGCTAACTTTTTACTGCTCTTAATGGTTTGGCCAATATGAATACAAAAATCTTTGATTAAATTATTAAATGTTGCAAAGTTCTGAGGCAACGGAACAATGGTTCCATTTTGAATTTCAGCAATTGCAATTTTTGTAATAAATATTCCTTCAATGTATAAATGAAAATCTAAATAATCAGTAAAAATTAAGTTATTTAGTGATGCTTTATAACGATCAAACTGTTCTTTATTTCCAGTTTTTTTTGCTCCTTCTAAGTCTTTATCGCCAATATCCTTAGCCTCAATAAAACCAACAGGAATTTCTTTTTTAGTAAGAATATAATCTGGTGCTCCGCAACTTTGCCTTTTAGGTTCGTTGGTCGTTCTAATGTCGGGAACTAAACTTTCTAATAGTTGTTGCAAGTCGCCACGAAATGTATGCTCGGTTGCGTTACCTAGTTTATATCTTTGATTTATGTTGGTGATGTATTGTTCTAAAGTCATTAATTTACTTGTCATTTTGAATATGCAAGTTATAATTTTTATCTATTTTGTTTGTTTTTATAATTAAAATCCATTTTAGAAAAGAGACATAAATACCCAACTTTCTGTCAACTGACAACTAAAAACTACTTAAACTCATGACCCATTTTATCACGTTTGGTATCAAAGTATTTTTTGTTGTGTGGGTTAGGTTCTACAACAATTGGAATATTTTCAACTATTTCGAGTCCGTAACCAATTAAGCCTGCACGTTTGGTTGGGTTATTGGTCATTAAACGCATTTTGGTAATACCAATTTCGCGTATCATTTGTGCGCCAACACCATAATCGCGCTCATCCATTTTAAAGCCTAATTGTAAATTAGCTTCTACGGTATCAAGGCCTTGTTCTTGTAATTTATAAGCTTTTAGCTTATTTACTAATCCAATTCCTCTGCCTTCTTGGTTGATATAAATAATAGCACCTTTACCTTCTTTTTCAATCATTTCCATGCTTTTGGCTAATTGTTCACCACAATCGCAACGTAGGCTATGGAAAATATCGCCTGTTACACAACTTGAATGCACGCGCACCAAAACAGGTTCGTTAGGTTCCCAAGTTCCTTTTTGTAATACCAAATGTTCTTGGTCGGTATCTATTTGTTTAAAAGCAGTAAGAATAAAATCACCATAATCAGTTGGCATATCTACCGAAATAATGCGTTTTATTAAACTTTCTTTTTCTAATCTGTACGATATTAAATCTTTGATGGTAACCAATTTCATATCGAATTTTTTAGCAATTTGGGTTAACTCAGGCAAACGAGCCATGGTTCCATCTTCGCTTAAAATTTCTACAATACATCCTGCCGGTTCAAAGCCCGCAAGGCGAGCAAAATCAATGGCAGCTTCGGTATGTCCCGCTCTGCGCAATACCCCTTCAGGTCTGGCTTTAAGCGGAAAAATATGTCCTGGTTTTCCTAACTCCTCGGGTTTGGTAGCTGGGTCAATTAAAGCTTGCACCGTTTTAGCTCTATCTTGAGCTGAAATTCCTGTAGTGCAACCCTTTCCTAATAAATCAACCGAAACAGTAAAAGGAGTTTCGTGTAAAGTGGTATTATCGGTAACCATTAGTTCCAAACCTAATTCTTTACAACGACTATCAATTAAAGGAGCGCAAATTAATCCACGTCCTTCTTTGGCCATAAAGTTAATTACTTCAGGAGTTACATTGCGAGCAGCAGTTAAAAAATCTCCTTCGTTTTCACGGTCTTCATCATCAACTACAATAATAATTTTACCGTTTTTTATATCCTCAATGGCTTCTTCTATGGTGTTAAACATTTTTTGAATTTTGAATGTTGGGTTTTGAATGTTGAATGATTAATGAAATTCAACTTTGTAATCTTTTAATTTTTCTAACCTTGAAATTTACTAAATAAAATCTTTCAACTTGGTTAAAAACTCTTTTAGGTCAGTTAATTTTTCAATGGCTTCTTGGTTAGATTGAATTAGCGGTTTGGCATTTAGCTTTTCTTTAGCTCCTTCTATGGTGTAACCGTCTATTTTTATTAAACGATATATTAAGTTAAAAGTTTCAATGTTTTTTTTGCTGTATTTGCGTGTTCCTTTAATGGTTTTCTCGGGAATTAATTGTTTAAATTCTTTTTCCCAATACCTAATTAACGAAACTGATACATTGAACTTTTGAGCGAGTTCACCAATGTTTATATAAAGTTTATCTAGTTCTTCACTTGACATTATACAAAACGAGGGTCGGTTTCCATTACATGGCCACAGTTTTTGCAAGTGCGCAATTCTTCTGAGGCATAGTATTCTTTAAATCTAGGTAAAAAATCGTTTTCAATATCGCTTAATTCAAAACGGTATTCGTGTAATTTGTGATTGCATTTATCGCAAAACCACATCAATCCATCAATTAAACCTTTGCCTTTTCTTACTCGCTCTATTACTAATCCAATTGAACCTTCAGATCGAATGGGTGAATGTGGTGTATTTGGCGGACATAAAAACATATCGCCAGGTCCTAATTTAATATCAACTGCTTTGCCTTCCTCTTGAATTCTAACTGTAATTTCGCCTTCTAATTGGTAAAACCATTCTTCCGATTCGTTGTAATGGTAATCTTTACGCGCATTTGGTCCACCTACAATCATGATTATAAAATCGGTTCCTTCTGGATATAAATTTTTGTTGGCAACAGGTGGTTTTAATAAATGTCTGTTCTCGTCTATCCATTTTTGTAAATTAAAAGGTCTTCTTACCATAATTTTTAATTGTTAGATGTTTTGTTTTATAAAATTCAAATATAAAAAAAGCCCTAAATCTTTTTACATGATTTAGGGCAATCAAAATTATGCGTTTAATTTTTGATGGTCAGCTAAAAATTGAGCCAAACCACTATCAGTTAAAGGATGTTTTAGTAATGCTAAAATACTTGCCAATGGACTTGTAATAATATCAGCACCCATTTCGGCCGATTTTACAATATGCATTGGATTACGGATAGATGCAGCTAAAATTTCGGTTTCATATCCTTGTACCGAAAATATATGTGAAATTTGAGCAATAAGCTCCATTCCATCAAAACTAATATCGTCTAATCTGCCAACAAATGGAGAAATATAAGTAGCACCAGCTTTAGCAGCCAATATAGCTTGACCAGCGCTAAATACTAATGTGCAATTGGTTTTTATGCCTTTACTACTAAAATATTTAATGGCTTTAATACCGTCTTTTATCATTGGAATTTTAACTACAATGTTTTTATGTAAAGCCGCTAAAGCTTCACCTTCTTTTATCATTCCTTCGTAGTCAGTAGCTATTACTTCTGCACTTACATCGCCATCTACTAATGCGCAAATGTCTTTGTAATGTTGCATAACTGCGGCATCGCCTTTAATGCCTTCTTTTGCCATTAACGATGGATTGGTAGTAACGCCATCTAAAATTCCTAAATCGTTTGCTTCTTTAATTTGAGCAAGATTGGCTGTATCAATAAAAAACTTCATGTTGTGTTGAATTTTGGTGGCACAAATAAAACTAATTTTAGCCAAATTATTTTGGTAAATAGTTAACTAATAATTGACAATTTAAAACTTAAACCTGACTCCACCATAAATCATTCTTCCAAATACAGGTCCCCAAACCATGCTGGCATCAAAATAACTTCCAAAAGGATTTTGGGCATCAATAATTGGAGTAGACTGTTTAAAATCTAATAGATTTTCAATACCCGTGTATATGTCTAACTTTTTGTTAAATAAACTTTTGCTTACTTGAGTATTTAAAATGATAAAGCTTTCGGAATAATTGGGAAGTTGCATTTCTGCCGGATTTGATGAGGTGTTAGGCAATCGTTTTGAACCAATCCAATTCCAAGTAAAATCAAAATTCCATTTGTTTTTTGTATTGTAACCAATATTGAAAAAAGCCCTATGAGCTGCAATTAATGGAACTTCTCTCACTCCTATTGAGTCATATTGAGCTTTAACATCGTAATATCTGTAGGCCAACCTAACATCTAGGCGTTTTATAGGTTCATAATCTAATTGCACTTGAATACTATTCGAATACGAATTTCCATTTAAATTATAAAACCTTACTTCATTCACCATTGCTTCTCTATCTACTACTATTTGGTTTTGGAAATAGGTGTAGTAATAATCTATACTAAAACTGCCTTTGCGATAATTTAACTTAAAATCGGATGTTAACGATAAACCATAATTCCAAGCAACCTCTGGATTTAATCCATAAGCATTATTTAAATTATTAGAATTGAAAATAAATTTCCTTGAACTAGCCAATAGTCCGGTATTTTCAGCAATAATATTTGCCGTTCTTTGTCCGCGACCAGCACTAGCCCTTAAAACAGTTTGCTTATTGATAGCAAGTCTCGTATGAACACGAGGGGTGTAAAACCAACCATATAAATTATTAAAGTCTAATCGTTGACCAGCAACCAAAGTAAATTTATTTAGATAACTATAAGTATATTCAAAAAAAGCACCAGCTACTTTTTCAATTCTTTTAAATTCATATTGTTTTGAAGTATTATTTTGTGCAATAAAATTCTCTAAAACCTCATCGTAATAATCATTCAAATAACTAAAACCTGTTCTAAACTTGTGGTCGCTAGAACTAATGATTGATTGGTATATAAAATTGGCATAAACGGATTCTTGTTTTCCTTTGTACAAATTATTACCAAAATATGAATCATAACTTTGACCCACTGTTGAAACTTGTAAACCTAAACTTTTATAAATTTTCCTCGGGAAAACATAACCTATTTTTAGCCAAGCATCTCCTTTTAAAGCATTTACCTTGGTTCCATATAATTTTAAGGATATTCGGTTATTTTCATCAAAATCAAATTGTCCACCAATTTTTTTATCATTTAAAGCAGCTAAACCACCTTGAATGATAAACCCTTTACCTTTATCATACTTAAACCTATAAGCTGAATTAATTTGATAGCCTAAAGGATTATCCAAATAACCATCGTTATTATTATCCATTCTCAATGTTAAAGTACTTCCATGCAATAAAATTGATTGACTAAATGATTTAGTTAATTTATTGGCAACAATTAAATTAGTCTCATACCTTCCACCTTCACTAGCATAAGCATTGAAATACACTTTTTCTTTAACATCTGGTTTATGTAGTTCAGTATTTATTTGTCCAGCAATACTTTCAAATCCATTTACAACTGAACCAATTCCTTTGGTAACCTGAATACTATTTATCCAACTTCCAGGAGTATAAGCATTGCCATAATTAACGGCCAAGCCTCGCGCGCCAGGAATCATTTCCTGAGTAAGTTGGGTGTATTGGCTAGCTAAACCAAGCATTTGAATTTGTTTTGTTCCAGTAATGGCATCAGTTAAATTCACATCAACAGAAGGATTGGTTTCAAAGCTTTCACTTAAATTGCAACAAGCCGCTTTAAACAATTCCTTTTCATTCATTATAGTGGTTTTCCAAGGATCAATAAAACTTACTTCAGAACTTTTTCTTTCAACACTGATATTTACATCTTTGAGTTTATTTTTAGTAATAAGTAAAATTTTTACAAATTTTTTCTCTGCTACAAAAATGGTATCAGTTTTATAACCCACATAGGAAACTATCAAGTTTTTTGTGTTTTCTGTAAATGGAATAATAAATACACCATTACTGTCAGATATTACAATATTGGTTTCATTTAACCACCTAATATATGCACCTTGTATTGGTGTAATATTTCCTTTTAAATCAGTATCTACAACAATTCCTTTTAGGTTCATTGTTTGCTGGGCGTTCACAATATGGCACAGCAAAACAACTACCACTATTAAGTAGTATTTTTTCATAATTTACAATAAAACAATGAATAACTATTTAGTCGTGGTGCGTATTATCGTTATCTCTATACATGCAGCAATCAGGTAACTTTAAATAAACATTATCTGGTGCCTTTGCTTTTTCTGTATCATGCCCGCTATTAGCAATAGCTAAATGTATTTTCTCCAAAGAAATTTTATCAGCTATAAATACTACATCAAGTATTTTTGTATCAACATTCCATTCTGCCGACTTAACACCTTTTACATCTAGTGCAAGCTCAATTCTTTCTTTACATTGTGGGCAATTTCCAAATACTTTAAACTTAACTGTAGTTGGTTTCTGAATATTTTTAAATGCCATTAAACTAAAAATGGCTAATATAATTATAAAAAAGTTTTTCATTTTATGGTTTCTTAAAGCTGGGGTTGTTAATAAAATCATAGTCAGTAAGTGTTTTTAAAAATGCTATGATTTGTTGTTTTTCTGTTTCACTCATTCTACCCTTTTTACCTAATGCAATATTTACATCTAAATTGGGTGAATTTTCAGCAAAACCAGTGTTGTAATGTTCTAGTACCTCTTCTAAAGTTTTAAATCTCCCATCATGCATATATGGAGCTGTTAATTCTACATTTCTGAGAGTTGGAGTTTTAAATTTACCTTTATCAGTCTCTTTCAGTGTTACTCTGTATCTACCCAAATCAGTAAAAACAGAATCGAGTCCATTGTTTTTAAAATCAAAATCGGTAAAAGTACTGCCCAATACATGACAATGGAAGCAGTCACCCTTGGTTTGATCTTCAATTAATTCCATTCCTTTTAACTCATCAAAAGTTAATTCTACTTCACCTCTTACATACTTATCATACTTACTATTTGCTGAAATAACAGTTCTTTCAAACTGAGCAATAGCTTTCATAATATGTTTTGTAGTTATTGAATCAGAACCAAAAGCACGCTTAAATAATTTTTTGTAGGTAGCATCTGCATTTAGTTTCCTTAAAACATTAGGTAACGTTTCGTGCATTTCAATAGGATTGGTAATCGGCCCAATAACTTGATCTTCTAAAGTAGCAGATCCTCCATCCCAAAAAAATGCTCTTTCCCAAGCAAGGTTCATTATAGGCATTGCATTTCTATTACCTATTTCTCCTGTGATTCCTTTACTAAATTGCAAGGTACTATCAGTAAATGCAAATTTTTGGTTATGGCAACTTCCGCAAGATTGGGTGTTATCTAACGAAAGAATAGGATCATAAAAAAGTTTCCTACCTAAAGCAATTCCTTCAACAGTTAATAAATTTGAAGCAGGTATATTAATTTTAGGAAAACCAACCGGTGTATTTAAATTAAATAAAACAGCAGGAGTATCTATGACATTATTTGAAATGGTAATAACAGGATCTTTAGAGCAAGAAAATATTATTGCTACAAAGATAATTAACAAATAAAAAATATTTTTTTTCATATTATTCTACCTTTCCGAAAGAAAAAGACTGTTCTAAATTAGCTTTTAAGTTAGCTATCCAAAAAACATCAGCTGCTGATTCAGATTGGCGGTCATTATCGATATTGAAATTGATAATCTTTTTAGCTGAATAAGCTTTATTCAAATCAAAATTAATAGTTAATTTCTTAGTTAGACTTGAGTTTATATCTACTAATGGTAATGAAAATTCTACAAAACCCCTTGCTGGACCTGTTCCTAAATGAAAACGTAAAGGCTTTGTTTGGTTCAATGAATCTATATAGTTTCCTTCATGTTTAAAAAATATATAACCAGTATTCCATGTCCATAACATACCAAAGCTAGGATCTAAAAAACCATCTTGTACTCCACTTGTATTTCTTAAAGAATCTACACCTAAAATAAATTTCATTTTAGTATACTTTGCATTAGGCACATTTAGTAGTGTAAATGTATTTTGTTCAGGCCTATCAATATCTATCAAATTATAGTTTTTGGCAAAAAACTCGTCATTATTTTCACTTACCAAAACAACATTGGTTACATAATATTTGAGTAAACTAACTGAATATTTATTTTTAGCTGCATTAGTATATTGAGAAATAATGGTATTAATTGGAACTCCATCTACGGTGTTATTAAAATTAATAGTTAAGTTAGCCGTTTTACTGTTTGAAACAGGAACTTTAGTTTCTTCTTTCTCGCATGAAACTAATAAAATGCTGCTTATAATTAATAAATTTAATATTGTTTTTTTCATTTTAGTTAATATTAAACGCAAACAACTGTTTGCGTAATTTGAGAATTATTGAACTTTATGTGGCAAATAGCAATTAAAATATTCTAAATTCGAAGAAAAACAGAACTTAATTGTATTAAAATTAAAGGGGGAATAGTATTATTGCTAATTTCGTTAGCATTAGAAAAAAAGAAATGATCAGTAGGGATGTATTTTATATAATAGGTACTTAAAACTAGAAAATTCTTGTGGAATTTAGGCTCTAATATTTTCGTTAAACTGGTATTTGAATTATCAAATTTACCAGTAAAAGTAAAATCATGGCAACAAGATTTATCGGACATTTTACCACAATCGCAAACTTCACTTTTTTGTTCAAAAAAACTGATACTCGATATTGTTCCTCCACAAAAATGTATTGTAGCACTAACCTTTGTTGCTAGAACAAGATAAACTAATGTAAATATTATGTATGTTATCTTTTTCAAATACATAACAATATTAAACAAAATAAATTAAATAAAATCTTAATTTTAAACAGTTACTATTTTTTTACAGAAGCATAATTGATATTATCTTGAAAATTGGTCTGTAAGTATGCTTTTCCAAAGTTCAACCATTTATTGTTCAATAAAGTATCATTATTATTTGTATGAATTACTAACTGTTGATTATGGTCATAAACTAACTCAGTTTGATTATTAATAATTCCAAAACCATTGTCAAAAGCATAATAAGCAAAATGTGGAATTTGAGGAGCAAATAAGTTTTTACTTCTTGCAAAATATTGATTAGGAATTGACAATTGACCTAAAATGGTTGCAGCAATATCGGTATGCGAGGCCACAGTGCTATTGGCTTTACCTTTATATTCAGGCTTAAGTGCCCCTCCTAAAATCAACATTGGAATTCTATGTCGTTCAATTTCGTGTATATTTCTCGATTTCGGAAATTTACTAGCATGATCCGCTACCAAAACAAAAATTGTATTATTATAAAAAGGTTCCTTTTTTAATCTATTAATATATTCATACAAGCAAGAATCAGCGTAGTGCATTGTATTTCTGTAGCCATTGTTCACTTTATCAGCATCAGAGTTAAATATTTGAGGTATATTAGCTTCAAACCACTCATGAGTGGTCATTGTACTCAAAACACTAAAAAATGGTTGTGGGGCCGTTTTTAACTCATCAATATGTAATGCAAATGTTTCTTCGTCATAGGCCCCCCAATTAGTTCGTTTGTTTATTTTAAAATCATCTTCCCCAACCATTTTTTTCACACCTGCTGCTCTTAAATAGGCTTCCATATTATCAAATTGTAATCGACCTCCACTATAATAAGATGTATAATAATTTTGCTCATTCATTATTTTATATAAATTGGGCAATTTATCAAACTTGCCAAACTCTTTAATAATAGAGCTTACAGGTTGAGCAGGATAACCACTAAGAATAGCTAACATACCTTGTTCAGTTCTATCTCCTGTTGCAAAACATTTATCAAATAGAATACCCTCTTTAGCTAATTCACAAAATTTAGGTGCAACATTTGGCTCCCCATTTAAACATGAAATAACATCTGCACCCCAACTTTCTAACATTATGATTACAATATTGGGTTTAGAAGCAGTAAACACTTTTTCAAAAGTATCAACCTTTGATTGATGCATTTCGGTTAAAAGCCCATTTGCTAATATTGAATCAAAAAAAGTGTAAGGATTTTCTTGGGGAGGAATTGGATTAAAGAATAAATCAGCAAAATTCCAAAAGCTATTTAAAGAGGCATAATTTAAAACAGAGTGTTCTGAAAAGAAAACCTGATTCCTATTCAAAGGAACCTTTTGCAAACCACCTCTTGCTGATATAACAGTAGTAGCCATTAACAAAATTGGAAGTAATATTTTAACTTTCCAATTAGTATCAATTTTGTTTAAAGGAGAGTAAATATTATTAAAGATCCAAATGAAACAAAATAACAATATACCCAATAAAGCAAGTAAACCTAAATTTTCAACTGCAAACATTGCTGGTAACACCTCATCAGGGTATGCCATATATGAGAGAGCTTTTGCATTTACTTTAGTTCCCCAAACTTTAAAAATACCAGCATCTAATGAACCAATAAAACAACAGATTGCAATAAAAATATAGGTTTGTATTTTGATTATATTGTTAAATAGTTCAGGCCTACTTACAAATAAGTTAACAATACTAATCAGTATGGGTAAACTCAATATATAAAAAGAGGTAGCATTATTAATTCGCAACCCTTTGTAAAATGAAAAAATAATATCATTAAAAGTTAATTGAACACCACTAATATTTAAAAAAATAAAAATTGTTTGTTGTGTAAAAAAAAACAATATCCAAAACAGAAACAATGAAATATAAAACTTAAAAAGCGTGTTCATAATTTGATAATATATACCTTCTATAAATAAAAAAAACCTCAACTGAATTCAGTTGAGGTTTTTCACAAGTTTTATTAGTATTAAACTCCTACATCATGCATTGCACTTTCGTAAATGAAAGGATGACGGGTGGGGTATAAATTTGCTTTAGTTAATCCTTTTAACACAACAGTCAAAAACAACCCAGCAAAGAACAATAACATACCAATTTCCATAAAACCAATTCCTTGGTTAGGAATTTCGATTGAACCAGTTGGATTATGTTCTGAAATTGCAGTTGGTAAATCCATTGCACCAGGCATAACCATTAATAAACAATCATTCCAATGTCCAATTAAAATAGCACCACCAACAAAATATCCAACTTTTCTATTTCTCTTAGCATCTCTCATCATAAAAATGAAAAATGGTACTACGAAATTTAAAACGATGTTTAAGTAAAAGTTGAATTGGTAAGAGCCAAACATACGTTCTTTGTAATAAACTACCTCTTCAGGAATATTTGCGTACCAAATTAACAAGAACTGTGCAGTCCACATGTAAGTCCAAAACACTGAGAATGCAAACATAAACTTACCTAAATCGTGTTGGTGTTCGTCAGTTACAATTCCTAAATATCCTTTACCTCTTAAATACCAAACTAATAAATAAGTTACTGTTAATGCACTAACCCATCCTGTAGCGAAATTATAAATGGTAAAAATAGTTGAATACCAATGCGCATCAACACTCATCATTAAATCCCATGCAAACATGGAGAAAGTAAAACCAAAAACAACTAAAAATACAGTAGAAATTCTAAAGTTTTTATCAAAATTTTCAACTCCACCAACTAAATCTTCATTTCTAGAGTTTTTGCGTATTTGAGCTGCACAGAAAATCCAAAATGCAGTAAATAATACTAAGCGAACTAAATAAAATGGTTGTGATAAGTACCAAGTTTTTTTAGCTAATAATGGATCTGTTTCCATAACACCTGGATGAGCCCAATGGTAAATCCCACCATGTAAAACATAAAAGTTAACTAAAATTATTGTAAGCAATAATCCTGCTCCAATAATCATGTAAGTACTCATTGCCTCAGGAATTCTTCTTATAGCTACATACCAAGCAGCATTAGCTAATTGGCTAATTACTACAAATATGATTGCACAAGTTGCAATAATAAATGTAAAGTAACTGTCAACTAATAAATTACCCCAAAAGCGTTTTGATACTAAGTGGTGTAAGTCATCAGCAGTTAAATTCATACCTTCAACTGAGGGATGATAGGTAAAATAACCCAAGATAGTTAAAAGTAAACCTACAATCATTAAACCGTATGACCACTTTTTGTTACCGTCAGTTATAGTATATTTTTCTTCTTTAATTTCTATATGTGTATCGTGTGACATAATTTTTTTTCAAATAATTAATTCAACTTATTTTTTAACTGTGGTATCAGCTGCTGCTGTAGCTGTAGCTTCAGTTGCAGTTGTTTTGAAAGTGTTGATGTAATGTATTACTTGCCAAACTTGGTTTGGAGAAAGAACTGTACCATAAGCACCCATTAAGTTTTTACCGTATTTTATAGAGTAAAATGCTTTACCATCATTAATAGTAGGTAATCTATCAGCATAACTAGGTACTTTAGGGAACTTACCATCAGCTACTATTGTACCATTACCTTGTCCATCTTCTCCATGGCAAGGTGTACAGTTAATATTATACAATCTTTTACCTTCTGCTAAATTATAAATAGTTGGAGCAGTTGGATTAACCAAAGAGCCAGCAGCTTCATAAGCTTCAGCTGTCTTTTGGAAATCATATTTTGCATAATCTGATTGTCCACGAGCAATAGTATGTTTTGCAGGTAAACGCATATTCATACCATTTGGGTTAATAGTATTAGGCTTGCTTTCCTCTTGGCTTAATGGTTCATAAGCAAATGAATGATACATATTTGGCGCATACTCCATACCAGGGTTGTCGCCACCAGCAGAACAAGATGCCATAAATGCCATGCCTGAACCTACTAAAATTGCTAAACTTATATTTTTTAGTTTCATAGTATTAGTCTTCAAACTCCCTTTCTCTAATTTCAATAGCACCATTATTTTTCAAAATTGAACTTAATTCGGCTATATCTGTTTTATTTGGAATGATATCAATAGCTACAACGAATAAGTCATCAGTTACTCTAATATCAATAATATCTGCATTTTTACCCCAAACCATTTTGTTTACAGCAAAAAAACATCCTACCATTCCAAAGGCAGTACATAAAATTGCTAACTCAAAAGTAATTGGAATATATGTTGGAATATGTAACGAAGGTTTACCACCAACGTTCATTTGCCAATCAAAATATGAAGCATAAGTTTGTAGGGTCAATGCTAAGACAATACCAGTCATTGCAAAAACAAAAGCTGCTACTGTTAATCTTGATCTTTTTATTCCCAAAACTCTATCCATTCCATGAATTGCAAATGGAGAATATACATCTCTAACCCTATAACCATCATGAATCAACTTTTTAGTTGTATCATAAATATGGTCAGGATCATTGTAAATACCTAAAATTACTTTATTAGTGTCCATGAACTGAATCTCCTTTCGTTTCGTGAGCGTGATGTGGCATTTTGTGATTGTTATTTAATAATTCAGTGTATTGTTTTTCTAACTCTAAAGCATGTTTAGTTTTAACAATACTTTTCAATTCACTCATGTTAATTGATGGTAAGAATTTCATGAATAAGAAGAACAAGAAGAAGAATAATCCAAATGAACCTAATAATATAGAGAACTCAACAATAGTTGGAGTATACATACTCCAGCTTGAAGGTAAGAAATCTCTGTGTAATGATGTTACAATAATTACAAAACGCTCAAACCACATACCTATATTTACAATGATAGACATAATGAATATAAACCATGGTGTAGTTCTAGCCCATTTAGACCAAAATACTTGAGGTGCAACTAAGTTACAACCCATCATAATCCAATAACTCCAACCATATGGTCCAAAAGCTCTGTTTAAGAAAGCATATTGCTCATATTCAACACCTGAATAAGCAGCTACGAAAAACTCAGTAATGTAAGCTAAACCAACCAATGTTCCTGTTAACATTACAACTCTACACATAGCATCTAAATGTTCTGATGTAATGTAATCTTTATAATTTAGAACTTCACGAGCAACAACTAACAAAGTTAAAACCATACCAAATCCAGAAAAAATTGCACCAGCAACGAAGTAAGGAGGGAAAATTGTTGTATGCCAACCTGGTACTAATGATGTAGCAAAATCCATTGATACAATTGAGTGAACTGATAATACTAAGGGTGTAGAAATAGCAGCTAAAATTAAACTGATAACTTCATATCTGTGCCAAACTTTAGTAGATCCATTCCAACCCATTGCAAAGAAACCATACCAGAATTTACGCGCTTTACTTGTGGCTCTATCGCGAACCGTAGCAATATCTGGTATTAAACCAACATACCAAAACACCAACGACACAGAGAAATAAGTCGAAATTGCAAATACGTCCCAAACCAATGGAGAGTTAAAGTTAACCCATAAACTTCCAAATGCATTTGGAAGTGGAATTGGCCAATAGGCCACCCACGGACGACCCATGTGCGATAAAATGAATGATGCAGCACATAGAACCGCAAATATAGTCATTGCCTCTGCAGAGCGATTAATTGACATACGCCATTTTTGACGGAATAATAATAATACGGCTGATATTAAGGTTCCAGCATGACCAATACCTACCCAAAATACAAAGTTGGTAATATCAAAAGCCCATCCAACAGTTTTGTTTAAACCCCAGGCTCCTAATCCTACTAGCATGGTGTAAGTAGTTGAAAAAATCCAAATTGCTAAAACGATTGATGATAAACCAAATCCAAGCCACCAAGCCTTTGATGGCTTGTTTTCAATTGGACGGGTGATATCTTTAGTAATATCACTGTAGGTTTTACCACCTGTTACGAGCAAATCTCTAATTGGTGATTCGTATGACATGTAATTATATTATTTAAAAATTTATTTAATTGATTAATTAATTGAATTATGAATGGGCATGCTCAGCTGCTTTATGTTCTTCATGTTTTTCATCATGCTTAGCAGGTGCTTTTTGCTCTCCAGCAATTGGCTCGTTAACATTTCTTATCTTAGTCATATAACCAACCGATGGTTGAACGTTATACTCCTCTAATAATACATATTTACGTTCATTTTTGAATAATTTAGAAATTTCACTTTTAGGATCATTCATATCTCCAAAAACTAAAGCATCAGCAGGACAAGATTGTTGACAAGCAGTTTTAACATCACCATCAACCATTTTTCTATTCTCAATTTTAGCTTTTAACTTGCTAGCTTGAATTCTTTGAACACAGAATGAACATTTTTCCATTACACCTCTAGAACGAACTGTAACATCAGGATTGATAACCATTCTTCCTAAATCATTATTGAAATGGAAGTCAAATTGATCATTTTCTCTATATTTAAACCAATTAAACCTACGAACTTTATAAGGGCAGTTATTTGCACAATATCTTGTACCAACACAACGATTATAAGCCATTTGATTTAAACCTTCTGAACTATGAACAGTAGCTAATACCGGACAAACAGTTTCGCAAGGAGCATGACCACAATGTTGACACATCATTGGTTGATGCATAACAGTTACATGTTCAAAATCAATTTTATTATTTTTATCGTTGTATTCTTTTTCTTTGGTTGATGGTTTTCCTGTAGCTAAATTTTTGAAGCTATAGTATCTATCAATTCTAATCCAATGCATTTCGCGACTGTTTAAAATTTCTTTTCTACCAACAACTGGTACATTATTTTCAGCTGAGCAACTTACTACACAAGCACCACAACCAGTACAGGCATTCATATCAATTGCCATTCCCCATTTGTGACCTTTGCTATCGTGCTCTTCCCATAATGAAATAATGTGAGCGTGATCATTGTTACCAGCACTAGGATTTTTAATATACTCATCTAATGAAGCTTCACGTAATAAATTACGACCTTCAATAGTATGGTGAGTTTGTGTTTGAGCTAATTCATAACCGTCATCAGTTTTGGTTAAACTAACACCATTTGCAGAATTATAAGTAAAAGTACCATTTTCAAATCCAACTAAGCTAAATGCATTTTTACCCAAACCTTTTCCAAAATTAGAAGCAACCTTACCGCTTAATTTACCATAACCCATTGCTAAACCAATTGTAGAATTAGCTTGTCCTGGTTGAATTAATACTGGTAATCCTTCAATAGTTGTTTTACCTGCTTTTAAAGTTACAATATCGCCCTCTTTTAAATTAAATTGATCAGCAGTAACTTTACCAATGGTTAAATAATTATCCCAACATACTTTACTGATTGGATCAGGTAATTCTTGTAACCAAGGATTATTTGCATGTGTTCCATCACCTAAACCAATTTTGCTGTAAAGTTTAATTTCAGTGTTGTTTTTGTTTGTTGTATAGTTAACAGTAACCTTACTAGCAATATCGTTAGCTAACGGTGCAGATGATGCAGTAGAAACAGCTTTAGGTGCAGCAATATAAAAACCATCATGTAAAGCTTTATTCCAAGCTTCTTCACCAGCCATTAAAATACTTGTTTGCCAATTATTTTTGATGTATGAATAAACGTCAGTTGAATTACCAGCCCATTTCAATAAACTTTCTTGAACTTGACGTGTATTGAACACATTGGTAATTGTTGGTTGTGTTAATCCAAAATAACCTACTTTAGGTTCAGCATCATTCCAGCTTTCTAAGTAATGATTATCAGGAGTTTGGTAATTACACAATTCACCTGTTTCGTCAGTTGAAGAATTAGTAGTAATTCTTGTACCAACTTTTTTCAATGCATTTTTGAATTTATCAGCATTGTAATAACTGTAAGCAGGGTTTGTATTGTAGAAAATAACGGTATCAATAGCACCACTTTCCATTTCAGCAACAAATGCTTCAAAAGCTGCATCATCTCCACTTACTTGATTTGAATAATTATCCAAATCAACTGTAGTACCTATATTTCCTAATAAACCATTAATAGCTGCAACTAATAATTGGTTATCTAAATTATTTGAGCCTGAAACTACTAAAGATTGACCCTTAGCTGCTAATAATTCTTTAGCTGTTAAATCAATAGAATTTAAAGCCACTTCAATTGTAGGCACTGAGAAAGTAGGAGCACCAGTACTAGCTGCTATTTTGTTATAAATGCTTAACAATACAGCACCTTCCATTGAAGGTTTGATTGGAAAACGATAATCAGCATTTGAACCAGTTAACGATAAGTTACTTTCGAAATGCAAATGACGGCTCATTTTCTTATCTTCAGCTTTTCTGTTTTTTGCCCAAGCCTTTGTGTATTCTACTGGCGAAATCCAAGTTCCTAAGAAATCGGCACCAAAACTTACAATAACTTTTGCTTTATCAAAATTATATGAAGGTACAACAGCTTTACCAAAAGCGCGTTTATTGGCTTCAATTAATGCTGCGTATGAAATTGCCTCATAACCCAAAACTTTAGCTGAAGGATATTTAGCTGTAAATTCTGAAATTATTTTTTTTGTAGATGGACTAGTAATAGTTCCACTTACTATTCTAATATTTTTGGCACTTGCTAATGCTTTTTCAATATCTGCATCAACTGTTTCCCATGTCGATTCATTAGCGTCTTTGCGAGGACCTTTTAAACGCTCATTGTCGTATAAACCTAATAAACTTGCATGACCAGTAGCACAAACTCCGCCTTTAAATACAGGAGAATCAGCATTACCTTCGATTTTAACAGGACGGCCTTCACGTGTTTTAACCAAAATACTGCAACCAGTAGAGCAAGCTCCGCAAGTAGTAGCATACCAATTAGGAACACCAGGAGTAATATTTTCAGGTTTTACAATGTAAGGAATAGCATTTTTTACAGGTATATTATTACAAGCCGCCAATGCTACAGCTGAAATACTAAAACCAAAATACTTTAAGAAATCACGTCTATTTGATTGCATTTCACCGTCAGAATCAGTTAATACTTCTTCTAAAGGAATTCCTTGTGCAAATTCATTCTTTTTAGCAGCAACAAATTTTGGATCGTTGTTTAACTCTTCTAAACCTTTCCAGTATTTATTTTTATTTTCCATTTAAAATTTTTTCTTCGTTAATAAATTAAGAAATTATATCTGTTTTTGGTTATTTACTAGTAATGGCATTTAGCACATTCTAATCCACCGTTTTGAGCAACAGTTATAAAATCTTTGTTGCTTGCTTTTAAGTCTTTGTGTAATTTTTCGTAATAATCATTATTTGCCACATCAACTTTAGCTTCACGGTGACAGTTAATACACCATCCCATTTGTAAACTACGTTGTTGACTAACAACTTTCATTTTTTCAATTGGTCCATGACATGATTGACATTCTACTTTTCCAATTTTAACGTGTTGAGAATGGTTGAAGTATGCATGGTCTGGTAAATTATGAATCCTAACCCATTTAATTGGTTGTTGTTTATAACCTTCAATATAAGTGCCTTTTTCAGCATCATAACCTACAGCATTATAAATTTTTTGAATTTCGGGTGATACTTGACCATTGTATTTTTCTTTTGCCTTCACGTACATGTGGCAATTCATACAAGTACTTGCAGAAGGAATTGATGCTTGTTTACTTTTATCTGCACTTGAGTGACAATATTGACAATTAATTTTGTATTTACCGGCATGTAATTCATGCGAGTAATTGATAGGTTGAACAGGAGCATATCCTTTTTGAACACCTACTTTTTTATTTGCAAAATCGAAACCATATAAACCAAGAACTAAGGTAATAATGGCACCAACAGCTAAGGTTCCTACAACTGGATGTTTAACAAATAATTTGTAGCGAGTTGATTTTTTGTTTTGTTTCCAAGGTAATTTAACATCTTCTGGATCTAATTCTTCTGGAAACTTTTCGTTGTAAATTCTTTCAATAACTTTTCTAATGTTTACCAAAATAAAAATGATAAACAATAAAATTACTGCAAAAATGCTCAAACCAATAAGCATTGTTTGAGAATAAAATCCTTCACCTGTAGTTGGAGCAGCACCATCAGTAGGAGCAGTTGCACCTCCACCAGCTTGAACTGGGGCAGCGCCACCTGTTTTTACATACTCTAAAATTGATTTTACTTGTCCGTCTGAAAACTGAGGGAATGCAGTCATTACTGACTGATTGTACTCATTGTAGATTTTTAATGCTTCAGCATCGCCAGACTTAACCATTGCTTGTGAATTCTTAATCCACTTGATTAACCATGCTTCATTGTGACGCTTATCCACATCTTTAAGAGCTGGCCCTACAACCTTTTCGTTAATTGCATGACAAGATGTACAATTTGCGTTAAATAATTTTTCACCTTCGGCTACATCGGCCAGTGTTACTTTAGCTCCTAAAAAGAAAGCTGTTAGTAGAAGTAATAGTTTATTCAGTCTCATTTAATTTATTTACAAAATCTTTACAAATCTATTGTATGTTAAGTGTAGCGCCATACTGATTTTTATCAAGCCTAGCAGTTGTTAACATGTTGCGAATATAGTAAGATTAAGGCATCAAGAAATGCTGTTAATAAATAAATATTATTTAGAAGGATTCTATTCTGAAGTGTCTGTAAATCTTGATATTTTACTTCTCAAGTAATTTTTCAACAGTTGTATCGCTTAATTCTTGCTTTTTATCTAAGTGTTCAAAAGGAGAGTTTTTACTTATAAATTCCGGTACAATTTCTTTCATTTTAGCAACAATTGCAGTTTGATTTTGAAAATTGTACAACTCCAATAGTTCATCAATACTATTCTTCACTAAATTAAAATCATAATTCCTAACTTTACCAATCATTATTTTTGAATGATGTGTAGGAACAGTATTTTCTTGGTCATTTAATAATTCTTCATAGATTTTTTCACCAGGACGTAATCCCGTATAAACAATTTGAATGTCTTTCCCAAGTGTAAACCCTGACAGTCTGATCATCTTTTTAGCTAAATCAATTATTTTTACAGATTTACCCATATCAAAAACATAAATTTCTCCTCCATTACCCATATATCCTGCCTCTAAAACTAATTGACAAGCTTCAGGAATTGTCATAAAATACCTGGTTATTTCAGGATGTGTTACGGTAATTGGTCCTCCTGCTTCAATTTGTTTTCTAAATCTAGGAATTACGGAACCGCTAGATCCAAGAACATTTCCAAATCTAGTAGTAATAAACTTTGTTTTACTTGAGTTATTTTGCTTTATAGAATTACTTAAAGATTGGACATAAATTTCTGCAATTCTTTTACTTGCCCCCATTACATTTGTTGGATTTACAGCCTTATCTGTACTAACCATAACAAATTTTTCTACCCCAAATTCAACAGAAAGGTTAGCTATTGTCATGGTTCCCTTAACATTTGTTTTTATGGCCTCAGAAGGGTTATTTTCCATCAAAGGAACATGCTTATATGCTGCTGCATGGTAAACCATTTCTGGCTGAAAACGTTCAAACAACCCTTTCATTCTTTCTAAATTTGTGATATCAGCAACAACAATCTCAATATTTTTTCTATTAACATTTTGTAAGTTTTCAGCAATTCGTGAATCTAATTGATATAAACTTTCTTCACTACTATCAACTGCAATTATTTTTTTAATTTTAAATTTACATAATTGATTAACAATTTCACTTCCAATAGATCCAGCAGCACCAGTTACCATAACTACCTTACCATTAAGTTGTTGTCCAATTGCATCAATATCAAGTTCAATTACATCTCTTTCAATAAGATCTTCAATTTTTACAGTTTTTATTTGATTAAAACTTAACTCTCCATTTATCCATTTCTCAACAGGAGGAACACTTTGAACGGTTATATTATTGTTTAAACATTTATCAATTATTTCTTGTTTTCTATTTTTACTAAGGTTAATACCACTTATAATTAAATTATCTATTTCAAATTTGTTATTTAACTCTATCAAATCTTTTTCAAAATCAAATATTCTTATTCCTTCTAAAGATTTGTTTTTCATAGCTGAATCATCATCAAAAAAAGCAACCACTTTAATATTTGAACCTTTATGTTGTTCTAATTTGCGTTTGGTGATAATTCCAGCCTCACCAGCTCCAAAAATAACATAATTCACAACCTCACCCCTGTTTTGATAAGACGTTTTTATATACAATAATTTAATAAATATTCTAAAAGAGCCTAATAAAAATGTTGTAATGATGAAATCCAATATAATAATTGATAATTGTATATTAGATAATGAACCACTAATAAAAAATATTTTATAAAAGGCAGAAATTATGTAAATACCTAAACTGCTGAATAATGTAGTGTATAAAATTCTTATTCCGTCTTGTACACTTGTATGACGTATAATTCCAGAGTACAATCTAAAGTAAATCATAAACAGTGACTTAACTAATAAAATAAGTGGAATTACAGCAATAATATTGGTAAAAGTTGAATCATTTAACTTAAAACTATATCTTAACACAACTGCTAAAACAAAAGAAGATGCACAAATTCCTAAATCAAAAAGGAAAATTAACCACCTGGGAATATTGGAACTAATTGTAAAGAGTAGACGTAAATATTTCATATTAAATTTTTAATTATAAATAGTGCAATATTTGTTTAAAATATCGCTTAGTTATGCATTTTGATTGTAAGCGCAATTATAATAGTTTATTATTTTAATTAATTTTTCGATTTATGAAACATGAATACCAATTTACAATATAGACTTAACAGTTAATTTAATTTGATCTAATTTTTAGTTTTCTTTAAAAATGGGTAGCTAAAAACACAGACTAAAATTATTAAAGCACCTAAATAAAATTTACTCGACATGATTTCTGATTCACCAAATAATAAAATAGAAAAAAACACACCATAAATTGGTTCTAAATTATTTGTAATTATTACAGTAAATGGAGAAAATACTTTCATTATTTCTACACTTAATGTAAATGCCAAAGTTGTACAAATTACGCTCAGTATTATCAACCAAATCCAATCGGATTGTGAAACTAATTGTAATTCAAAATTACCGTTACCTTGTAATAAAATAACTACAATAATAAATAATAATGCTCCAACAAATTCAATTATGGTAATGTATGAGCTATTGTGTTTCTCAATTAATTTTCCATTGTAAACGCTAAAAAATGCGCCCGTAAAAGCTGCTAAAATTCCATAAATAACACCCAAAGTAGCACCCCCTTCAAAACTTAATATAATTGAAAGTCCTATTAATATGAATATTCCATATAAAGCATCGCCCCAATAAAACTTTTTCTTCATTATTATTGGTTGAATAAAAGATGCAAATAGGGTTATGGTACTAAAGCCAGCCATTGCAATTGAAACATTTGAAACTTTTATAGCATGATAAAAAAAATACCAATGTGCACCAACAATTAATCCCATGAAAAGTATTTCTAAAAATTCGATTTTTGATACATTCAATGCTACTTTTTTGTAAAAAATGTAACAAGCAAGACTAACTATAGAAAGAATTAAACGCCAAAAAACTAAATCAAGTGCAGATAAGCTAATTAGTTTACCCAAAACAGGTGTAAACCCCCAAAGTAAAATAATGAAATGAAGTTGAAAATATTTACCTTTACTAATCAAAATGTTTAATTATTTGGGTGCTGTTTTTAAAAGAAATAATGCAATAATTAGAAAAAATACTGGAGGAATCCAAACTGCCAAATAAGGTGCCAATACTCCTGTAAAACCCATAACATTAAATATCTGAATAAGGAATAAATAAGTTATTGTTAATCCAAAACCTAATGCTATGTGAGCACCCGTTCCTCCCCTACTTTTTTTGCTAGATACAGCAACGGCTAATATAGTTAAAATAAAAAATGAAGTTGGAACTGCTACTCTTTTATATAGTTCCACCAAAAACTTATGAACTGGAGCACCTTTTTCTTTTTCTTTTCTAATATATTCGTTTAGCTCAGGATTAGTCATACTTGTTACATAATTTGCCTTCAAAATAAATTCATCGGGCTTAATATTTAAGGTGGTATCTAATTGAGCAAATCTTTTTAATGGTTCGTCATCTCCAACGAAAAGACGTTGTTGAACATTTTCTAATGTCCACATTTTTTTAGTTTTATTCCAAAGCAATCTCGTAGCAAAAATTCTATTATATATTTTGTTTGATTTAAAACCTTCAATTGTACAATTATAACCTACACTATCTAAGTAATTATATGATTCCATATGAATTACGGAAGAATCGTTAAGCATATAATAAATATTATTGTTTTGAGTTACCACCTTTTCATGAATCCAGTCATCTTCAAATTTTAACCTATGCTTATCAGCAATTGGCATTAAATGCATATTTGCCAATAAAAACACTACAAATAAAATTAATGATGATAAAATATAAGGTTTTAAAAATTTATAATAAGGTGCACCACTATTTAAGATAGAGATTATCTCGGTGTTTTGAGCTAATTTAGAATTAAAGAATATAGTTGATAAGAACAAAAATACTGGGCTAAATAAACCCATAAAATAAGGAATAAACCAAATATAATAATCGAAAACTAATACTGAAAGAGGTGGCTTATTTTTTATGTAATCATCCATTTTTTCAGATATATCAATAAAAATTGCAATTAAAGTAAAAAGCAAAACGCAGAACAAAAATGTAGAAATATATTTCTTCATGATGTATCTATCAATAATGCCTAATGTAAAAAAGTCTTTTATTTTTTTCATTTAAATAAGGCTGCAAAGTAATGCTTTATTTACTTTGAAAAAATGATGCCAAAAATTTGTTAGTTAAATTGTCAATTAACTTAAAGCTGCCTCTTCGGTCATAGCGTGGGCTTGTTCTTTGCCTAAATATCCATCAATTAGTTTATGAATAAGGTATAGAACAGGAATCATTAACCAAGCAACAGTAAATTTATAAATATAATTAACAGAGGCAATGGCTATTACCTGGCTTAGTGGCCATTGATCTGGAGTATTGAGTTTACCAATATAAAAAGCAATGTATAATACCACAAAGCTATCAACCAATTGAGAAACCAAAGTACTTATAGTTGCCCTTAACCACAAACGTTTCTCACCAGTAACTTTTCTTACAGCATGAAAAACCCTCACATCTAGGATTTGTCCGATTAAAAATGCAGCCAACGAACCAATGATTATCCATAAGCCTTGACCAAAAATATTGTTGTAAGCTAAATTCATGTCAAGCGTTCCATTTTCTAAAGTTTTGGTATTCCAAAAATCGGCACCTTTTGCTCCCATTGCTAAATACACCGCTAAAAATGAATATGAAATAAGTGCTGCAGCTATATAACTATATAATTTAACGGCTTTTTGTCCAAAATATTCGTTGATAATATCAGTCATTACAAAAACCAAAGGCCACAATATTACACCTGCAGTCAGGTTAAATGATAAATTATAAGTTCCAATTGGAATATTAGCTTGATTTAACCCAAGCGTTCTTTCTAATGAAAATATTTTAACCCCAATGAACTCAGCAATAATTGCATTGGCTATAAAAAACGAGCCTAATACTAAAAATAAAATGTTGCGTTTTGATTCTTTCATTTAAAAACAATTATAGAATTTTTTTAGTATAATTAAGGGTATTCTAAAAAAGAACCCCATTTTAACTTTTATGTTTTAGCGCATAAAAAAAGCCTTGATTTCTCAAAGCCTTTTGTGATCCCGCTGGGATTCGAACCCAGGACCCCTACATTAAAAGTGTAATGCTCTACCAGCTGAGCTACGGAATCATTTTGTTTTTCTTAAGAGGGCAGCAAATATAATATTCTATTTAATGTGTGCAATTTT
Source organism: Bacteroidia bacterium (assembly GCA_044239605.1). Lineage (GTDB taxonomy): Bacteria > Bacteroidota > Bacteroidia > UKL13-3 > UKL13-3 > JAAFJM01. The sequence goes on along the minus strand of JBIIBC010000021.1, from coordinate 24,825 downwards.
TATTTACAAATATCCCATTTTTTATTCCACAGTTTTATTTGTTAATAACCGTATTATTAGTCAAAAAAAAAGCCTCGAATTTCTTCGAAGCTTTCTTAGTGATCCCGCTGGGATTCGAACCCAGGACCCCTACATTAAAAGTGTAATGCTCTACCAGCTGAGCTACGGAATCTTGCTATCAGTTATCCTTTTTAGCGGGTGCAAATATAGCCCTCTTTCTTTACTATGCAACCCTTATGTAAAATATTTTATTATTATTTTTATTTTACCATTAGGCAAATTTCTTATTCGCTTAATTCTAGCCATTTTAACTCTTTTTCATCTATACTGTTATTGACTTCTATCAGTTCTTTTCCCATAGTAACAATATCATCCGTATTAGCATTGGGAGCACTTAACTTAGTTTCTAAATTATTTTTTTTATCGTGTAAAACAGCTATATCTTTTTCTAATTGTTCAAATAAACGTTGTTCGTTAAATGTCAATTTACGTTTATTAGTTGCTGCTTGTTCTGTTTTTATGGGTTCGGCTTTTACGGCCGCAGTATTAGCAGCTTTGTTGGCATTGCTTTTGGTTAAAAGTGCTTCAGCCTGAATTTCTTCTTGCTCATTTAAATACTCTTGGTAATTGCCATTAAATGGCCTAATTATTCCATTGCCTTCAAATACAAATAAACTATCAACAATAGTGTCCATAAAATACCTGTCATGGGTAACAACCATTATACAGCCTTCATATTCTTCTAAAAACTCCTCTAATACATTTAAAGTTTCAATATCCAAATCATTTGTTGGTTCATCTAAAACCAAAAAATTAGGCTTACTCATTAAAATTGTAAGTAAATATAACCTTCGTTTTTCACCACCACTTAAAGAACTTACATAATTATGTTGTTTTTTAGGATCGAATAAAAAACGAGTTAACAAAGTTTTAGCAGTAAGCTTTTCACCTTTAGTCATCTCCACATATTCGGCTATATCAGTTATTACTTCAATCACACGTTTATCATCCTTTAGCTGCATACCAAGTTGATTATAATAACCCACTTTTACAGTATCGCCTAGGCTAATTTTACCAGTATCTTGTTTTTCAGTACCAAGCAACATATTTAAAAAAGTAGTTTTACCAACTCCATTATTGCCAATGATTCCAATACGCTCGCCTGGTTTGAAAATATAGGTGAAGTCTTCGCAAATTTTCATATCGCCAAACGATTTTTCCAATTGCTGAACCTCCAAAATTTTGGAACCCAATCGCTCCATTTTCATTTTAATTTCTACTTTAGCATCATCGCGCTTATACGATGCTTTTTCTTTGGTTTCATAAAAGTCCTCTATCCTACTCTTCGATTTTGTGGTTCTAGCCTTAGGTTGTTTACGCATCCACTCCAACTCCTTACGCATGTGCTTTCTTGCAGCATCAGCCTCCTTATCTAAATACTCTTCTCGTTGTGCTTTTTTCTCTAAAAAGTATGCGTAATTTCCTTTGTGGGTGTATAAATTGCCTTCGGCTAATTCAATAATTTCATTACAAACTTTATCTAAAAAATACCTGTCGTGGGTTACCAAAAGTAAAGTGGTATTATTAACAGTTAAGTATGTCTCTAACCATTCTATCATTTTTAAATCTAAATGATTGGTAGGTTCATCCATAATAATAAAATCTGGCTGTTGAACCAAAACGGTAGCAATAGCTAAACGTTTTTTTTGCCCACCACTTAAACTTTCAATACTACTATGTAAATGATTGTGCAAGTTTAATTGTTGTAAAATGGTTTTTATTTTTGTTTCAATATCCCATGCATTATTCAAATCCATTGCTTCCATAGCATACTGAAGTTGGTTTTGATTGTCGATATTTTCAGGATCTTTATCTAGTATTTCAATTACCTCTTCGTACCTTGCTACGCAATTTAATAATTCGTTATCACTTTTATAAATGGCCGACCAAACATCATCAGTTTGGTAAAATTGCGGATCTTGTTCAATATATGCCCAACGTATATTTTTATCAATAACAACTTGTCCCTCATCACCTTTATCTCTGCCTGTAAGTATATTTAATAAACTAGTTTTACCCGAGCCATTTTTAGCTATTAAAGCTACTCTTTGTCCTTTGGTTACTGTAAAAGTAATATTACTGAATAAATGTCTTTCGCCATAGTATTTCGAAAGGTTTTCAGCGCGTAAATAATTCATGCCGCAAGTTTAAACTAAATAAAACAATAATTATGAATTTTGAAGGATGAATGTTGAATGTTAGATTTTGGATGTTGAATTTTGAATTAATCAAGAAATAAAAAAATGAAGTATGAATGATGAAATGTGAAATGTGAGCTGAGAAATAAGCAAATAAACAATAAACAAATCTCCAAATCATAAATCAACATATCTCTAAATACTAACTTAAACAATTAAACAGTTGCTTTGTATAATATAGCATGAGAGAATATGTATTAGAAAAAACAACACAAATAAACAAACCATTAACTGAGGTTTTTGAGTTTTTTAGTAAAGCTGAGAATTTAAATAAAATTACACCTTCGCAAGTTTATTTTAAAATACTAACTCCTTCACCTATTCCAATGGCTAAAGGCACATTAATAGATTACCGAATTAAACTAAATGGCATTCCTTTCAAATGGAAAACTGAAATAAGTGAGTGGAATCCTCCTTTTAAATTTGCTGACCAACAATTAAAAGGCCCATACACGAAATGGTACCATGAACACTTTTTTGAAGAAAAAAACGGTATCACCATTATGACTGACAGAGTTACTTATCTTTCAAAAGGTTGGATATTAGCTCCATTTTTACATTGGCTTTTTGTAGATAAAAAAGTAAAAGAAATTTTTGCGTTCAGGGAAATTGAACTTTTGAAAATTTTTAAATAAAACGGTATCATTCATTTTTAAAAACAAATAACATTACAACAAGGTATTGGGATATTTAATTACCCGATGCCTTGTTTTTTTTATTTAAATTGTATACTTTCTCATCAATGTCTTCAACTAAAAATATAAATCAAAAAAAATGTGAACACTGCCAAAAATGGACAGATGGAAACAAAGCTTTTTGTGAGTTTTGCGGTGAAATTCTTGATTTTGGTTACAGAAAAGATTTATATGAGTTAGAAAAAAAATGGCAAAATCAGTCGTTATTAATGGATGATTTTAAGATAAAAAATTCTGATAAAAATAAATTTCTTTTTGTGATTGAAAAGTTAATTCAAGGTGGTCAAGCCATCATCATTGGAATTATAACGTTGGTTACAATTGTTTTAATGGCTTTGCCAGGCTAGAAAGCATGATTAAATTGAGTAATTTATATTTGGTTATTCCTTTATTTCTTTGGTTTGCCCATCAAATTTTAGTAATAAATTTAATTAATATCAAATGGTTGGATTGCTATTTAGACGATTTGCTAGTATTGCCAATATTACTTGGAATTTCATTGATTATCCAGCAAAATTTTATTTCTAATTATTCATTTATTTTTCATTTAAAAACAATCGTTTTTTGTATCTTTTATTTTAGTTTAGCATTTGAAGTAATCATTCCAACTTTCAATCATCATTACACTTCAGATTGGAAGGATTCAGTTGCTTATGCAATTGGAGGCTTCTATTTTTATTTTTTTCAAAATAAGCCAAAATCAAATTAATAAGCTGTAAAACTATTAGCTCTCAATTATAGAATTGTTCGGAGATTTTGAAATTCAAAGGCTATAACTGGAAGGTTGATGGAATATTATCTTACTAACTAAATTTATTTAAAAAGTAGGCTTTAGATTGTAACGAAAAAAAACACTAAGTTCAAAGAAATTGAATTAATAAAAATTTTTAACAATTATCAATTTATAAATACCTTATTCAATTTAACCACTTGTTCTATTAAAGAGTGCTTGTCATCGTTTATGATTTCGAAATTTGCTTTAGCTAATTTCTCTTCTTGTGTAAACTGATTATTCATGCGTGCTTGCACTTGTTCTTGCGTAATATTATCGCGGTGCATGGTGCGCTCCAAGCGCAATTGCAAAGGAGCAGTTACCACTATAAATTTTTCTAAACCTTTGTAACTATCGGTTTCAAACATCAATGCTGCTTCTTTAATAATATATGGAACGCCTAATTTTTTTTGCTCCATAATCCAATTATCAAAATCGGCAAACACAATAGGGTGAACTGTTTTGTTTAACTCGGTTAATAATGCTTTATTGTTAAATGCAATGGCCGAAATATGCGCTCTGTTTAAACTTCCATCTTCAAAATAGCTTTCGTTACCAAATAAGGTTTTTACAGTAATAATTATTTCATCATGAGTTACCATGAGTATTTTTGCCCTATCGTCAGCATTGTAAATAGGAATCCCTAATTGCTTAAATATGTTACATACCAAAGATTTTCCGCTTCCTATGCTTCCGGTAACCCCAATTTTTTGCATATTCAAAACTAAATAAAAAAGTCAGACAAATATGCCTGACTTTTAAAAAAATTATTTAAAAAACTATTTTTTAGTTTCTTCTTTTTTTACTGGATTTAAAGCTTGTGTGGCTTCTAAACTCACAGCACTTTTGTTAATACGTAATCTAGTGCCTTCACTTTCAATAATCAAATGAGCTTCGTGTACTTCTACCACTTTTGCTTGAATACCACCAAGAGTTACAATCTTTGAACCTTTTTCAATAGATTCAATTAATTTTTTTTGGTCTTTTTGTTTCTTCATTTGAGGACGAATCATAAAGAAATAAAAAATGGCAATCATTGGAACAAAAAATATCATTTGCTCCCATCCGCCACTTTTAGCTGCGGCTTGTAATAAAGTTAAATTCATGGTTTTTATGTGTGTTATTATTAGATTTTCAAATTAGTGTGCTTGGTTGGTAGAACCATCTTTAGGTGTTACCTCTCCTTTAATTAAAAGCATGGTATTGGTTGGCGTGGTATTAGCCACTACAGTAACCGTTTTTTCTGCATGGTTTGGTTTTCCTTCGCTGTTAAAAGTTACATCAATTTCACCACCTTGGCCAGGTGCAATTGGTTCTTTGGGCCAATTTGGAACTGTACAACCGCAGCTTGCTGATGCATTGGTAATTAACAAAGGATTTTTACCTGTATTTTTAAACTTAAATTTATAATTTACAAGTTCACCTTCTTTAATTGTACCAAAATCAAACATATTTTGTTCAAAAGTTATCTCCGTTGCATTTTCATTCTCAGCAGTTGGATTTTCAGCAGTAGCTGTATTATTTACTATTTCAGCACCCACTTTTTTGCTTGATTCATTATTGCCGCAGGCAATTGCCATAAAAACTAAAGTTGAAATAATTACTTTTTTCATTGTATATATTTAAATTAATTTGATTGAATTCTAACTATTTTACTACTCCACTAAGCCTCTGCCTGTTTTGTTTATTTTGTTTTCTTTACGCAATTCTAATTGAACTTTATCTAAAACACCATTCATAAAAGTATGACTATTAGGACTGCTGTATAGTTTAGCTATTTCTAAATACTCGTTAATACTTACTTTTACAGGTATTTGATTAAAGTTAAGTATTTCACACATAGCCATTTTCATTAGAAGCATATCTACTGTGGCAATTCTATCTGCATCCCAATTTTGGGTTTTTGAACTAATTAATTCAATCAAAGCATCTTCTTGATCCAAAGTCTCTAAAAATAAATCGGACACAAAAGTAGTATCTTCATATTTATCGTTATAAAAACCAGGCAAAATTTCGGCTCCTTTATTTTGTTTAATAGAAGCTAATGTTTTTTGAAATGCAATTAGTACCATTACCTCATCATCCTCCCAGTTAATAAACTGCTCTTCCATGTAATGATTAAATACGTCACTATCTGCTACCAAACTTTCAACCAACTCCAACAAAATTTGTTTTTCGGCAAATACAGAAGTATCAGCTTCTTTAGTAGCTTCAACTATTGTATCAATTGCTTTAACTTCAGTTAAAATTTGTCGAAAGAAATCGCTACTTTTAGTCCAATCTAATTTTCTTGCTTTAATCTTTTCTTGTAAAATAATATCATTTTCAAGTAAGGAAATAGCTGCATTATTATAAATTGCTTTTAAAAATGCCATTTGCTCGGGCTGAGGAATATGTTTGTTATTTTGAAGTTCTATTTCTTTACCCACAAAAAATTTGAACTCAATAAGGAAAGACATCAAAAATACATATACATCATATGCTTTATCGAGTGATTTTACAAGGTTATTTTTAGCCACTGCCCTACTCGTTGACTGATCTTGTTTGTAAGCATATAATGCTTGAAAGGTTTTAATTCGTAAAAAACGTCTGAATAGCATAGCTATTATTTTGGGTATGTACGCTAATTTATATAAAATTCTTTAGGCTTAGCAATACATTTTTTAAATTACCTAAAGAACTATTTTGAAAAACTAAGCCTAGTTTTATGCTAGGCTTAGTTGGTTTTATTATTATTTACTAGTAAGTTGAACCTACACGCATCATATCATGTATGCGTTTTTCAGCCAATTCTGTAGCAGCTTTTTGTGTATGTACTTTATCTTTATCCGATTTTTGGAAAATGGCTAAAGTAGTATCATAAATTTTTTCTGTGTTACTAAATGCAGTTTCGCGATTATAACCAATATGTTCTTGGTAAACATTGATTAAACCACCAGCATTAATTAAGAAATCAGGTGCATAAGCAATACCTTTTTCCATTAACATTGGGCCATGAATATTTTCGTCAGCCAATTGATTATTAGCAGCACCAGCTACTACTTTACATTTTAGTTTATTAATATTAACCGAATCTAAAATAGCACCTAAAGCACAAGGAGCAAAAACATCAACATCTAAACCGTAAATTTCATCACCTTTAACTACAGTTGCTCCAAAATCTTTACTATATTTTTTAAGCATTTCTTCGTTAATATCGGTAATAAAAAGTTTAGCACCTTCTTTGTGCAAATATTCTAACAAATGGCCACCTACTTTACCAATACCTTGAACAGCTACTTTTTTACCAGCTAAACTATCAGTTCCAAAAGCGTGTTTTACAGCTGCTTTCATACCTACAAAAACACCATAAGCAGTTACAGGGCTCGGATCTCCTCCACCTCCCATGCTTTCTGGTAAACCAACAACGTGGTTTGTCTCCATATTTACATACTCCATATCACGCGTAGTAGTATTAACATCCTCAGCTGTTATGTACTTTCCGTTAAGGTTTTCTACAAAACGACCAAATTTACGCATTAATGCTTCAGTTTTAAGAGTTTTTGCATCTCCAATAATAACAGCTTTAGCACCCCCCAAGTTCAATCCAGAAATAGATGCTTTGTAAGTCATACCTCTGCTTAAACGCAACACATCATTCACCGCATCTGCTTCGCTGGTATAATTCCAAACGCGCGTTCCGCCTAAACCTGGTCCTAAAACCGTGTTGTGAATAGCAATAATTGCCTTCAATCCCGTGTATTCATCTTGGCAAAATACTATTTGCTCATGATCATGTTTTTGCAACTGAGAGAAAATATCTGACATAATTTTTTGTATTTTAAAAGGCTGCAAAACTATGTTTATTTTTCATATTTCATAATGTGATATTTTATGATTTAAAGTCTCGTCTTTTCAATTAAACTAATTAGTTTGCTTCATAAAAAAAGCACATCTAAATTAGATGTGCTTTTTGAACTACTCCTCCGTTTTATCAATTGGAGAATCTTTCTTTTTGCGCTCTTTTTTCTTAATGGTAGTAATTTTTAACTCATCAGAATTGGCCTCTTTGTCGTAATCTACTTCTATTGTTTCGCCTTCACTCGTTTGTTGTAATAATAATTGTTCCGCAATTCCATCTTCTACATACTTTTGAATTGTTCTTGCCAAAGGTCTAGCTCCTAAATCTGCATCAAATCCTTTTTCAGCTAAAAATGCTTTTGCCGAACCGGTTATGCTAAATTTAAATCCTAGTTCTTCAACACGACTAATTAATTTACTTAAGTTAATATCTAAAATTTTAGTAATTGCTTCTTTATCTAACGAGTTAAATACAATTACATCATCTACTCTATTTAAAAACTCAGGCGAAAAGAAACGTTTCAAGGCAGTTTCAATTACCAATTTTGAATCTTTTTGTGCATTTGCATCTTTACTTGGCGTACCAAAACCAACACCTGCACCAAAATCTTTTAACTGGCGGCTACCAATATTCGAAGTCATGATAATGATAGTATTTCTAAAATCAATTTTACGACCTAAACTATCAGTTAAAAATCCTTCATCTAATACTTGTAATAATAAGTTAAATACATCTGGATGTGCTTTTTCTACTTCATCCAATAAAATAACTGCATAAGGTTTTCTTCTAACTTTTTCAGTTAACTGACCACCTTCTTCGTAACCAATGTATCCTGGAGGCGCTCCAACCAAACGGCTAACAGCAAATTTCTCCATATACTCACTCATATCAATACGAATCATGGCATCATCGGTATCAAATAAGTAGCGAGCTAATACTTTTACCATTTCGGTTTTTCCAACACCTGTTGGGCCTAAAAATATAAATGAACCAATTGGTTTATTTGGATTCTTTAAACCTGAACGGCTGCGTTGAACAGCTTTTGCTAATTTTTTAATTGCATCGTCTTGTCCAATTACTTTACCGCTTAACTCGGTTCCCATTTTTAACAAACGCTCGCCTTCGCTTTGAGCAATGCGTTTTACAGGAATTCCAGTCATCATAGCTATAACTTCAGCTACATCGTCTTCACTAACGTTATAACGTTGGTTTTTCGATTCTTCTTCCCACTTAGCTTTTTCAGTTTCGAGTTGCTCTAATAAATGTTTTTCTTTATCGCGTAGTTTAGCAGCCTCTTCATATTTTTGGCTTTTGACTACTTGATTTTTTTCTACTTTTATATCTTCTACTTGTTTTTCAAGCTCAATGATAGCAGCGGGAACATGAATATTACTTAAATGAACACGTGCACCAACTTCGTCTAAAACATCAATTGCTTTATCTGGCAAATGTCTATCAACCATGTACCTTGTACTCATGCTCACACAAGCATTAATAGCTTCTGGCGTGTAAGTTACACTGTGGTGAGCTTCGTATTTATCTTTAATATTGGTCAATATTTGAATAGATTCTTCAGGAGTAGCAGGTTCAACCATTACTATTTGGAACCTACGTTCTAAAGCACCATCTTTTTCAATATATTGGCGATATTCATCTAAAGTAGTAGCACCGATACATTGTATTTCGCCACGGGCTAAAGCAGGTTTAAACATATTTGATGCATCTAAACTCCCACTTGCACCTCCCGCACCAACTATGGTGTGTATTTCGTCTATAAATAAAATTACATCTGGACTTTTTTCCAGTTCATTCATTACTGCTTTCATACGCTCTTCAAACTGGCCACGGTATTTTGTACCTGCCACCATGCTAGCCATATCAAGCATTACTACTCTTTTATTAAATAAAATGCGGCTTACTTTGCGTTGAATAATTCGTAATGCTAAACCTTCGGCAATGGCAGTTTTACCTACACCTGGTTCGCCAATTAATACTGGATTATTCTTTTTCCTACGCGATAAAATTTGCGAAACTCTTTCAATTTCTTTTTCGCGGCCAACTATGGCATCAATTTTACCTTCTTCGGCAGCTTTGGTTAAATCTCTACCAAAATTATCTAATACAGGTGTTTTTGATTTTGGATCAATTCTACGTGTAGGTTCTTGTTTGCGCTCAGGTTCTCTTCCTGCACCTGCACCAGCAAAATAATCATCTTCATCAGCTGGCAGTTCATTCCGAGGATTTGATTTTTTGCTATCAAAATCTTCATCAATTCTGTTTTCAATAGCTTGTTTAAAAATGTCATAATTAATGCCAAATTGAGATAAAATTTGAGAAGCCAAATTATCTTCATCTCTTAATATAGAGAGCAATAAATGCTCGGTTCCTATAATATCAGTTTTAAAGATTTTAGCTTCTAAATAAGTAATTTTTAATACTTTTTCTGCCTGCTTTGTAAGCGGTATATTAACAAAATTGGTATTATTACTTGCAGTACTTCTAATCGAGTCTTCAATAGTTCTTTTCAACTTTGAGTTATCTACACCCAAAGCCTTCAAAATTTTTAAAGCCTTGCCTTCGCCTTCTCTAATAAGGCCTAATAATAAGTGTTCAGTTCCAATATAATCATGGCCCAAGCGAATTGCTTCTTCTCGGCTATAACTAATTACATCTTTTACACGTGGTGAAAATTTAGCTTCCATGTTATAATTCCAAAATTTTTTCATTTAACTATTAACTAGTCAAATTCGGTTCCAAATATGTTGTATGCAATTTAGTAAGCTCAACTAATATATTTTACTTAATTATTCACAAACTATATTTTGCTGTACATTTATTTTATTACCAACGGCTTATTATGCTATTTGTTTCAAAAATTGTTAAAAACAAAATTACCAATTCATGGCAACTTCATTTTGAATAATATCTGCCATTGTTTCACGTTTTCTTATTAAATGCGCTTGGTTGTGGTAAATCAAAACTTCGGCAGGTCTATACCTAGCATTGTAGTTGCTACTCATGGTTATTCCGTATGCGCCAGCATTTAAAAAACACAAAATATCGCCTTCTGATACTTCATTTAATTTCCTATCCCAAGCAAATGTGTCAGTTTCGCAAATGTAACCAACCACAGTGTAAATTCTTTCTTTACCTTCTGGGTTACTTAAATTTACAATATGATGATACGAATCGTAAAGCATTGGACGAATCAAATGGTTCAAACCACTGTTAACACCTACAAAAACTGTGGCAGTAGTTTGTTTAATTACATTGGCCTTAACCAAAAAATATCCGCTTTCGCTTACTAAAAATTTTCCTGGTTCAAACCAAAGTTCTAAATCTTTGCCATATTCTTTGCAAAACTCGGTAAAACGGTTACTTAAACTTTTTCCTAATTCTTCTATATCGGTAGTAATATCGTTTGGTTTGTAAGCTACTTTAAAACCACTTCCAAAATCAATAAAATCTAATTCAGTAAAATCTTTAGCTGCATCAAATAAAATTTCGGCACCTTGTAAAAACACGCCAGCGTCCAAAATATCACTTCCGGTATGCATGTGTAAACCATTAACATGAATATTGTGCGATTTTACCACACGCAAAACATGACGTAATTGGTAAACAGAAATACCAAATTTTGAATCAATATGACCTGTTGAAATTTTACTATTTCCACCCGCTAAAATATGTGGATTTAAACGAATACAACATGGCACAGAATGACCATATTTACTTCCAAATTGCTCTAAAATAGAGATATTATCAATATTGATGTGAACGCCTAATTCTACTGCTTGTTCTATTTCTTCAAAACCAACACAATTAGGAGTAAAAATAATTTCATTGGGCAAAAAACCTGCGTTTAAACCTAAGTGTACTTCGTTAATTGATACCGTATCTAAGCCACTGCCTTGTTGTTTTAATAATTGTAAAATGGCCGAATTATTCAATGCCTTACATGCGTACTTTATCTTAATATTTAATGGTTTAAATGCGTTAATCAACTTGTTGTATTGATTAATAATAGTTTCTGCGTGATACACGTATACGGGTGCATCATAATTTTTAGCAATCTGCAATAATTGTTCGTTAAGTTCTTGATTAATCATTAAAATTTGTTTGATAAATTACTTGGTTGCAATATGCAAAAAAAAAGGCTGTTTACCCAATTGTAAACTGCCTTTTTAATGTTTTTTATTTATAAGTTCATTTTAAGTAATAAATAACATATTAATACAAATCAGGATTGGTAGGAACTAAAAAACCTAATGTTTTATTAGTTGGCATTCCACTACTAAAACTCATTAAGTTTTTTTGTTCCAAAGAAATAAATTGCATTGAATCAAAGTTTGGAACAACTAAATCAAAATTTAGAGCAAAATTAATAGCCTCAATTATAATTTTATGAGCAGATTCCTGGTTAAAAACCTGTTTTTCAAAATCGTTGTATAAATATGAAAGTTGTTTTTTTCCTTCTAGGAAAAAATGATTTTCAAAATTGATAAAGAAACGTCCAACTAAAAATCCAGCGTCAGCCTCGCGGTTATATTTGATTGAATCGCTTAAAAAATTATATACCTGAATTAATCCGCAGAATTCTGTTAATTTGTTTTTCTTTACATAATTTGTATTTGAAATTAAATGTTGATTTTCAAAATCAAATACATTGGTATGCATCATAAAAACCAAAGTATCGCCACTAAATTTCAAATGAAACTCGAAAGGCGTTTTTTCAATAAAACTTACCTCTATATTTTTATCGGCTTCGGTTACAGGTGGCGCCAATTCTGCCACAATTGACTGTACACTTGCTTTAAAAATTTCGAATGCATTCTTGGTATTTCTAAAAGCTAATTGCTTAGTTGATGATTTTAAAAGAAGAATTTCTTTTATTTTCTCAAGTTCATTGTTCATTTAATTTACTCTCTTTCTACTTTTAATTCATGTATTAAGTTATCTTTCATAAAAATATACAACCTCAATTTTAAACCTGAAGCAGTTTCAAAACTTGCTATTGCATATTTGGCCCCTTGTGCTGAAGCACCTCTATGTTTTATGTTTATTGCTTTTGAAGGATATTTATCAAAAAACTTTTTTAACATTTGCTCCGCTTGTGCTTTGCTACAAAGACTTTCAGTTTCCAATAATGTTATTTCCACATTAGTATTTAAATACTTACTTACTGCGTCACTATTATTAGTTTTAATAGTAGCTACTACGTCATCAAAAACATCGGCTTTAGCAATAAAAGGAACAATTAACAAAAAAAATAATATACGTTTCATAATATGTTTGCTTGAAGAAAATTTATAATGCAAGCATAAACAAAAATTAACTAAAACCGTGCCATTATAATAAAAAAAACTACAATGGCGCGATCTTGTAATCTTTTTTTGTAAAACAACATTAACTTAATTATGCAATGCAGATTGAAAATTATATTTTGCCACGTTTTTAAAAACATAAAATTTATGAAATTTATTTACGCTTTACTGGCTATAATTATAATAAACTCTTACAGTTTTGCTCAAAATACGGGCCTAATCACCGGGAAAATAATAGATGCCAAACGAAACGAAACTTTAATTGGAGTAACCATTGTTGTTAAAGGTACTTCGTATGTTACTCAAACAAATGCTGAAGGTGTTTTTACCTTAAAAAACATAAAATCTGGAGAGTATAATATTGAGATAAAATATTTAGGTTTTAAAACTGTTTTAAAAACAGAAGTAAAAGTTAAAGCTGGGCAAACTACCAATATTGGATCAATTGAAATGGCCGTTGCAAGCACCAACATGGATGAAGTAGTTATTGTTGGTAAAAAGCCGTTAATTGATGTTGACAAACCTCAAACTATTAATACTATAAGTCAAGATAATATAGAGTTAGCTCCTTCTCGTCAGTTACAACAAATAGTTAATACTCAACCTGGTGTAGTTCAGTCGCCAGCTGGAGTTAATATTCGAGGTGGAAGAACATACGAAACCGGAACTTATATTGATGGTGTAAACGTTACTGATCCATTGGCAGGAACTGGTTTTGGTTTGGATATTGGCTCAAATGCGATCAGCGAAATAGAAGTTACAACTGGCGGAATTGGTGCAGAGGTGGGTGATGCCACAGCTGGTGTAATTAGTACAAAAACGAAACGTGGAGGAGATAAATACGAAGTTAGTGCAAGTTACAAACGCGATGATTTTGGTTTTAATAAAAACTCTCGTGCAAATTGGAATAGTCAAGTGGCTGAATTAAATGTTAGTGGTCCATTAATGAAAAAAACACTTAAGAACAAAGTTAAGTTCTCAGTGGCTTTGAGAACTGCTTTTACCGATGAATTTTATAGAAACCCTGCCAATCAAGTAGTTTCTTCATTATACAACAATACCAACCTTACCCCATACCAAGATAACAGATGGAGTGCTTTTGTAAAAGTAAACTACGATTTAAAAAACAATAAAAAATTTACATTTAGTTTGTTACGCTCTATTACAGTTAATCAGGATATCAATATGTTGCGTATTTTTGGTAATGATGTTCCTTTTCAGCCTGGTTATCAATATAATTTTAGCAAACAAATGGATAATGCCAACACATTTACCCATGATGCTTACATGCAAGTAATTAATTACAAACAATCGGTAAATAAGCGTTTTAGCTTTGATGTTACAGGTTCAAGATTTTTTGTACAATTACGCGCAGATGCTAACGGAAGAGATTGGAGGCCAAGTAATGTTGATCAAGTTTTTGACGCTGGCTCTATTAATTTATTTCCAACTTCTGTTTTTTTACCTACTGCTGGATCTAATGTTACTTTTGTTCAATTGCCAGATGGGTTTAATAATAATAATGGTATTGCAAGTTTATGGCATCACCATTATTTAGAAGAATATGTATTAAAAAGTCAAGGAAACTTATTCTCTCGTAATTCGTTGAATAAACTAACCTTTGGTTTTGAAATGAAGTTTCAAGAAATGCTGTGGATTGATATAATTCGCCCTTGGATTGGTGCGCCAATAACGCTCTCTGATGGCAGCCAATCGCAATCATTTAGATTGGGGCAACAAAGCGATGTTTGGAAAGTAAATCCTCAAAGAGGTGGTTTTTATGTAACAGATCAAATTAAATATAAAGGTTTAGTAGCTAGCATTGGTGGTAGATTCGAATATTGGGCACCTGGAAAATATATTGATGATGCAGTTGCCAATCAAAAATCACCAATTAGGGATGAAATTAGACAAGATTATTTAGCATTTAGTACACAAATTGGTGATATGCGATACAAGTTCCGCTTTTTGCCTAAAATATCTGCTAGTTTCCCTATTGCCGAAAATAAAATGTTATATTTTAATTATGGCCATACCACTATTTTACCACATCCTTCTTTTATTTATCCTGGCTTAAATCCATTATACCAAGATAGAAGTACTGCAGCTGCTGTTGGTAATCCAAATTTAAATCCTGAGGTTGATATTAGTTACGAAATTGGTTTACGTTCACAATTAACTAATAATGACGCATTAACAATTTCAGCATATTGGAAAGACAAATATGAGTTCATTACCACTGCTTCAGTGATAGTAAAAGATATTACAGGTAGAGATGTAACTAGAACCATGCGTATTAACTCCGACTTTGCAAGAAGCAGAGGTATTGAATTAGGTTACATTAAACGTATTGGCAATTGGTATCAGGGTCAAGCATCATTTACATACATGGTTACAACCGGACAAAGTGCTAGCGCTAATGAAAAATTAAAAGAATTATTAGCAAGCGGAACCATTGAAGATACCAAGGAATATTATTTACCTTGGGATATTCCTTTTGATTTTAAAACTAATCATGTATTTAAAATTAATAGAAAAAAGGGTTTGTTTAACAAAAAATGGCTCAACAATATGAGTTTTTATTTCGAAACAGTTACTCGTTCTGGCATAAGATATACTCCTTCTATTTTCTCAAGAAATGATCCACAAACGGGTAGACCAATTTATGTTACAGACCCTAATCCAGATGCACGTTGGAGTAAAGTGGGTGAATATTGGTTTTGGGCTGATTTTACTTTTACAAAATTTGTGAAAATTAAAAAAATAAACTTAGCTTGGAATATTCAGATTAGCAATATTTTTGATAATCAAAATGCTTCTATCATTAATCCTGTTACAGGTACTGCCTTTCAAAATGGCGATAATGTACCTGAAACCTGGACAGATCCCCGATATATAGACCCACGTTTAGGAAATGGTGGACCACCACCTTCAAATCCTGCCAGATATTTGCAGCAACGTCATATTGTATTAGGAGTTTCAGTTAAATTTTAAATTAACTAACTTATCTAAACGCCACTTAAAATAAGTGGCGTTTTTTTATTGTGTTGATTTATTATTTAAATCGGTTTCTTAAATCTGTCATAGGTTTTTCAAAAAACACAAAAATTAAAGTTGATATAAACAAACATAAAAACCAATACAAAATATACATGCTAAATGCAAATGAAGTTGTCCAACCTTCACCACCATTACTGCTTTTAAAGAACATAGCAGCCACTACCCCATTATTTATTAAATATAGTGAATAAGAAATAATAGAGACAGCGGTTATGGGCTTGGCAATAAACTGAAATTTAAACGTTTTTATACTTGCTAAAAATGGAATGGTTAAAGCTATGGCAATACTTAAAAATGAAGTAAAAAAAGTATTTAAGAACAAATTCGGGTTTACCTCAGTAAGATTTTTTTGAAAAACCATTAAAGCAGCAATACCAATTATTCCAATTATAAATGTAACCACTTTCGTTTTCTCATAAAATTCATGATACTTAGCTGCAATAAATGCTACAATAAATCCAAAATAAATGGCATCAAGTCTTATTAATCCTACTTCTCTAAAATCGTGCGACCATTTATAACCTTCATGTAAAAAAAATACGGAGTAATAAGCCCTGAGTATTGTAATAATTATGATTAAAAAAACACTTACCCAAACAAAAATTGATTTATTAATATTTTTAGCGCTTTTAAATAAATATGCTGCAAATGCCAAAATTAATGGTGAAATTAAATACGAAAGTTCCTCAATACATAAGCTCCATGATTCTTCAAAAAAATTAGGCGGTGTGTTCCAAATATTTTGAAGAAAAAAGAAATAACGCCATATTATATCTGGAATTTCATTGAAGTATAATGCTATGTATACAAGCAATATAAAATAATAGTTGGGAAGGGTTCTTAACCATCTGCGCATCCAAAAATTCTTAATATCACCAAAGTTTAGTGAGTAATTATTTTTTTCAAATTGCTTTAATAAGATTCCACCTATTAAAAATCCACTTAATACAAAAAACAATTCAACACCTAAAATTCCACTTCCATATAAAACTGCTCTTAATGGCTTAGGAAAACTAGCAGTCATCCACCTTGAATGACCAAGTATAACCAAAATGATAGCGAAAAAACGCATCAAGTCAAGTCCAAAAATTCTGTCTTCTGTTTTAAATATGGCTGTAAATCGTTTTATCATAGCGCTTTATTATGTTGTACAAAAAAAATACAAAAACAGATTTATTACTTATCTAATTATTAAGAGAAAAACTGTTTATTTGTTTATAATAGACACTGCACCGAAAATCATGAAGAAGTTTCCTTATTACATTTTTATACTTGTACTTTTTAATTTGAATTGCACTAAAAATAACATTTTAAATAATACCATTTCCCCTACTCTATTTATTAAAGGCGTTGATGCCTCCTTTATTCCTGAAATTAGAACTACCAATTTATCATTTTACAATGTTGAAAATGTAAAGGAAGATATGTTGTTAACCTTAAAAAATGCTGGCGTAAATACCATTAGGTTGCGTATTTGGAATAATCCAACAAATGGGCATAGTAATTTAGTTGAGGTAAAAGCATTTGCTGAGGAAATAAAACAATTAAACATGAAAGTGTGGCTTACTGTGCATTATTCTGATACTTGGGCTGACCCTGGAGCGCAAACCAAACCAATGGCTTGGAGCAATATTAGTTTTAGTCAATTAAAAGACAGCGTTTATTATTTTACCAAAACTATTGTAAACACTATTAACCCTGACTATATTCAGATAGGAAACGAAATTAACAATGGATTTTTATGGCCCGAAGGTAGCTCCAATAATATCAACCAAATGGTTCAATTGCTGCAAAGTGGAACTAAAGCTGTACGCGATGTTAATACTAACTGTAAAATTATGATTCATCATGCAGGTTATAAAAATGTCGAATGGTTTTTTAGCCAAATAAAAACAGTTGACTATGATTTGATTGGAATTTCTTATTACCCCACTTGGCACGGCAAAGGATTAGATACTTTACAAACCAATTTGATAAGCCTAAATACCCTATTTAAAAAACCTGTAATTATAGCCGAAACTTCTTATCCATTTACCTTTGGTTATAACGATTGGACTAATAATATCATTGGCGATAGCACTCAAATATTACCTCAGTTTACAGCTACTGAGCAAGGACAAAAAGAATATTTGCAAGCCATTTTTAATTTAACTAAATCAACTCCTAATGCCATTGGATTTTGTTATTGGGGAGGAGATTATGTTAGTTTTAGAGGTAACCAAGCAAAAGATGGTTCGAGTTACGAGAACCAAGCATTTTGGAATTTTAACAATAAGGCTTTACCTGTTTTACAAGTTTATAGATAATTAATGGGGCAGGCTAAAGAGTTTAAATGAAAATGGTTACAATGAACCCTAATATAAATTGGTAAATCAATTTAATTATATTTAGAAAGAGAAAAATGAAATTCAGCCCCTTTGCCTAATTGGGATTCTACTTCAATTTCACCTCCTAGTTTTTCAATAATTTTTTTTACAGTAGCCAACCCAATTCCATTTCCTTTATTTCCATATTGGTCTTGAATGGAAGCAATTTGAAATAAATTAAAAATTTTACTTTGGTATTTTACATCAATTCCAGGGCCATTGTCTTTTACTGTAAATAAATAATGGCTTGAATTTTCGGAAATATAAAGTTCAATTTCTGTTATTTTTTTATCGCAATATTTTAAAGAATTGGTGAATAAATTGATGAGTATTTGATCGAGTAATATGGAATAAGTTTCAATGGCTTTTAATTCCGATTTTAATGAAATAATCAAATTGCCTCCATTGCCAACTAGTGTTGTAAAATCAGCAACCAACTCGTTTAAATATACCTTGGATTTTTCCAATAAACGTACATCATCAATTTTTGAAAATTGTAATAACCCATCTATTAGTAATATCAAGCGCTCACCACTCTTTTCTATAGAATCAATAAGTAGTTTGCCTTGGGTATCTATTTGTGAAGCATACGTTTCGGTAAAAATAGTAGCTGCACTCATTATGTTTGCTAATGGTGATTTTAAATCGTGGGCGGCAACAGATGCAAAACTTTCAAGTTCGTGATTCTTTTGTACTAATTGAACCCTTAATTCCTCTTGTTTACGAATGCTTTTTTTATAATTAAGCAAGTTCATAATTTGCTTTGAAATTATTTTAAGTAAACTAATTTGTTTATCGCTTAATTTTCGGGGAGTATGGTCAATTACACAGAGTGTACCCAAAGGAAGATTTTGATCGCTTTTTAAAACAACTCCAGCATAAAAAATTACTGATGGAAAATTTGTAACAAAAGGATTATCAAAAAAACGTTTATCATTTCTTGTGTCCTCAATAACAAGTAATTCATCTGTTTCGTTTATGGCATGTGCGCAAAATGCTATATCTCTACTAGCCTCATTTACATCTATTCCAACCTTTGATTTAAACCATTGCCTGTCTTCATCTATTAAACTGACTAAAGAAATTGGGGTTTCACAAATTTCTGAAGCTAGTTGAGTTAAACTGTCTATTTCTTCCTCCGATTCAGTATCTAATACAAAGTATGATTTAAGGCTCTCTAAACGTTCTGACTCTCTTTTGTGAAAACTTGGTTTCTCCATATATTTATTTTGCTCAGTGTACAATAATAGTATTTTAAGTTAAAATAAAAATATTTGTTAGTCATTAAATTAGAAATTACATTTTTTTGATTGCGTTTTTAATCAAGGTAATAGGTATAAATGCAATGGTCTTCCAATGAACTTAATTTACTTTTTAATGCATAAAAAAAGGAGTTGGATTAAGGTTGCTGGTCTCCTCAAATAAGCATGAAACTCACTTTTCTGAATCATTTATGAGATACTATATTCATCATAAATTCTTGGAGAGTTGCGCTAAATATTAGGTTAGTGGTGTATCCCAAGGATTAGCCATTTAATATTTCATTTTGTTAGTAAAAAAATCGAAATCAAAAAAATGTCGCTTGTTGTGTATCCAAGTTTCACCAATAATTCCTTTTTCACATTTATCAATAGGTATTGCTTTACTTCCATTTAATTCATTTAAACGTCCAAAATATATTGAAAATGAATTATGATCAAATTGTATTGCTAACCAACAAGCGGTCGCATTGAATTTGTTCTCCGAAACTAATGCTTTTTCATAAACGTCTTTTCCGAGATTATATCTTGTATTCAGTTTTCCTTTTTTTTGAAATTTATTTCTGGCCTTGACACTTATAATATATCTTACATTATCCTTTTCACAAAATATATCAGCAAATGTTTCGTTCATTGAATCGTCATTTAGATTCCTAATTCTATCAAATTTTTTATCAACAAGAGATTTTAAGGCAAATAATTCACCTAGTTCACCAAGTGATTTTTTTCTTGATGCTTCTTTTTTATTTATTAAATCTAGTGTCATTTTTGTCGATAGCTGAGGGATTACTCATTTACTATGGAAGAATTATACAAAAAAAAGTTTCTATATACCACCCAAATTAGGTTTTTTTAGGAGGTATTTTTTACACCTACAATTATATTAATTTGGTTTAATAAATATGGTTATTTTTATAAGAACTTAAAGAAATAGATTTTATGTGACCATAATTTATCCTTCAAAAAGACGTGACAGGTTTTAAAAACCTGTCACGTCTAATACTTTCGTTAATAGATAGCTATGATCACATTTATTTGTTCAAGCCAATACCTTTGGGAGCAAAGTACTAAAAAAAACAATTATTGGATTTACAAAAAGAGGTAGCCATTTATAAGGAGTTATTAAAAAATAGGTACAAAACCCAAAAATTGATTTTCCTTAAAAAAATTACTGCCAATTCTAACGTTTTTACTCTGTTAAAAAATTTTATATTTGCGGCTTGTTATGAGTGAACCATTAAATTATTTAGTATTAGCATATTATCATTACACACGAATAGAGGATGCCGAAACCTACGCCCCTCAACATTTGGCTTATTGCAAAAGCTTAAAAATTCGTGGTAGAATTTATATAGCCCACGAAGGTATAAATGGAACCATTAGTGGCACACGCCAAGCTTGCGAGCAATATATGGCCGATTTAAAGGCCGATCCTCGTTTTGAAAAAACTGAATTTAAAATAGACGAAGTAGCCGAACATACTTTTCAGCGCATGCACTGCCGTTATAAAACAGAAATAGTACATAGCGGCTTACGCGACCCCAATTATATTGACCCAACCAAAGAAACAGGCAAACACATTAAAGGGAAGGATTTTTTAAACTTAAAAGACCAAGAAGATGTAGTAATTATTGATGTAAGAAGTAATTACGAAACACGTTTAGGTAAATTCAAAAACTCTATAACGCTTGATATAGAGAATTTTAGAGAGTTTCCCGAAAAAATAGCTGAACTAGAAAGATTCAAAGATAAAAAAGTAATTACCTGCTGCACAGGCGGTATTAAGTGCGAAAAAGCTTCGGCTCTTTTAATTAAAGAAGGTTTTAAAGATGTGTATCAATTACACAATGGCATTATTGGTTATGCTAAAGAAACAGGCGGAAAAGACTTTGATGGTGTGCTTTACGTATTTGATGGGCGTGTAAGCGTTCCTGTTAATGAAGTTAACCCAACGGTAATATCAAAATGTTTAAAATGTAATGAACTGGCTCCTCGTAATTTAAATTGCGCCAATGTGGAGTGCAATATTCAATTTAATATGTGCGATACATGCGCAGAAGAAATGGATGGCGCTTGCAGCGATGAGTGTAAAACACATCCTCGTAAACGCGAATTTAATGGAACTGGTTATTATACCCGTTTTGCAATTGACTAAAAATGGGTCTTTTTAAGCCTATTAAAAACTCACAACAATACAGTTATAAGTATAAACAAAACTTGCTTTTGGTTAAAACCGTTTTGTACCCAAATATATTAGATTAAATTTTAGTGTTACCAACAAAAAAAGGTTGAAAGAAACTAAATCCTTTCAACCTTTAACATTATAATTTTGAAATATTCAAATTTTTTAATTTTCTAATCAAAAAATATCCAAATCTTTAAATCAAAAAATCTCTAAATAAAATTAGCAAGCTTCAATAACTATAGCAGAAGCTCCTCCGCCACCATTACAAATACCAGTTACACCAATTTTTCCTTTTTCTTGCTGTAAAGCATGAGCTAAAGTAGCCACAATACGAGAACCGCTGCTTCCTAGTGGATGACCGATTGCTACAGCACCACCATACACATTTACTTTAGCTGGATCAATATTTAATAATTGGGTATTAGCAATACCAACTACTGAAAATGCTTCGTTTAATTCAAATAAATCAACATCTTTAATATCAATTCCTGCCCATTTTAAAGCTTTATTTACCGCTAAAGCCGGAGCAGTAGTAAACCACTCAGGTGCATGTGCAGCATCGGCAAATGCTAAAATTTTAGCCAATGGTTTTAAACCTAATTCTTTTACCTTATCACCACTCATTAATACTAATGCACTAGCACCATCGTTTAATGTTGATGCATTAGCAGCAGTAACAGTTCCATCTTTTTCAAAAACTGGTTTTAAAGCTCTTAATTTTTCAAAATTAACCTTGGTATATTCTTCATCGGTAGTTACCATAATACTGTCTTTACCACGTTGAGGAATTTCAACAGGAACAATCTCTGCATCAAATTTCTTAGCTGTATGAGCAGCAGCAGCACGTGTGTATGATTCAATGGCAAAATCATCTTGTTGTTCACGGGTAATTTTCATATCGCGAGCACATAATTCAGCAGCGCTTCCCATATGGAAATCGTTGTACACATCCCATAAACCATCTTTTACCAGACCATCAGTTAAAGTTCCGTGGCCTAACTTATAACCATTACGAGCTTTATCTAACAAATAAGGCACATTACTCATGCTTTCCATACCGCCAGCAATAACTACATCGTTTATTCCTACCATAATTGTTTGAGCAGCTTGCATAATAGCTTTAGAGCCAGAAGCACACACTTTATTAATTACTGTAGCAGGAACAGTATTTGGTATACCAGCAAAAATGCTAGCTTGTGTAGCAGGTGCTTGACCTAAACCAGCACTTAACACATTACCCATAAATACCTCTTGAACCATTTCTGGTGTAATTCCAGCTTTTTCAATAGCACCTTTAATGGCCTTAGCACCTAACTGAGTAGCTGTTAAACTTGAAAGACTGCCACCAAATGAACCCATTGGCGTACGTACAGCCGATACAATATAAACTTCTTGCATTGTTTTTTTTGTTTTTAAAATAGTGGGGCGAATTTATACTTATAAAATAAACTTAGAAGTATTTTTTTATAATATTAGTTATGAAAAATGAAATATGAAATAGAGTCTCAAATTGACACACAAACATCCCAAAAAGAGAAAAAGAAAAACCTTAAATGACAAAACAATTTTACAATATATTGATTTTAAGTAGTTTAAATAAAAATCAGGATTTGGATTTAATTTTGATATTTGATTATTAAACTAAACTATACTTATAAAATGAAACATATTAAATTATTAACTGGAATTGCAATAATAATTGCCGCAAGTTCTTGTACTAAAATTAAGGATGCTGATTATATTCCAACCAATAGCCCCAAGGCAAATAATTTTAAAGAAATTAAAGTTGCTGATAATTTTAATTGGAGTACAACTAAAAATATTGAATTAAATGTGATTGGATTTGCTAGCATTTCGCCAATTTCAAATACTTTTATTGTTACATCAGAAAATCAAAAAGAAATTTACTTTGCTTCAAACACCTTGATGAGTGAAAGTTTTACTGCAAATTTTGATTTACCATCACATGTAAAACAAGTTAGAGTTACTTTTGGGTCTATTTCAAAAGTATTAGATGTAAACGCTAAAAACATTAACTTCGATTACCTTTTACCTATAGTAGAATAACAATTTTAAAAAAATTAAGCGATGAAAAAAATAGCATTCTTATTAATTATTACTTTGGCAGGTTTTGTTTCAAAATCTCAAACATTGAGTTTGAATTGTGAGTCGGGTAATAGATCAATTGAACAAGGAAATTGTTGGGCTTTCGGCTCAGTAAGTTACTCCAACCTTGAATTTAGAATAAATGGATTTTGGAGTATGCGTACAAACCAACTTACTAATTTATCAACTTCGGCATGTTGGGTTAAAACACCTTGGTTTAAACCTGGTAGTGGAAATATTACCATGAAAACTAGGTTAGAAAATGCAAGTGGTACAAGTAGAGGAATAGTTTTTACCTATGTGCCATATGATGCCAATGCAATTAGTTCAACAAAAGAAGGTACTGGAACTGCGTTTTACACATACAATTTTGCAACGCCACTGGATATTTGGGTAAAAGATATAACTGTTCCTATTCCGTCAGCAATTGCAAATTCGAATCAAGCATATAAAATAATTATAAGTTTTATTGGCTCTGGAGGTTTTGGTAGAGCATTTGCTGATGATTTAGTTATTCCAGGAACTTATTGGTCTAATCCATCAAACAATTGCTTACCTCAAGCTTTAATTGTGGATGCTGATAATGATGGTGTTCAAGATAGCGATGATGCTTATCCTAACGATGCTGCAAGAGCTTATAATAATGTTTTTCCTAGTTCAGGATACTCAACCTTAATGTTTGAAGATTTATGGCCAAGTTTAGGCGATTATGATTTTAATGATTTTGTAGTTGATTACAAATTAAACAGAGTAACCAATGCTGCTAATAAAGTTGTTGAAATTAAAGCAGAATTTGTTTCAAGAGCTGCTGGTGCTAGTCGTCCTAATGGTTTTGCATTTAGTTTTGATGGTTTATCAGGTTCAAGAATTACAAGTGTGAGTGGAAATAAAATATTTACTCCAAATCCACATACTTTCGATGCCAATGGAACTGAAGCAGGTCAAACAGATGCTCATTT
>JBIIBC010000046.1:0-16256 GCA_044239605.1 Bacteroidia bacterium | reverse complement strand
TGAATAATAATTTCATAATTATTTTCTTAGTCGTTCTTTAATGTGTTGTTTAATAAAATAGTTGTCTATATGCTTGAGGATTAGCGTTTGTTCTTCGATCTTAAAAAATGGAATAACAAACTCCAGCGAATCTTGGGTACAACCAAGTTCTTCCAGGCATAACTTAGCTAAATCCCTATAAAGTGCTGCTTGCTCAAACTTTTGCGATTTTGCAACTTCTTTTATTGCTAAAGAAAACATATCAATTTCAGACAACATGTTATAAATCCTATAAACTTTTGCTGATTCAATAACAGTAAAATCTTGGGCATTAGAAGTATTTAGATGCCTAAAGCTATAACCACGCTGGCTCCATTTTAATATATTGAGTCTTATAGGCAGCCACTTGTCATCATCAAAATATCCCCTGGAACATAAAATTTCAGTAAACCATTGATTTAAAATGTCAAGCCTTTCTTGATCGTCATCGGGTATTTGATTTTTCATCTTTTTTTTCAAAACTAATCACCCAAACCGCGCTCTATTGGAGGACTTAGATGGCCACAATAATTATCCCAAGGGCAACATACCCAGCCTTATATAAAAGTTTGAATTTGGCGGGCATGTTACTAAAACAAATTCGTCAGTTCCATTTATTCTAATTTCTGGTGCCTCGTACCTGCCATTTAGCATTACTTTTTTGACCGTGACATTATTTACAATTTCAATTTGCAAACCTCCCTCAAAACCGGTTGTAATTGAATCACCAATAAACCCATTTTGTTGAGCCATTGTTTGCAGCGCATCAAAATTGTAAGCATTATCCATGGTATTTACCAATACACCTTGTGGTAAAAAACCAGCAAATAATTTAACCTCCTGGGCCTGGCTTGAACTGTTGGTTATGTCTACTATAAATCCGCGCTCCATATATAAACGTTTTTTCAAAAATACGCACCCAATCCTTACGCTATTGGAGGACTTACATATTATTTTCACTAATTTGAGAGGGCAAATACAAACCGCATGCCCAAAAACAAATCAGCCGTTATCAGACACCGCATTATAGACCAGATGCTTACCAATAAACGTAGGCCCTATCCTACTTTGGAGCAGTTGGCGGCTAAGTGTAGTGCTATACTAGGTTCCGATGTATCTACTTCTACCATTGAAAAAGACATTAGGGCCATGCGCGAGCAGGCACCCAAGGGCTACAGCGCCCCTATTGTGTATTCTAAACTTGATGGCGGTTATGTATACAGTGAAGTAGGTTTTTCTATTGCCGAACTTAACCTCAACGAAGAAGAATGGACGGCTCTTCAATTTGCAGCCGAACTATTATACCAGTACAAAGAAGTGCCCGTATTTAGCAATTTTAAAAATGCCATTGAGCGAATTAACACAAGATTTTCGTTGGGTATAGACGGAAGTGAAAAATTGATTGACGAAGTAGTGCAGTTTGAAAAAGCTGTTCATGCCAACGGTATGGAATTTATAGAATTTATTTATAAAGCCATCAAAAGCAAGCAGGGCATCACTTTTAACTACCGCAACATTTATAAAAACAAAACAAGTGCTACCAGGCTGATCCCCTATTTAATTAAAGAGCACCGCAACAGATGGTACGTAATAGGCTGGAGTACCGAAAAAGAAAAATACACTACCTACGCACTGGACAGAATGTCTGGTGTAGAAACAACAGATAACGCTTACAAGAGACGTTCCGATTTTAACGCCTCCACTTTTTTCCAGCACAGCACGGGTATTATGGAAAGTAAAGCCAAACCAGAAGAAGTATTACTAACCATACAAAGCCCCATTAGTAACCTATTATTACTTGAACCATTACACAGCACTCAAAAAGTTATCCAAGAAAAAACTGATGCCATACAAATAAGCCTCAAAGTTTTACTCAACGAAGAGTTTACGTTTAAACTATTAGGCATGGGATCTTTTTGTATTGTTAACAAGCCAGCAAGCCTTAAAAAAACAATCAAGGATGCCATTAGCCTTATGAATGCTAATTACCTCTAAGCAGCACCGACCCTATAGGCATTAAATCTTCCCCTACTGGCATCCAAATATGACCGTCGAATTTTGGGTTTACAAAAAGCTTTTTTACAGTAATACTTTCACACACCATTTTAAGCCCTGGCTCTATGTAAAAGCCAAACCTATTACCAAACATAGGCAGGTGCGACGCATGCACCACATAATTAGGGCGATCATACTTATTTACAAAAAAGTAATAGTAGCCCTCTAATTTTAAAATAGAAAAAAACTGCTTTTTACCACTTGTATTGTAATTAAAAAACAAATCACTAAACCTGTGCTTTTGAAAACTATGATTACGCTCAAAACTAGACACCACAAAAGACTGCTCCTCCGAACTAACCACAAACTTGTTTAAAGATCTAGATACTTCATCAAAACCCCATACCAAACCATATTGTCCAAAACCCTTGTGGTTTTCTACCACCTCAAGCTCAGCCTTAATAATAAAGTTGTCTCCTAAATTATCAGGTAGCTCCTTATGGTAATAGTTCCAGGTATCATCTGTTTTGTTCTCCATAATATAACGGCCAAATCTAAAAAAAGCACCTTCTGTATCACTCTCCACGGTTTCCCACCCCTCCTGCCTTTGGCCAAAATTGTCGTCTATAACTATTTCTTCTTTGTAAATGTCTGCAACGGGTAAAATTTGTATCATAATATCTATTTAAGACACAAACATACCCGGCCAAACCTCCATGTATTGGAGGGGTAAAATAATACCCCAATAATTAAGTCCTCCAATAGAATGCGGTATGCCTTTTTAGTTTTGAGTTTTAATACCAATACCATGGAAAAACATAAGCCTAGTAACGTTAACCTCATTGAACCCATTAGTAACATCCTAATTAAAAACCTTACCGAGGATGCCCAGGAGTCTGGCTATACCTACCTCCACTGCGTATATGCAGCCAAACAAAAGTATATCAACGGCGGATGGATTAACATCTGGCCTACCACCTACCTATCAGGATCCGGCAAGTTTTTAGACGATCTTGAAATGATTCAAGCTGTTAACATACCTGTTGCACCTAATAAGTTCCATTTTGCGGAAAAAGGTCAGGTAAAAAGGTTTACATTGATATTTCCGGCTATTCCAAAAGACTGGAAGGAGTTTTGCCTCGTAGAAATGGTGGATGATAGGAATATTGGGTTTAAATCACGGAAGATAAGGCGGAATGAGACCGGGATTTATAATGTGTTTGTGGAGTGATGGGGAGCTTGAAAATTAAAGAATTAAAGTATTTTACATGACTGATTTATCCAAGTAGAAACATATATGAATGATCTATTAGAATTTAAAATTAAACTTTTTGAGAAGTTAAAATTATACCCAGATCCAAGACCATTTGTATGTGATGGCAACCCTTTAGATTGCAATATTTTCATTGTTGGAATTAATCCTGCAACCAAAATGGAAATGAATTTTGAAAATTTTTGGAATGAAGATGGATTTGATAAGCAAAAATGGATTGAAGCTTATAAAAATGAAAGAGCGAGTACCCCGTTAAAAATTGGGAAAAAGAAACGTCTATTAATGAGTCCTACAAGAAGGAGTATAGACCATATTGTCAAACATGTTACTTCTGGAAAAATTCTTGAAACAAATTTGTATACGAAACAAACAGCAAATGCAAGTTTATTGGAAGAAACAGATAAAAAAACTGAAATATTTGAATTCCTAATTAATGAGATTAAACCTAAAATCGTTATGTTTCATGGAAAGAGTGTAAAAGATTTTTTTAGAAAGAACTTTGATGATAAGATAAGAGATGATGATTTTGCAGAAATAAATATAGAGAAATTTAGGACTTTAGCCTATGCAACTAGACATCTTTCCAGAGGGTGGTCTTTTGAAAAACTAGAAGAATTAGGAAAGAGAATTGATAATAAAATAAAAGAAAAGGCATGAAAGTAATACTTAGCAGAAAAGGATTTGACTCGCAATATGGAAAAATAGATAGCCCAATCCTTCCGGATGGAACATTATTATCATTACCAATACCACAAAACAACGATTCAATAAGATTTGACGAGTTATCTTATAAAGACAAATCATATTTCAATATAATTAAAGAGTTGAAACATAATTGGAAGTATCCTGATAACCAAGCTGCCCATTTAGATCCAGACATTAGGAAAGAAGTCTATAATAAAAGATCCAAAGATTGGAGACCAATTTTTGGGCAATCGGCCGCTGCTCAAGGTCATTTAAAAAAACAGGGGGTTGGAATTGGTGATATTTTTTTATTTTTTGGATCTTTCGGAGAAACACAACATAATAATCAAAAATTAGAATATAAAAAAAGTGTTGATTACCCAAAAGGTAGGCATGTGATATTTGGATATTTACAAATTGGAGAAATTCACGAATTAAATACTGATGCAGATTATAATGCGTTACCTGATTTTACTCAATATCATTCTCATGCAAACAAGCATTTCATAGAGAATGATGGAAAAGCCAGATCTAATAACTGTATTTATATTGCTTCTGAAAAATTATCTTTTAACAATGATCTACCTGGAGGTGGCACATTTAACTATAATGAAACAAGAGTTCTCACTAAAAAAGGAAGAAACAAAAGTATATGGGAACTGCCAGATTTTTTTAAAAATTTAAATATCACCTACCACAAAAATGAATCATTTATTAATGATTATTTTCAATCAGCGGCTAAAGGACAAGAGTTTGTGATTCAAGAAGATCCTAAGTTAAGTGAATGGGTAAAAGAAGTTATAGAGGGATAATAAAGTCTTTTTTATATTTTAAAGAATATAGTTAAGTATTCTAATTTAACCACGAGCCTAAAAAATTTATAATCAAACTGGATTATTTAAATATTTTTTGATAACAAAAGACAATAAAAATTTCGAATTATCATAATCCTAACCAATCTTGCCAACTTATCCAGCCTTTATTTTTGTACGTAACTTCTGGTCGAGATGGTATATTTTTTGGAATTTTATTGTCTTTATTTAATTCTTTGAATTTCATTTTCCAGGCATATGGTGATTTCAGTTTTAGACTAATAGAAAATTTCTTAGCTTTATCAAAAGGTGCCCATTCATTACCTAACCAGTCAGACCAACTTATCCAACCACTTTTTTTATATGTCGAACTTGGATTTGAAGGAATATTAGCTGGCCTTTTTTTACTTTTCCAATAATCATACCATTCATTTTTAGTAGACAACCCTAATGAATGAGTATATTTTCTAGCATCGATAAAACTATCATATTTATGATAATTTGTTCCCAAAAAGTCAGTCCAACTAATCCAACCTTTATTTCTATATTTAATATCTGGGTTGGCTGGAATATTTTTAGGCCTATCATTTGATTTTGAATATTCATTTTTCCACATTGTACTAGTTAAATTAAGCTTTTTAGCAAAAGAACTAGCCTCTTCGTAAGATACCCATTGAGCCCACTTTGAACCAACCCAATCTTGGAAACTTATCCAACCAGAATTCCTGTATGTGACTCGTGGATGACTAGGAATATCAAATGGCTTATCGCCAGAAATACAATACCCAAACCATTCTTTACTATTTTTTATCCCAAGTTTTCTGATATAGCTTCTTGCTTCATTAAAGTCTCGTGGATTAATTCTAGCAACGCGTTCCCAAATCTTAGTACTTATTGTTAATGTAAATTTTTTAAGATCAACTTTAAAAGATTTATTTATTGAGCCAATAACTTGAATTTTACCTGATCCAGTTTTTTGTTTACCAGAGCTTATTAGTTTCAGCTCTTCTGCAATTGTTTCATCCTGTGTTGATAAGCTTGTAACAATCCTGGTTAATGTTTTAAACCTACTTGACTCAGTTAAGTCATCTAAGCCTTCGCCTTCCTTTAGTACTACAGGTATGATAATGTATCCAAAGTTTTTTTTAATACCGGTATTTTTGTCTGTATATTGACGTAAGGCCCTTCCAGATGCTTGTACTATGTCTACAACACTTTGTTTTTGGTCTGCAAAAAGTACACAGTCAATTGCTGGTACGTCAACTCCTTCAGTTAAGCATCTTGCATTTGTAATTATTGCGTTACTAGTATTTCTAAAGTCTCTCAATAATTCAGCCCTAGCTCCAGCATTTAGTTTACTTGATATATGGAATACAGTAGGTCTATCTTTACCAGTATCAATTTTTTGGTATAAGGATTGAAACTCTTTAGAAGAATTGATGCTTTTGTGGAAACTAACTGTATGATTAATGTTGTATTCTTTTAATGCCTTTTTTAATGCAATAGCTGTAGTTAACATTTGTACCTCAGCTTCATCAAATTTTTTACCATAGTCACTTACATACTTATTCTTTTTTATTAAATCCTGTATTTCGGTGTCATTTACTAATACAGTTACTATTTTATAATCAGTAATAATACCATTCTCAATTGCTTTTTTGAAGGATAGGTTGTAGAATACGTTACCATACACCTTATCATCATCCATACTTAGAATCTCGTCCTCTGCACCCTTTAATATTCTCTCGGTAGCAGTCATGAATAGACGTTTGCTAATATTAATTTTATTCTCTTGTAGTAATATTGAAAATGCTTTATCTTTTGTTCCAACAGTTTTGTGAGCCTCGTCAAGTATAGCTAAGTCAAATTTAAATTTAATCCTTCTGCTTACTTGCGCCAACTTATCAGCACTTTGGTAAGTAGTAAATATTATTTTACCACCAGGGGCTTTTCTTTTTAAAAAGCTAGTTATTTCATCATCATTTGTAGTAGTTGGTATTCCTGAAGAAAAGATATCAGAAACTAAATCATCATTCAGTTTTCCAGCAGTTTCGTCACTACATATACAACACCATTCTGGATAAAGCTTGTGATTAGAATCAGTAATTTCCTTAGTCCAATCTTCTAAAGTTTTATTCAAAAGTATTA
This sequence comes from Bacteroidia bacterium, assembly GCA_044239605.1. GTDB lineage: Bacteria > Bacteroidota > Bacteroidia > UKL13-3 > UKL13-3 > JAAFJM01. Next base: position 9,326 of record JBIIBC010000046.1, on the reverse strand, counting down.
AACTTGGTAAAGCAATAATGGTTGTTTTAGAAGAAAGTGCTTGACTAATCCAGTATGCAGTCAAACTTTTACCTGTACCACAAGGCATGATCAACTTACCTCTGGTGTTTTTATCATTTAAAAAGTATTGTTTAGAAGCTGCAATTGCTTCTTGTTGGTGTGGTCTCGGGTTTCTTTTTACACTAGGTATATTTTTACCTTTTACCAAAAGCTGTATTGCCAACCAATCCTCTTCTGTAAGTTGACTCCAAAAGTCTAATCCTATTTGTGTGAAGCTGTCTGGTAGTAATGCAGTTTTTTTAATGCCGTTTGTACCAGTATGAACTAATATTTGCTCTGAAATATTTTTACAATGATTCCTGGATAGGTCTAAAAAAGTTGCTATGTCTTTCCTGGTTGGGGATTCATTAGCTCCTTTAAATTTACACTGTATTGAACAGTAGTTGCCGTTATATGATTCAGCTATAATGTCTATACCTTCATCAACATTTGGTAGGTTTAATTTGGCTCTTAGTTTTGAGTCAACACCTTCCCTAAGCAGCCATACTTTTTTGTACCTGGTCTTGTATACAGGTTTAGTGAGAAGTACTAATTCGGTCAGCTTTTCAAACAGCTCACCTTTTTCATGCTTTGTTAAATCATTAGCATGACTAAAGAAGGTGCTCCAATCGGAGGTAGTTGTTAATATTTTGTATAGTGGTTTCAGAATTTAAAATATAAAATGAATTTAAAAAATTATGCTAATTTACCAAAATAAAAAAATATTAAGGTTCAAAAAACATTTGCTAAACTGCACCAAATTCAAAGCTTGCAAAATCAAATATGACATGGGCATGATTTTTAAAAAAATAATAATTTAAACTTTTTATGGAGAAGTTATTAAGATAGAAATATTTTTAATTGACCTAGACAAGAAGAAAAGGCTATGATCTTCTATGCTTATTTAAATTTTACAGACCTGACCTAGACTCAAAAAGAGTAACATAAATTACATTATTTCATTATTGCAAATTAGAGAAAATTGCAATGAAAATAATTTTTCTAATATAACAGAATTGGAGCATGGAGTTAATTGAGATCGTTGAATATAAATACAATTTAAAGGATGAGACATTTCATTTCACAGATACTTAAAATATTGAAATTGTAACAATTATTTGAATTGTTATTTCATATTTGCTTCTAAAATGTAATTACTGGTATAAAAAAAGGATTAAAGTCTATTTTGGCATCTCTTTAGCATTAAAATCATCATCTCCAAGCTTGTAAGTATAATCATCAAGATTGTCTATTTTTTCTTCCACAAACTTCTTAAAATTAATATCTAAAGAATGAATAGCTAAAATAAGAGTATACTTATCCTCTGACAGAGCTATACTAAAACATTTGCCATTTAGTTTTTTAAAATTTTCAATTACAAATTCATCTAAAGAAATTTTACTAAAACCAATTTTGTAAAAATTGTATTGGGTATAGTGTTTAATAGCATTAATAAATTTATTTTTAAATTCTTCTCTTATTATATCTCTTTGTCTTTTTATATACTCAGAATTTTTTGAAACATAGCTTTTTAAAACATATGGAAAGCTCATTTTAAAATGAGTTATAATAAGTGTATCTCTGTCAAATAACCTAAATGGCCATTGTTTTAATATTTTAATGTCGTTTTCTTTCACCTTTATCTCATTCCCAGAATTATTGTAATCAATAAAATGTTTATTTAATTCGTTTAATGTTTTTTGATCTGTAAATCCATAAACAAAGTAGTTTGGAGTAATATTATATCCTTCAGTAATTTCATCTCTATAATTAATCCGCGCTAATTTGATTTTTGACTTATCGAGTTCGTTTTGATTTTTTTTATCATCTTTGTAATACAATTCAATATTAAATTGAATTGTATTTTTTGCATAGGTATATTGCTTATAGAGACTGAGGCTAGAATCTTTTACGCCATGTATGTTATATGATTTAAGAATATTATTTTCCTCATCAGACTCTTCTTTTAACCCCTCTTCATCATTCACGATTTTAGGACTATAATATTTTGCATCTGCTATAAAATAAATATAATCGTCCTTGTTTATCAATGATACATCCTTATATATATGGTCAATGATTTTACCATCCCTATTATACTTAAGTTGTTTTAATTTTATCCCTGCTTCGTCTTTTTTATCAAGATATTCTGCTCCTTCTCCGACTAATAATTTTTCAAGCATTGCCTCAAATACTGTATTGTATTTATTTACTGCCATAAAATCTGGCTTCCCTTTTTTAAGTGCACTCGTGTCATTAATTTTAAAATAAATCTCACATAAGCTAAACATCTGTTTCATTACATCAGAATAGTATCTGTGTTTAATTTTGCGTAATTTAGCTTTACCATTCTTTTTTAAGCTTTTAAAGCTATTCCCTTTAACAATATTATATATCTTATCAATTTTAATATCAAGCACATGTTCTTCATTGAAAAAGTTAAGGATAGAGAAAAATATTATTATTAACTCTTCTTCATTATCGACTATTTTTTTCTTATTGTGCAATTCGATATAGATCGGGCTTTTAGAAGAATCTATTATTGGGATAGATTTTCTGACCGTTCTTTCCCAGTTCGTTTTTTTTGCTTGATTTGAAATATGCTTAATGTGACGAAATAGTATTGTATTTTTATTTCGTAAATAAAATTGATAGAAGCTATCAACTAGTTCCCAATAGGTATATTCCTTTGACCCATTTTTTGAATTTAATTTTGATGAATTTTCTGTTGCTTTTTTATCAGAGTTAATTTTCTTATTGTATATCTCAAGCCCTTTATGAAAATAAACAGTAAGCTTCCTTGCCCAAGGCTCAATGTCATTATGCTTTATCTTAGATTCCAACTTATTTTTATCATCAAGCCCTTCCGTTCCTCTAAAAACCTTGGGCAACATGTAGATTATTTCACCATTTATATTTCGATGATAACCTACACTTGTAATTTTAGCCTCTTTTGGATTTTCGCCTTTTAGTTCATAAAATGTTTCATTTAAAAGTAATTCATCTTTTAAATATGACATATCATACTTAGAACCTTCAACAAGTATTCTCATTTAGTTATTCTTCAGCTTTTGTTTCTGTAATCTTAGAATCCGATTCTTGACTTTCTACTTCATTGATATTTTCTGTATGTTCATTTTGCCCATCATTATCAAATTTTATTGCTAGTACATCTAGTATTTTTTTGATATTTATCCTAGCATTTGCCTTTGGAAAGAAATCCATAAATGTCATGCCTTTAAAAATAGACAACCCATCTTCGTCATTTTCATCTTTAAAAACATCATTCCATAAGTAAAACAGTACCTTATTTATGAATGTATCTTCAGATATAAGATACTCATTTTTATCGTTTTTGTCAACTTGTACAAAATAGTTTCCTAGACACTTGTCCATACCTAAACTATCAATTTTTGAAATTATACTATTAATTTTTTCAATGAATTCTATCCAAGAAAAAGTCTCAGTTGAATTCTCTAATTGAACTTTATACTTAAAGGATGTATTATCTTTTTTAGTTTCAGGATCTTTTTCGGTGTATATAATAGGGATATATTGCCATTTCCATCTTCGCTTGAAGGCACTATCCATTGGCATTAATGATTGATCAGAAGTATTCATTGTTGCCCAAAGGGTAATATTATCGGGCAAAAGCATTTTACCATTTTCATCCCAAAATTTCGAGTTTTTGATTATCTTATTGTCATTTTCATCTTTTCCATTTAAGAATTCTGTTAATTCTCTTGATGTGTTAATAGGATAATCTAAATTTCTGTCAAGTAATTGAAATAAGTCTCCAAATATTTCCGCACAATTACCTCGGTTTATTTCTTCTATAATAAGGTAATATTGATTATTAGGATCATTGCAAGCTTTAACAAATACATTAGTGAAAATTTGTGGTATAAATTTATACTCAATAGTTTTTGCCCCATCTTTAGAATAAGGCTTATATCCTCCTAGAAAGGAAGCGTGATCATATTCAGGATGAAAAGTAACACGAAAAACAAATTTATCACGGCATTGTTTGTCAGGAATCCTCTGCTTTAAAGTTTGCGATATTTCGTAAGATTTACCTGTACCAGGTGCGCCAAAGAAAATTTTATTTTCTTTGAATTCTGGCTTGATCAGTGACTTGCAATAATTGTCTTCCGTTGATTCTGGAGTTTCTTGGTTTGAATTAATTTCACTTAAAATAAAGTCAAGAGAATCTGAATCTACTATTTGATATTTTTTGTCAGGAGCTTTATGACTTCCGGCGGGCTTATTAGAATTTAAATGCCCCATCATTTCAAGAAATAAAAGGTACTCATTTGCCATCCTATCACCATTGTTGAAGGAATCTTGCGGTTTGGGCCATGAGGCATAATCAGATGGATTACTCCTAAATCGAAGTATATTTTCAATGTAAGTGCTAGTGTCAGCTTGAACAGCGGATAATGGTATAATTATTCTGCAAAGTTCATCATTTGTCAAATACCTTTGGCTAACATTTTCAGTCTCTAAGGCTTTAAATATTTTGGCAATAATTTTAAAAGGATGAATAAACTTTCCGAAATTTGACCAACATTTTATTCTATTTTCTTTTTCACTGGTCGTCGGTCCAGAATTTAATATTGCATAATTTGGTAGTTCATATTTAACAATCCTTTTCCTTAATAAATCTTTAAAAACATCAAGACTAGAAAGTGAATTAATGGTGTCAATAGTCAATGTTGCTGGGTTGGGGCCAACATAAATTAAATTTAGATTAAACCAATAAAAAGAATTATCCAGCAGAATATTTTTATCTGGTCTTTGCTTAGCCTTTTGAGACCATTCATAAGCAGTGGTTGCATCAACTCCATTATTGATAGCGATGCTTTCAATAAAATCTTTAAAAACTGATGTGTAGGTTGGATTTCCATTGCCATTTTCATAAATGCTTTTGCAAATCACAAAAAGTTTGAGAGGATCATTATTCCATTCACTAACACCTGTTGAAGCCCAATACCAACAAAATTCATTACATGGAATACTGGGTGGATTTGAAGGCCCAAATCCTTTATCGATTTTTTCTTGGACATTATTCAAATCAAAGAATTCTTTCAATTTTGAGAGACTAGCAGAATACACGCCAGATCCTTTGGGATTAGCTCTTTTCGAATTAGCGACCATAAGAGGTATAGCTAACAATAAATCTTGTTGTGTCTCCCAATCAACTTTTGTCCAAGAGAAAATATCTCCTAATTGATTTTTTTCAGAAATATCATTTACAGTATCGATTTGAGACTTGTATTGATTAATTGTGTTTGGCGCTAGATCAGTTCTTGAGTCAAGCCACTTCTTAAATTTCTCTCTTGTATCCATAATTTGTTCTTCTAAATTACTTTCATCAATTGGCATTCCTTCATTATCTTTTACTTCTGTTTCTCTTATTTCTTCGAGAATTTCTTTTCTTTTCTTATCATCTAGGGTATCTAGAAATTTAGTATAATCCTCATCATTTCTAAGCTTAAGCCTTAATAACTCATAGTAACAACAGAAATTTAGTTGTTTTTCATTGCCAAGAAAATCTAATTCCCTGTAATATTCACAGAATGCGTCATAATCTCCAGTTTTTACTTTGAAACACCAATCTGCAATTACCTGCCAAGCTGCATAATAAAGGGGGTAATTAATTTTGTCTTGACAGTTTTTGCAATTAGAGAAAAGATATATATACTTCCACTCATCAGTCTTATTAAAAAAGGCAGAATCTATACTTGTATCCTCCTTAAATAATTTCCAAGAAGTAGCATTTTTAAATTCATTAAATAGCACATCTAGTTCAAGCAACTTCCCCTCCTTTATTAACCCATTCTTAATATTATTCATCCTGTCGGCCATTCCTTTGCCACTTGGAGATGTTCCTCTAAGAATAAAGTTTAATTTGCTTACGAATGTGGTTAATTTATCAATATCATTCTTAACAAAAGAATATTTAGGATCTTTTAAGCATGAAATAATGTATAGAATTTCTTCTTTTGATGCTTCATCAATGTACTTATTATCTAGTTTTGCCCTTTCTTCAATGCTTAAATCTAAAGAGAATTTTTTCTCAAGCTCAAGCTTATTATCTTTTTCTTCTTTAAATTCTGACCCTAATTCTTCATAAGTCTTCAGCGAAATTCTAGAAAATATTTCTCCAAGTATCTTTATTTCCTCTTTTGTCATGCTTTGGATTTTTCAATTAATGAATAATTTACAAGTCCACTTAAATTCTCTTCCTTCCAATCATTACTGATTGCCTTTGCAATCATATTTGCGAATACCTCTGCTGCCATCGGAGGAAATGCATTGCCAACTTGTTTGCATTGCTGACCATGTGAACCAAGGAATTCCAGCTCATCAGGAAAAGTTTGGATTCGTGCAGCTTCCCTTACTGTCAATTGCCTGTTAAGACTTGGATGAATTGGAAATGCGCTATGGCCAGGCACTAATGTATGACTTGGCTGACTTCTGTCTAAGCGATAAAACACTTTTGAAAAACTTTGAATTTCCTTTCCAAACTGGCTTTGTTTCAAATGCGCTGGCAAATCCTTTGGGTCAAGCTTCTTGCCTTCCTTGATAAAAGAAAACCGCTCCATAACCTTTTCAGAATGGCTCATTGGTGTATGGTTAAAAAATTTAGTTTGAGTTTTCTTAGGCACTAAATCATTAATTACCTCTCCAACTGCTCTATAAGTTTTCTGCCAATCTGATGGATACTCATAATATTTTGGTTTTGGCCATGGGATTACTTGTCCAAGCCTATTTGCCAAAAGAATAAATCGTTTTCTTTTTTGAGGCACACCGTAATCAGCTGTGTTAATGATTTTCCAATCATGATTTTTATATCCTAGTTTTTCTATTTCTTTTATTAATTCATCTAAAAACCAGCCATCATCTAACGTAGGTAACCCTGGGACGTTTTCCATCATAAACCATTTGGGTTTAAAACGTTTTACATATTTTAAATAAGTAAAAACCAACTTGTTTCTTTGATCTGTATGTGGATCATAATCTTTCGTGGTAACAAAGCGTCTCTTACCGAACATTGAAAAACCTTGACAAGGTGGACCTCCAACAATTATATCTACTTCCTGATCACCAACGGTTTTTATAACTTCTTTTTCGATTTTTGGATCTGATAAATCTCCATGTACAAATGGTATTTCTGGGAAGTTATGTTTATGGGTTTTTGCAACAGCCGCATCAAAGTCTGCATCGAGAATAACGTTATAACCAGCTTTCATGAACCCAATTGAAATACCTCCAGCTCCAGCAAACAAATCAATAACATTTAATCTATTTGATTTTGCTTTTATTGTTGCTTTGGTTTCTATATTTTTTATTTGAGTATTTGCCTTCAATAACAAATCTTTTTCATCACCCTTATATTTTTTATCTTCTAAGAATCGCTTAACTTCTAATGCTATTTTTGCTCCCATAAGTGGCGGAACTGCATTTCCAACTAAAATGCACTGTTCTCTTCTCGGACCTGTAAAAATAAAATCATCAGGGAAACTTTGAATTCTAGCTGCTTCACGAGGAGTTAAACTCCTATTTAATGTTGGATGAATAGGAAATGCGTTGTTTCCAGGAACCATTGTGGTAGATAGTTTTTTACGGTCTAATCTTACATAGGTGTTTCCGAAATTTTTTCTTCTAATCTCAATAGGTAATAACTCAGGTGGAGGCAATTTGCCACCTTCGGGTATTAATTTATATCTCTTTATTACTATATCATTATGAGTCAAAATGATATGATTTGGGAATGAGTTGTTTTTTTTTGCAAGGTCCATGATTGCATCCCCTACATTTTTTTTACACTTTAGTTTTCCAATATCATCAAAATTTGGTAAAGGAAAAGAAAAAGGTTTATCTATTTTGGTTCCAAAAATAATAACCCTTTGTCTGCTTTGAGGAACGCCATAATCTGCAGAATTCAGAACTTTTAAATAAAGGTTATATCCAATAGAAGCAAATGAATTTGCTATTTCTGTTAAATATCTTCCTCCAAACATTGTCTTCACGCCTTTAACGTTTTCAAAAACAAAACACTTTGGCTGGAGATCATCAACTAATCGCACGTATGCCTCAAATAATTTATTTCTTGGATCAGCAGAATTTTTATCTCCCATAACAGAGAAGCCTTGGCAAGGAGGGCCACCTATGATTATATCAGGATATACATTTTTTGTGCTTTGTAAAATTTCTTTAGCAGTAAGTAACCTAACATCCTTGCAAATAAAAGGTATTTCTGGAAAGTTCAATTTCATTGTGTTTTCACTTTCTTTCCATATATCAGAAGCACCAATAATTTGAAATCCAGCTTCTTTAAATCCGATATCAAATCCACCCCCTCCTGTAAACAAAGAGTATACTGTATATTTTTTATTTTTTCTCATCTCCTTTTGCTTGACACAATTAATTCAATTCAAACTATGATTATAACCTAAGCTCAAAATTTTGACATATTTTATAACACAAGTTAACATTTTATACCTACAAAATTATTTAAGCTGTTGATTACAATTCTATAGTTTTAATTCAACAATCCACTAAACAATTCAAAGTATATTCATATTGTCCAACGATTTTAAGTTGGCATAATATTTCATTAAAACCAGTCAAAAGAAAAGCTTTAAAATAGATATCCTACAAAATAACTATCCTTTCCAATAAGTAGATCCAAATGTTTTCGGACATTTCAACAAATGACTCGTGTTGCAATTGAAAAAAAAGCTACAAAAAAGTCAATAAAAAATACTTGTAACTAATTGATAATCAATTACAAATAAACCAACGTATGATCCTAGGTCCAAGTGATTAGGAGTCGGGTCTAATATAGAATCTCAATTATTCCTTTGGTTACGGGATTGCCAGCTCCGTTTCACTACGCTGTCATCCTCGCAGTTCGCCTTACCCAAAGCCTTACAACCAAACGCTTCGCGTTCAGTTGGCTTTTTTGCTTTTCGTCTGTTTACGAAAGCGAGCTTTCGCTACAGCCTCAAAACAAAAAAGCCTGTCACATAAGTGACAGGCTTTGTAGCGAGACCGGGATTTGAACCCGGGACCTCAGGGTTATGAAGATTTTTTGAGAAAATGAAAGCGTTGATTTGTAATGCGTTATGTTTTCACAAAACGGAAAACGACTGATTTGGACCGATTTGAGGGGGTGTTTTCCTCACGCAGAGGAGAAGCAACTATAATGCGATGATTGAGTATGTGACTATTAGGAAATTGAAGGGTTGAACTTCGTGACAAATTGCAGGAGGTCACTC
>JBIIBC010000045.1:0-17148 GCA_044239605.1 Bacteroidia bacterium | reverse complement strand
TATATTTTTTCGTCTAACGAATTCTCAAGAGGATAGCCAAAAACAAGCTAAAGCAATGTAAAACCTCGTCAAGCGCCTATAAATATAGAAAAATAAATATTCCGTTATTTTTTATCGGACAACAATGTTAAACAATTTAAAAACAATTTAAAATTATGAAATTTATTCTAACAATACTTTCATTAGCCATAATGAACAGTGCTTTTTCTCAAGAAAAAACAACTATAGGTGATACAAGTATAGGCGACAACTTCACTTTATTATATAGTAGTGGTGAAAAAGGCACCGAAATTGCAAAATTAATTAAACCTATAAATCAAAAATTTTCATTAAATACTGCAGCACTTCATATTGCAAAACCTAATGAAGATTATAAAGATGCGATGTTTAAGGTTACTTTATATGAACAAGATGAAATAACAAAAAAACCTGGAAAAAAAATCATAACAAAGGATATTTTAATAAGTGTAGATTCAAAAAATCTTAAGATTACCCGAACAACTAAAAGCGGTACAGTATTAGGATGGCTTAAAGCTGATTTAAGTGAACTTAATTTAGTCATTGAAAAACCATTTTATATTTCATTTCAAAATACAATTAATGAAAATAAAAATAATAATGTTAAGTTTAATTCAGGAGGAAATCCTGACGATAGTTTTTATTTCGATCAAGAAAAAAAAGAGTGGTATGAAACTAATAAATCTTTAGAAGAAGATGAAGAGCCTTATGGCTGGGTAATTAAATGTGAAGGATATTACTTGTAATTATCAAAAAAACGAAAAGTATAAAATACATTGGTACCATATAATGTAGCGCTTGCAATAAAATCAGAGTTTACAAAGATGCTAATGGAAAAGTGTTTGGGTATGCCATTGGCGTAGATGTTTTTAAATTTAATTAAATGATTGAAACAACAAAACAATTAACAAGCTTTATAAACAGAAAATTATACAAGTAGAAGGGAAAATTGAAACTGGATGCAACCTTTTTTATTAAAAATTAAAACAAGCTAATATGAAAAACATCAAAATCTCACTTCTTGCAGTAACCGTGCTATTAGCATCTTGCAACAATAAAGAAGAATTGGTATCGGGTATTACCAAAATGAATATGGATACCTTAGTAAAACCAGGTGACAACTTTGATCGTTTCGTTAATGGAACTTGGTCGAAAAACAACAAAATTCCTGCAGATAAATCATCGTATGGTGCATTTGACATGCTGTATGATAAATCGCAAAAAGACGTTAAAGAGATCATTGAAGAAGCATCCAAAGGCAGTTTTGCTGAAGGTACGGACGAGCAAAAAATTGGAGATTACTTCAGTTCGTATACAAATCGTAAAGACCGCGATGCTAAAGGCGTTGCTCCAATTCAATCGGAATTAAATGCGATTGATGCCATTGCAAATTATACAGACTTAGCAACTTATTTCGGAAAAGCTAATAGAACCGGTGTTTCAATTCCTTTTTCAGTGGCTGTAACTGAGGATTTCAAAGATCCGAGAAAATACACGTTGATGACTTGGCAAGGTGGTTTAGGCCTTCCTGAAAGAGAGTACTATCTTCAGAACGATGCCAAGATGCAGGAAATTCGTACGAAATATGTGGCTCATATCGAAAAAATGTGGCAATTGGTTGGCTTGCCCAATGGTGCTGAAAGTGCTGCGAAAGTAATGGCTTTAGAAACCACCATTGCAAGTAACCACATGAAAAAAGAAGACACGCGAAACACTGCAGCGCTTTACAATAAATATGCTTTAACAGATTTGAAATCGTTGATGCCTGATTTTGATTGGACGGCCATGCTAAAAAATGCCGGAGTCGATAAAGAAAAAGATATTGTAATTGCTCAAGTAGAATACACAAAAAGTTTAAACAATATCATCAAAAATACTCCTATTGATACATGGAAAACGTATCTAAAATGGAGTTTAATTGACAACTTTGCAGATTATTTAAATACCGCTTTAGACAAGCAAAACTTCGAATTCTTTGAAAAAACATTGAACGGAACAGAACAACAAGAAGAAGATTGGAAAAGAGCCGTTAGTGCTGTAAATGATGGTTTGGGTGAAATTGTTGGTAAAGTATATGTAAAAAAACACTTTACTCCAGAGGCCAAAGAACGTATGACGGCCATGGTGAAAAACCTACTTAAAGCATACGCAGCGAGCATCAAAGAATTAGATTGGATGAGTGCAAATACGAAGAAAGAAGCGCTTGCCAAAGTGGATAAATTCATGATTAAAATTGGGTATCCAGACAAATGGATAGACTACAGTGCGTTAAAAGTTGCTAAAAACGATTTGTACGGAAATGCAACCAGAGCGACCGAATTTGAATACAATCGTATGTTAAGCAAATTAGGAAAACCCGTTGATCGAGCTGAATGGGGAATGACACCACAAACGGTGAATGCTTATTACAATCCTACATTGAACGAAATCGTTTTTCCTGCTGCAATTCTTCAAGCACCATTCTTTAATCTAGCTGCAGACGATGCGGTAAATTATGGTGGAATTGGTGCTGTAATTGGTCACGAAATTGGTCATGGATTTGACGATCAAGGTAGCACTTTTGATGGCGATGGTGTAATGAGAAATTGGTGGACACCTCAAGATTTAAAAGCATTTCAAACAAGAACAAAAGCTCTTGTTGACCAATACAACAGTTTTAAAGCATTTCCAGATTTAAACCTTAATGGAAGTTTTACGCTTGGCGAAAACATTGGGGACTTAGGCGGATTGAGCATTGCTCTTAAAGCTTACAAAATGTCACTAAACGGAAAAGAAGCTCCTAAAATGGACGGTTACACTGGAATTCAAAGAGTATTCCTTGGTTGGGGACAAGTTTGGTTAGATAAATCTCGTGAAGAAGCTTTGAGAAATCAAGTAGCATCCGACCCACATTCACCGGCTAAATTTAGAATTAATGGTGTGGTTAGAAACATCCCAGAATTCTATGAAGCATTCAACTTAAAAGCAACGGATTCCCTTTATTTAGCTCCAGAAAAAAGGGTTAAAATTTGGTAATCAAATTCAAATCAATAATCAAATCCACCAGTAATGTTTTTTTGTACTTAATCAATATGGAAAAGTTTATGGTTATGCAATTGGTGTAGATGTGTTTAAGGGTGAATTTTAAAACGACCTGTAAATGGACAGAATAAGTTAAATGAACAGAACTAAAAACATATTGACAACAATAATTTTTGGAGTTTTAATGCAACTTCTAACTTCTTGTGGCGTCAATCCAAAAACAACAATTAAACAAACGGACAAAAATCTTATGAAAAAAAAATCAAACCCAGTTGTTTATTTTGAAATCCCAGTGACTGACATTGAAAGAGCAATAAAGTTTTACAATGCTTTATTCCACTTTGACTTTGACCAAGAAACCATTGACAATAATGAAATGGCATTGTTTCCATTTGCTGTCGAAAATTCAGGAATTTCAGGAGCATTAGCAAAAGGAGAAATCTATAAACCGACAAAAGATGGAGTTGTGATTTACTTCAATACAGAAAATATTGATGAAACACTGAAATTAGCTACCTCAAATGGTGGACAAATTTTATATCCCAAAACAGACAATGGAATTGGACTTGTTGCCGAATTCGAAGACACAGAAGGAAACAGAATTGCATTATATCAAACTAAATAATGACGACAGAAAAAACAATCGCCAACAGCGTGCAAGCGCCATAGCTCTGCCGAAGGCGCAACACAGAGTTACGATCGCCAAGCCGCCAACCGTTACAGCCAAAGTTTAGATGACACAACCGTAAAAACACAATAACAAATTTAAAAGGTTAAGATCAAAAAAATGAATTAATAATCTTAAAAAAATTATGAAAAAATCAATTTATTCGCTACTTCTACTTTGCTCCATTATGAGTTCTCTCAATGCACAAGTTCTAAAAAGAAAATATTCAAATGGGTTTCGCTACCAAATTTTAACGAGTGAAATAAAGCAAGAAAAATCTTTTAACGGTGATCAAGGAGTTTTTGTTGAAAGCGTTCTTCCAAACTCTACTTCAGAAAGTGCAGGAATAAAAGAAGGAGATATCATTGTAGAAATCAACGGTACTGCTATTGCTGATGTAAGCACATTTACCAGTCCACCATTATCTGAAATAAACGAGGGTAATCCTGTTGCATACAAAGTTTGGAGAAATAAAGCTTTTGTTCAGTTAACAACAACTGCAAAAGCAAAAGTAAGCAAAACTAAACAAGGTATTCATTATGAATATGGTGAAATTAAAACATCATTCGGTTATTTAAGAACCTTACTCTCAAAACCGGTTAAAGCTTCGGGTAAATTACCGGCAATTTTATTTATACAGGGAAATATGTGCGAATCGGTTATTGAGGTACCGGAAAAAGACCCTTATGAACAATTTTGCAACGAAATGACATTGAAAGGTTATGCCGTTATGCGAATTGACAAACCAGGTGCAGGTGACAGTGAAGGAAAGTTTACAACTTGCAATCAAATGTCTTTTAATCAGGAACTTGAGCAATTTCAAGCAGGTTTAGAATCTTTAATGAACAACAAAACCATCGATTTCAAAAAAATCTACCTCTTCGGACACAGTATGGGTGGTGTGATTACCCCAATACTTGCTAGCACCAATCCTTCGGTTAAGGGTGCAATGGTTTATGGCACATTAACCACCAATTTTGGAAGCTTTTATCCCGAAATTATAAACAGAAGTTTGTTGCAATCTGGCAATAGTCCAGATGTAGCTTTAGAATATAAAAATTACACTAAAGAAATTATTACAGCAATTTTTGACGAGAATAAAACACCCCAGCAAATCATTAAAGACAAACCAGAATATGATCCCGTACTACAACAAGTTTTTGGCTGGAATGAAAAAGACAATACCTTTATTTATAGGTCATTAGCTTTTAATAGAGAATTGAATAAGATAGACCCTAAAAAGTACTGGGAAAAAGTAACCTGCCCAATCCTTACCATATATGGAACTTCAGATTTTGAGGCGATTGATAAAGAGTATGCAACCGCAATGCTTGGTTGGATAAACGCAAAAAATGCCAAGCACTCTAAAGCAATTATTTTAGAAAATACCGATCATGCATTTGCCTTAGTAGGTTCTATGGAGGAAGGGATTAAGCTTAAGCATTCTGGCAACTATGCCCAAATTATGCAAGATAAATTTAACCCATTATTAGTGGCTAAAACTGCTGAATGGCTGGCATCATTTTAAGTTAAAATTTACCGCTAAAATTTCAATAATCTTAAATATCAAAAATATGAATCAATTCTATAATGATTTAAAAAAGCTTATAAAAACCCATTGGGAAACTATTGTAATCATAATAATTATTTTATTAATATTGATAGAATCAAATTATTCAGATATAAAATCTGGCATATTGGATGCTTGGTAACTACGCACAAATTATGCAAGATAAATTTAACCCATTAGTAGTAACTAAAACAGTTGAATGGCTGGCGTCATTTTAAAATTAAATCAAACCATGAAAAAAATTCTAGTAATAATAGCCTTATTTTTAGTAATTATAATTGTTGCTTTTGGATGTAATATTTATAAACAAATCAATGCAATGAACAAGATGTCTCGTGGTATTTTAATTACTCATGATTTTGTAAATGAAATTCCATTCAAAAGAAATGAAGGTCACATCGTAATTGAGGCAACAATTAACGGACAAAAAGGTCTTTTCTATTTTGATTCAGGTGCTGGTAATATTCTGTTTAAAAATAGAATTAAAACGGACTCATTTGATAAAATTGGAAATTTATCATCCACAGATGCTTCCGGTAAAAAAATGGAAATGAATATTGTAACAATTCCATCACTGAAAATAGCAAATGCAGAATTCCAAGACTTAAGTTTTAGACTCATTAATGAGTTTGATTTACCATGTACTGATGATATTGTAGGTATTATTGGCTATTCTGCCATGAGATATGCCAATTGGCAAATAGACTATGAAAATCAAATCATTCGGTTTTCAGATAAACTGAACAAGCTAGACGTAAAAGGAGATAAGGTAGCGCTTAAAATCAATAAATTTACTTATGAGCCTGAAGTGGCTTTACAGGTAAATGATACAACATCAATTTATTTTACGTTTGATACTGGAAATGCTGGTGGTATTTTAGCTGATAAAGAAACATTTGAACAAATAGCATTTCAACATAAATTTTTATTTAGCGGTGGAAAATCTACAGGATTAGCTGCAGCAAATAAAAAAGAATTTCGCGATTCTACAGTGTATAAATTGAGTGACCAACTTAAACTAGGTGCTATCAATTTAGATCCTACAATTATAGATTACAAAACCCCTAAAGCACTTAATTTACTGGGAAATAAGGTGCTCGAAAATTACTTGGTTACGATAAGTTGGTCTGAAAATGCTGTTTGGTTAAAAAAAATAAAAACATCTACACCTACTCTATTCAATTTACAATACCATAAAATTGGAGACAAATGGTTAATTTCTGCAATTGAAAAAAATTGTCAATCTCAATATCATGTGCAACCTGGTGATGAAATACTTGAAATAAATAACGTTACCATAAATAAACAAAATATGTGTACAACGTTTCCTGAAAACACGATATTCACTGTACAATCACATAGAAAAAAAGAAATTGTGAATTTAACATTGGTTAATTTAATAAATAAATAATAATGCGATTGAAGGGTTGAAAAAAATTGCACTTAGGAGTTGAACTTACAAATGTTTAATAACGTTAATTTTTTATTTAAGAAAAGATGCTGAAATGATACACACTTACAAACCTGAATCAACCATATTACAAAAATACATCGAATGCTTCTATGTTTTTATTGATGAAACACCTCAAAATTTTAGCTATATCGTTTTCCCGCATGTATTCACTAGCATTTCGTTTTTTAACGGGGTTGATATTGATAGAAAAAACTATACAATGAACATAAACACTTCTTTACGCAGTAAATGCATTGTAGATATACTAGGAAAATACACTCAGCCTGTGTTTATAAACTATAAAGGTAAATGCAATGAAATTACTATTATTTTTAAACCATTAGGAATTAACCATTTTTTTCAGAACGATATTATAGAATTAACACCTCTATTTTCTCAGGAATTGAAAAATAGCCATTGGACAGAATTTACGCATGTACTATTTAATGAAAATAGCAATTCAAAAAAAATACAAATACTAGAAACGTTTTTACTTAGTAATTTAAAGAAGTTGGAAATTAACAGGATGTATGATGCAATAAAATTTTTAGAAGATTTTGATAAAAATTATACAATTGATGAAGTTGCTTCCCTATGCAACTATAGTTTAAAAAGTTTTCAAAGGCATTTTAAAAAATATGTTGCATGCACACCTTGTGAATACAAAAGAATTGCCCGTTTCAGATATGCTTTGCAAAGCAAAATAATTTCAAATGAAATAAAAACACTTACGAGTGTTTCCTCTCAAAGTAATTACAATGATCAATCATATTTTATAAGAGAATTTAAAAAACTAACCCATCAAAACCCAAAGAGATTTTTTAACAAAATTAATGTCCTAACAGAAAATAAAATTATTTGGCAATTTTTATAAAAATGTCGTAAAAGTACAATTTTAAATAAAATTACTTACGGAAATTTGTATTGAAATAAGCACACAATTACTAATAAAAAAAAGTAATAAAGTCAATTATTCAATATTTCTATAATAATCCGCAAAGTTTAAAAAAAAAATCAAAACAATTAAAATTTAAAATTTCATGAAAAAATTATTTTTATCTATTGTGTTGGGCATTATGCTCTTTAATTCAGGTTGTAAGCGCGAGGATAATTCCACACCTATTTCATCAACCAATCAAAAACGAGAGCAAGAACTTCTAAAAATTTTGACAGAAGCCAAATCTGCTTCTTTAGCTCCAGCCATCATGTTATCTGTTGCACGACCTTCTAAAAACTGGAAATGGTCAGGTGCTCTAGGTAAAGCTAATATTGGCTCAAATGAAATTGCAAGTACTGCTCATAGATGGAGAGTAGCTAGCGTAACCAAAATGTTCACAGCTGCATCTATTATGTTACTAGTTGAAGAAAATAAAATCAGCCTAGATGATAATATTGGTAAACATTTAGACACAAGTATGATGGCTAAAATAAGCAGCCGTATTAGCAATGCAAACAGTATTAAGGTAAGAAATTTACTAAATCACACATCTTCCTTAGGCGAATATACTGGCACAACTGAATTTTTAAGTTTATTTCCTAACACTAGTGCAGCACCTACCCGAGAGCAAGTTATTGATATTGGATTACAAAACTCGCCAGCGGGTGATATGGGTACTTGGAAATACAGCAATACAGGTTATAGTTTACTAAGTTTAATAATAGAAAAAGTATCTGGCAAACCATATAGAACCTTTGTAAAGGAACGTATTTTGGATCCGCTTAAAATGAATAATTCTTATTTTTCTAATGATGAGTTTATGATAAAACCTTTTTTAACTCCTTACTTTACAACAACTCCTCCAGCTACAGAACAAAATAACTTTGCCCTTTTTAACTGTAATTGGGCTATCGGCACAGGCGATTTAATAAGTTCACAAGAGGATTTACAAACTTTCTTACAGGCATTAATGCAAGGCAAAATTGTTTCCAATCAAAGTCTTCAACTGATGAAAAATAATGGAGTTCCATCAGCTTACACAGGTTTACCAAGTGAAACATATGGCTTAGGCTTAATCATGGCCGAAAATCCAGATTTTATAGGACATGCAGGAGATTTATTTGGCATACATACCAAAGCATTTTACCTTAAATCTATTGATACTTATATTATTACTGCAGTAAATCAAAATGATCAGGATGATCAGGTATTTGAAATGATGGGAAAGGTTAAAGATTGGATAGAAAAAAATGATAAATAATTTTTAAGCTATTTGTATTAACAAAAAGGTCGGTGCTTACATCGTCCTTTTTGTTCGAAAAAAATTATATGCGAGTCATAAATATTAATAAAACACATGAAAAAAATACTATTAATTTGTTTGATTTTGAATACTCAATTTCTATTCGGACAAAATGAAAACATGTTTCGAAAAGGAAAGTTTCAAGTTTTAATTGCGTATGGTTTAATACCAATAAATCAAACTAACTCACAAATTGGGTTTAGATATATTGATGGAAACCAAAATTCTAATTATTTATTAGATACCATTTCAGCAAAATATAGGTTAGATAAAAGTAATTTTGGAAGTGCAATAAACATTGGAATTGGTTACTTTTTCACTGATAAATTCAGAACTTCAATCAATGTAAAACCATACTTAAACTCATTTTTATCGAATAGTGAAAAAAATGGTAAAGTTTATGGTGTGCAATTTGATTTAAGTTTAGATTATTTTGCTACTATTTCCAAGGATTTAAGTGTTTCATTTGGAACAAATGTGTCAAGAATTATAGGTGGATTTGGCATTACTTCAGGAGGAGCAAAAAACAAAGCATACTTAGCAGTTAATGGAAACGAACTTTATGATAATGATATTGGATTTCATATAATAGACAATAGCTGGGCATTTAGTCCAAAAATAGGTTTGCATTATAAAATAACTAATAATATTATTTTTTATGCAAATAGCGGATTTCAGATGACATTTGGACGCGAAAGCAGAATGAATTTTGCTGGATTACTGAAAGACGGAGAAACAAAATGGAATAGCAAAGGTTACAATGACTCAGATGTTAATTTGACTATTGACAACACAAAAATAAGTACTGACAATATAAATAGTTTACCATATAAATTTTCAGGTGTGTTTTTTGAATTGGGAACAATAATAAACTTGAATAAATAAAAGAAGAGTTCGTAGGCTAAAGGAAACTACATTTCATTTTAAATCCTTAAAGCGCTCTGCTAAATCAATGATAGTTTTTTTTAAGGTGTAATGGAAAACCATGTAAATAAAATTCAATTCGTATTAGCAAAGCACAATGGATTCCTTATTTATTGTCTTATTTAAAAATTATAAATTCTAATGTAACTTTTTTCTAAGTTATTACACTTACTAATATAATCCCGAAATGAAACAAACTAAACTTTCCAAAAATCTTAAAAATCAAAAAATGAAAAAATCAGTTTTAATTCTTATTCTGTTTTGTGCAATAATAACCGCATTAGTACAACAAGACATAGCTCCATCAAAAAGTAATTTTAGAGTTACTTTATCAACAAATAAATTTGGATTAAATGGTGATATTAAACATTTTGCCCTAGGTGGATTATCCTTGGGTGGATTGTATTATAGAATAAATATATCCAAAAAATATCATATTCATTATATAATCAAAAATGAAAAAAAGAAATTGTAAATCTAATATTGCTTAATTTAATTAATAATTACTAAAATCAAAAAAATGAAAAAAATCAATTTTAATTCTTGTCCTATTTTGTGCAACAATAACGGCATTAGTTGCACAAGACATTACCCCATCAAAAAACAATTTTGGAGGCACCTTTTCATCAAATAATTTTGGATTGAATGGTGATATTAAACATTTTGCCCTAGGTGGAGGTTTATTTTATAGCAGAAAAATATCCAATAAGTTTTCTATTTACTCTGAGCTTCAAGGCTCATGGCGTAATTATGGAGATATAACAATAAGTCCTAGCTTAAATGGAGAATTTACCTCGTATAATCTAGCCCTCTATATTGGACACATGTTTGACATTGGCAAGAAGTCAAATTTAAGTTTGGGGCTAGGACAAAATTTCTTACCAAATCCCGATCTCAAAACCAAATCGGGTAACATAGATATAAGTAATCAAACGACTAATTTTACTTCCTTGTTTTTTGACTTTCGACAACATATCTACAAAGAAGAACTAAGCATAGGATTTAGATATGAATGGGGGTTAAACTCGATTTTGAAATCAAAGGATATAAATGCTACAATCCTTTCATTCAATATATTTTACCACCTTAGTAATCAAAATAAAAAGGGTAAGAAGTAAGTGTCATTCTTGGAATTTATTTCCCGTTTTGGAATAAATTTCAACCTAACCTTGTTGCTTTTTTTATGTAAATATCTGTAAATCAGTTTTTATGTGTATTTGGTACAAACTATGAAATTTTAAATCAAAATCAAAAAATCAAATGAAAAATCAAATTTTAAAAATCACAATTGCATTGTCATTAGTTTTGGGTTTAACAAGCTGTATGAAGGATGTGATTCCTGCACCAGCAGCCAATGCAGCAAAAACAACTTCTGAAGTAAAAGCTTCTAAAGATTTTAAATGGAATACCACAAACTCAATAAACGTAAGTTTTAAAGGTGTTCGCAACGATGTGAGAGTAGCAATATTGAGGGTAATTGCTACCGATGGAAGCATTTTGTTTAAAAAATTACAAAAAGCAAATGAAGACTACTCAATACAACTGACAGTTCCTTCCCAATATGAGAAATTATCAATTCAGTTTGATGGTGAAAATAGGACATTCGACACTAAACTTGGAAAAGTGGAAATGATTTTAAATTAATCAGTCACGTTATTTGTCAAATCAAATTCAAAAACCAATCTTCGGAAGCAGCCATCAATTTGAGCGCTTTAAAACAGACCAAATCTGAAGTATTATAAAATAAAAATGAAAAAAAATGAAAAATATCCAAAAAAATCAAAAGACGAAAAGTTTTCAGAAGTTAAAGCAAGTCGCTTCTTTAATCGTTTTGTTCATGTTAGTAGCATTAACAAAAACGAATGCTATTACGCGTTATGTAAACACCGGTGGAACTTGGGGTAGTAATACACCTTGTTATTCCACCATTCAGGCAGCTATTACTGCCTCATCTAATGGTGATGAGATTATCGTTAATTCAGGAACTTACACAGGAACCGTTACTGTGAACAAATCCTTGAAAATTTATGGAAACAATTCTAATGTAAATCCAAATGATGGTTCATGGAATTACAATTCTTCAAGAAACCCAGAATCAATAATAAGCACAACAAGTGGATTTGGGTTTCTTCTTAGTGCAAATAATATTGAAATAAAAGGATTTCAATTAACTGGCAGTGGTGGAGGAAATTCAATAGGGAATACGAATATCACAACTATGTATTCAAACTGGACCATTGAAAACAATTGGATAGCCAATAATACAAATGTTCAATCAATTTTTACAAATGGTAATCCATCTAGCGTACTAGTTGAAAACTTTATAATTAAAAACAATCGTATTGAAAATAATAGCGGAGCGCTTAGAACTTCAATAAATGCATGGAAATGCGGCACATTATCAATTACAGGTAATTACATTGCGGGATCAACTTATCACGCTATCAATGCTGATGGTTTTGGAAATGGCACCATATCAAATAATTATATTAAAGATACAAGATATGGCGGTATTCAATTACCTACAAGTCATTCAAATAATCAGTATTTTGTGGTTGAAAACAATACAATTACTGGATGCCAAACGGGTATATATTCATGGACAAGAGCAACACGACCTTATATAAAACTTTTAATTAGAAATAATACTATTTTGGTAAATGCCGCTAAATTAGATTTAAATTTTGGTGCTATTGTTTTACAAGGCACGAATAATAATATAAGTACACCCAATATTGTTGAAGGTAATACCATAACAATTTCTGGTACTGTTGGAACCTCTCCTGTTGGACAATTTACAGGTGGGCCGGCTACAGCAACTTATGGTATAGTTCTTAGTGGTAGTATGGGTCTTACCCGAGTAAACAATAATACAGTTACTGCTATCGGTGTAAATGGAACGCCTTCGTCTACATCAACAAATATTGGACCTGATATGAGTGGTATCTATTTACAAAATCAAAACACTAGTTCAAGTCCAAGTGCAACAGAATTATCTGGAACCTTTCAAATACAATCAAACATTGTAGAGGGCTTTAAAAATTCAGTTATATCATTTAATACAAGCACAAATGCTTTAAGTTCACTTCCATCGGGTGCAAATGCAACTATTACAGAAAATAAATTATTGCCATCAACTAGCGGGTATGCTATATTAGCGGCAAGTGGAGGTAATTTAATTTCAGCCACATGTAACTGGTATGGATCAACCGGCTACGCTGATGTAGCTTCTAAAGTTGCAGGTAACGTAACATTCGTTCCATTCTTGGTGAGTGGTACTGACAATGATTTAGCTACAAATGGTTTTCAACCAGCCCCAGGAACTTGCACAGGTGTTGAAGTAACAACCCCAACAACAGGTTCATCAGCAGCAGTTTTTACTTCAATTTCACAAACTGCCATTACATTTACCTTCACCAAAGGAAATGGTGCTAAACGTATCATTGTTGCTAAAAGTGGTTCAACATCTTCAACAAATCCAACATCCAATACAAGCTATAACGCTAATTCAGCTTATGGTTCAGGTGATGCTTTAGATGGTTATGTAGTATATAACAGTGATGGACAATCGGCAACAATTACAAACTTAACCGCGGGAACCTTGTACTACTTTAGCATTTATGAATACAATTATTCAGGCGCTAATATCCTATATTCTACTTCAACAAAATACACAACATCTGCTACTAGCTTACAACCAGATGCTGATGGAGATGGCGTTGCTGATGCTGATGATGAATATCCAACTGATGTAAACAAAGCATTTAACAACCGATACCCTTCAGCTTCTTATGCTACTTTAATGTTTGAAGATTTATGGCCAAGTAAAGGAGATTATGATTTCAATGACTTGGTGTTAAATTATCAATACAATACCATAACCAATGCTGCAAACCAAGTGGTAGAAGTAAGATATAGTTTTGTTACAAGGGCTATAGGTGGTTCATTGCGTAATGGATTTGCTTTTCAGTTAGACAATATTAATCCAAATAAAATAACAAGTGTAGCTGGTTCGAAAGCTAATGGAGTTTCATGGTTGCAATTAAATGGCAATGGAACTGAAGCTGGGCAAGGTGATAATGCAAACATTGTAGTATTTGATGATGCTTATAAATTATTATCAGTACAAAGTGGTTATAGCTTTGTAAATGTGGAACAAGGCTCTCCTGATTCTGGTAAAGATACTACTACTATTGTCGTTAAGTTTATTGATAATGGCATTGCCCCATCAGGAGGAGCTATTAACTTCAGTAATTTCGGTCATAATTTATTTAACCCATATATTATTTTGAACCAAGTAAGAGGCAAAGAAGTTCATTTGGTAGACAAAGTTCCTTCTGCAAAAGCGAATGTAAGTTTTTTTGGAGTGGAAGAAGATAGAACAAACCCTGTAACAGGATCCTACTACAAAACAGCTAACAACTTACCTTGGGCAATTGATATTTCAAGTTCAATTCCTTACCCACAAGAGAAAACTGATATTAGTGAGGCGTACCTTAAGTTTATACCTTGGGCTTCATCAAATGGAACAACTAATCAGACTTGGTACTTAGATATACAAGGAAACAGAAATGTATCCAAACTTATTTTAAGATAAGAATTTAATAAAAGGAGTAGGCGCTTTGTTTTAGACATAGCGCATTGAAAAAGTTTAACCTTTTATAAAAGTATAAAAGTATAAAAGTATAAAAGTATAAAAGTAGAGCGATTAGATAAAATTAATATTTTATCTAATCGCTCTTTTGTTTTTGATTTATTAGGCTTGAACACGTCAAAGGTCATTTGATGAGTGGAGTTTTTATTGGTTTTTAAACCTGACAAAATTACTTTTAAGACAGCCTCTTTTATCTTAAATCCCTGAAATATGTAATAACTTATTGTTCTTACAATATGTGTACACCTACCTGTTCAATTAGTTGTTTGAAAATTGAACATGTATACTAAAAGAAACTAAATTCCATTATAAATCCTTAGAGCGCTTCGCTAAATCAATGATATTGTTTTTTTTAGGTCTAACGGAAAACCATATCAATAAAATTCAATTCGTAATCGCAAAGCACAATGGATACCTTATTTATTTTCTTATTTAAAAATTATAAATCCTAATGTAACTTTTTTCAAAGTTATTACACTTACTACTAGAATCTAGACATGAAACAAACTAAACAAGAACAATTTATGCAATTATACACACCGGTTCATGAACGATTTGAGCGCTATTGCAAAACACGAGCTTATGGCGAGTTTCATTTCAAAGATATTATGCATGATACACTTTTAGTAGCCTACGAAAAATTTGATAACATAAAATCGAAAGAAGCGTTTCTTCACTTCTTATTTGGCACAGCCGTGCGTATTTTATCAAATCAACGAAAAAAGAATCGGCCTGAATATGTTGAAAATTATACTAATAAACACGAGCACATAAGCGCTTATGTGCCCGAAATAGAAAAACAATTAGAAATTAAAAATTTATATGAACAAATAGCCAAATTAGATCATGTTACGCGCGAATGCATTATCCTCTTTGAAATATCAGGTTTTTCAATCAAAGAAATAATGTTAATTCTAAACTTGGGTGAATCTGCGGTTAAACAACGATTAAGCAGAGGACGAAAACAGTTGATTGAAATTATGTATTCACTTTAAAAAAATCACAAAAAGATGAGATCAGAAGAAAAATTGAATGAGCTGTTTAAAACACTTAGAGAAGAAAATGTTACCACTAGCGTTTCTGATGTAAGCTCTTGGATTAATGCCTATAGCACAAGTGCAAATATAAAAACAGTTAAAAAAACACCAATTATAAAAAAAATAATTATTATGAGCGCTATAATAACAACAGCTATCGTTGGATCAATTATTTTGTTTTCAGGAGAACATAGTAAGCAACCGAAAATTATAAATTCAATTGTAAGAAAAGAAAGGGCTAATGTGTTAAGCTTTGATTCATCAAAAAGTAAAAAAAATAAAACGATTCAAGAAAAGTTTAGTTGGTCTAAAAATCAATCTATGGTGGTTTCAAAAACTGCCAATTTGAAGATTGATTCTACTTATAAGGTAGAAGAAAAAAATACTAATGATGAAAAATTAAATAACAACATTAGCTCAAATGAAGCATATCCTCAATCATCGATAGAAAAAAACTTAAGATTTTGGAAGATTATTAATGATAGCTTAAATGTAGACACACTTTTCAATGGTGTAAAATCTTTAGTTTTTACAGGAGATAATTGTGATTTATCTGTTCGCGGAAGCAAGCGTTCAGATATTAGAATGAACTTTCATTATTTATTAAAAACAAAAGGTATTTTTCTAAGAAAAAAAAATCCAGAATTGAGTTATGAACTCAAAGATTCTGTCTTAACGGTTCATTTAGAAATAAAAAACCAAATATTTATAGGTGTTGGTTCAACCTCTGAAACCAGTAAATTGGAGTTTAATGTTCCAGAAAATATTGGAGTATCAATCAACACAAGTTATAGCGATGTAGAACTAAATAATTTAAGTAACAACAATTACCTTATTCAAACCACTAGTGGAGATATTAAAACAGAGCGAGTAAATGGAAACATTAATTTGACCAGTTCTTATGGTGATGTTTCGATTAAAAATTCGGAAATAAATAATCTAGGAAATAACAATTACTATATTCAAACTACTAGTGGAGATATTAAAATGGAAAGAGTTAATGGAAATGTTATTTTGAGTAGTTCTTCTGGCGATGTTTCATTAAAAAATGTTTTGGGAAAAATTGATATAAGTGTATCTAGTGGAGATATAGTGGGCAATAATCTTAGTGTATTAGAAGCATTAGAGATTACCTGTTCTCATGGTGATGTTTATTGTATGATTACCAATCCTACTTCCGAACTCATGTTTAATTTATTTACAAAATCCGGGGAGCTAAAGATCCTAAAGCAAGACTTGATTTTCAGAGGAGAGGGCCTTTATACTTTTGGAAAAGGAAATGTGAAAATAACAGTAAAATCAACATCAGGCAACATTATTATTAGATAGTAAAACAAAAAAGACATATTATGAAAAAACAAATTATTCTCCTGTTCGCGTTATTCATAAGCGCATATCAAATAGTTGCACAAACTACTCCATCAGAAAAAATAGATACCTTTATTGAGCAAAAAGGCAATGACTTTGAGGTGGCATATGAAAAGAAAGACGTTAAGGCATACAATGCATTACTTTCTGAATACCTAATACTACACGAAAATTTACCTACGGATATAAAAAAGGA
>JBIIBC010000074.1:0-4541 GCA_044239605.1 Bacteroidia bacterium | reverse complement strand
AATGCTTGGTAAGCCTCACTGCTGATATTGAAAATCCTGTTTTAAAAAAATCGCTCCAAGCTCAAAATATTAAAAGTGTAATGGTAATGCCCATTTTTGTTGATTTTATATTTTGGGGCTATATAGGTTTTGATGAGTGCAAAACGGAGCGAATTTGGGATGAAGCCGAATTGATTACACTTTCCTCCATCGCATTTAATGTAGGTATTTATATTCAACGAAATGAACTTGAATTAAAATTAGCAGTTAAACAAAAAGAACTTACAGATCAAATTACCTTTTTCGAAACTATATTCAATAACTTACCGGCAGATGTAGTGGTATTTAGCAAAGAGCATAAGTATTTATTTGTAAATAAAAACGGTATAGCCGACCCTGAAATAAGAAAATGGATAGTTGGAAAAGATGATTTTGAATACTGCAAATACCGTAACAAACCCATTGAATTGGCTTTAAAACGTAAGGAAATTTTTGATACCGTTACCAATACTGGTAAATCCTTATCAATAGAAGAAAAATTTTTGACTAGAACCAATGAAACAAAGCATCATTTAAGGTTTATGCACCCAGTAATGAATCATGATGATGCCATTGAATATATAATTGGTTACGGTATAGAAGTAACAGAATTAAAACAAAAAGAAGAACTCATTTTAAAACAGCACCAAGCCCTTGAAAAATCGCCTGTAGGTATAGCATTGCTCAATAATAAAGGGGAATTTTATTATATGAACAAGGCGCATGCTGAACTTTTTGACTATACTCCAAATGAACTGTATGATAAATCATGGAAAACCATTTATGAACAAGCAGAAATTGAATTAATAGAAAATTCTTATTTCCCAATACTAATGAGCAGTGGAAATTGGACAGGTGAGGTAGAGGGAATTACAAAAAATGGAAGAAAGGTATTTCAAAACATTTCATTAAGTACTACAGAAGATGGCGGACTGATATGTATAACCCGCGATATAACCAAAACAAAAGAAGAGCTAGAAAAAGTAAAACTAGTAAACGACCAATTGGAACTGGCCATGAATGTTACCAATATGGGTATGTGGAACTATAATTTTGAAAAGGGGCTATTTAATATTAACAATACTCTAAATACCATTTTTGAGATAAACGATAGAAACATAACTGAAATTTCTTATGAAAATTGGATAGACATTATCCATTTTGAAGATATTAGTATAGTAATAAGTAGTATTGAAAACCACAACAATAATTTTTTAAACGACCCTAAAAATACTTTCAGGGCAGAATACAGAATAAAGAAAAAAGACGGAAGTTTACTTTGGGTATTGGGTGTAGGAAAAATATCGAAACATGATGAAAATGGAAATCCACTAGAAATGACAGGGTTTGTGTTGGATATTAATACACAAAAGATATTTGATGAAAAGGTAAAAGAAAGCGAAAAAAGATATCGTGAATTAATAGAAAGTTTAAAAGAAATAATTTTTACTACTGATTTAGATGGAAACTGTACCTTTTTAAACCAAAGTTGGGAAGAAATTACTGGACTTAACATAAATGATACATTAGAAAACGGTATAATCAATTATGCTCATCCAAGTGAAAAAGAAGTACTGATTGGTTTATTTAACAATTTATTACAGAAAAAAACAGAAAAAATTAATAGCAAGGTGCGCTTTATTGATGCCAACCAAAATATTATTTGGCTCGATTTTCATGCCACTTTACACCAAGATATTAATGGGAAAACAATTGGAGTGATTGGTTCGGCCGAAAATATAACAGGCCTAATAGAAGCGGAAAATGAGTTAGAAGAAAACAGAGCTATTTTAAATAAAGTAGTTACCTCTATTGATGATGTAATTTGGTCGTTCGATATAAAAGGCAACACACTTTCGTACATTAGCCCTTCGGCTGCTACCATGACAGGCATTTCCGAAGCAGATTTTTATAATAACAACTACAAGTGGATTGATTTTATTTGTGAGGAATATGTAGACCTATATAAACAAGCTGATCATGATTTAAAAAATGGACTTGTTAAAGAACACGAACTTATTTATAAAATTAAAGTAAAGAACTGTGAAGAATGTAAATGGGTTAGAGACAAAGCCAAGGTAGGTTTTGACGAATTTGGCAAACCCAATAGAATTGATGGTATTATGTCGGATATAACCTCACTAATAATTGCCGAACAGAACTTAAAAATAAGTGAAGAAAAATACCGTTTAATTTCAGAGAATATACAAGATATAATTACCATATTAGACGTTCATGGTAATATTTCATACATGTCGCCTTCTGGCGTAAAATTATCCGGTTTTAGTGAAAAAGAAATAATAGGAAGTAATTTACTTAATACTGTTCATAAACATGACAAAGAAGAGGTTTCTAATTTTTTGTTAAATGAAATAAAACCAAATCAAGAAAACAATATACTTTTTAGATCTAAAATCTTCAAGGGTGGTTATAGATGGTTTGAAAGTATAGTAACTAAATTAAATAGCAGCAATGAATTAGGTTTATTACAAGCCTCTACCCGCGATGTTACACCTAGAGTAAAAGCCGAAATAGAACTTACCAAAGCACTTGCAAAAGAAAAAGAATTGAGTGAATTAAAATCTCGTTTTGTAAGCATGGCCTCTCACGAGTTTAGAACACCTTTGGCTACCATTCGTTCAAGCGCTGAATTAATTAAACTTTTTATTGACAAGGACCCAAATGCTATTTCCCCCAAAATATATAATAAAGTTACCGAAAAGCTTGATGATATAACACTTGATATTGATAGAATAGCCGAGCTTATGTCAGATATATTAACAATGGGAAAAGTAGAGGCCAACAGAATTCCTTTTAATCCACAAACTTTGAATTTAGCTGATTTTGTTGGTGAATATTTAACCATAGATGCTAAAAAAATTACCGACAGGAGAAAAATAAATATTAACCTTGATAAAACAATAATGGTAAATATTGACATTAAGTTAATGAAACAAGTATTACAAAACGCCATTAGTAATGCCATAAAATATTCACCAAATGAAAAGCCAATAGATATATCCATTGAAAAGGTAAATAACCATTCAGTAATTACTATTAAAGATAATGGAATTGGAATTCCCGAAGCAGAACTTCCATTGGTATTTGAATCATTTTTTAGGTCTACCAACGTTGATAACATTCCAGGAACTGGCCTAGGAATGTCCATTATCAAACTGTTTGTGGAAATGAATAAAGGAAGTGTAAAGATAGAAAGTAAAATCAATAAGGGAACGTCATTAATTATAACATTACCTATAGCAATTTAATAACTTTAATTTGATTGAGTTGGATTATACCCAAAATACGATTTATACGATTTTGAAAAATAAGACACACTTGCAAATCCGGTGCTGAAAGCAATTTCAGAAATGCTAGCATGATTGGATTTAATCATTTGTTGCGCCTTTTCTAACCTATATTCTCTTACAAATTGATTGGTAGACTTATTGGTAATTATTTTTATTTTCTTGTGAATGGCCGAAGTACTGTAGTTTAATTCTTTACTAATAAGGTATACATCTAACGAGCGTGAAGATAAGTTTTCGTCAATAATACTTCTAAGTTTTTCTAAAAACTTATGAGCACTTGATTCAAATTCTTCCTCATCGGGTTTGGATAATGCATTTACAATTTGAGTTTGGCCTAATTCAATTAAATTTTTTACTTTTTGAACCAATTCTTTGGTAGCAAAGGGTTTTGAAATAAAGTCAATAGCACCTGTTTCTAAACCTTTAATTCTGTCTTCTTCCGCATTTTTTGCAGTAAGGAAAATAACAGGAATATGGTTGTACTTCTTATCCTCTCTTAACTGTTCCACCATTTTTATACCATCCATCATGGGCATCATGATATCAGTTATCACCAAATTGGGCTTATATTTTCTTATTAAATTAAGTCCATCTTGTCCATTTTCACTTGTTATGGTTTTGTAATCATATAGTTCAAATAATTGAACAAGATTATTTCTTATACTGCTATTATCCTCTATTATTGCTATTAACATTATCAGTAATTTAATTTAATCAAAGTTACTTAATATTAAATAAGCCAACAAGTTTCCAAAAAAAATATTTACCTCTATTTTACCCTATTATTGTTTTATTTTGCACTTTTGGCCAATATTTAAAAACAAATTAAAATTTTTATTGAAAAAATCCTTTCAAAACCTAAAAAATAAAGTTCAACACTCAATAAATTCACTTGGTCAAATAAAAGTACTTTATTTGTGTAACTATTACTTCCTTTGAATCGTTTAACAAACAAATTTTAAATATGAAAACGAAATTATTAATTCTATTACTTGGGGGCCTCACTTTAGGTTCATTTACCAAAGGTTGTAATAAAAACAGTAAAATAGAAAAGCCTGATATAGAAAACAAAAAGTAATAGGTATCAAATTCAAACAAATTTGATACCTACATTTTCTTATAAAACATTTACAGAAGCCGACTTTCATTCATTTGATAAGTCGGCTTTTGTTTAATATTTGTGTTTGTTAAATATGAAATGAACACTAAGTT
>JBIIBC010000077.1:0-3576 GCA_044239605.1 Bacteroidia bacterium | reverse complement strand
ATTATTAATATAGAAGTTAAAAGTACAAACGAGCTTTTTAGTAAGGCCTTTACAGAAAGTATTGCACAAGAAGTGTCTAGTTACTACATAGAAATTAAAAGTAAAAAGGCTAGACAAAACATGGAAATACTCCAACACCAAACAGATAGTATTAGAGCCGAGCTTAATGTTGCTATAACAGGTGTTGCCGCTGCCACTGATAATACTTTTGGGTTAAACCCAGCTATGATGGTGCGTAAAACACCAGGTACGCGCCGTCAAGTAGATGTTCAGGCAAACACAGCCATACTTACACAGTTGGTAACCAATTTAGAAATGGCTAAAGTAAGCCTACGTAAAGAAACGCCACTTATTCAGGTAATTGATAGGCCAATACTCCCGTTAAAAAAAGAAAAAGTAGGCAAATTAAAGTCTTTAATAGTTGGCGGATTTTTAGCTATTTTTTTAACAGTATTTGTTTTAATATTTGTAAGTATATATAAAAAATTAGTTCTTTAGATACATTTCAATTTTAGTATATGTCTCAGATTGTAAGCTTTTGCTTAATATTTTTTATTTCATATTTGTTTTCAAATGAATTTTTAAAAATATTGATTAAATTAAGTATTGCGAAAAGTGTATTTGATAATCCAAATGTTGAACGTAAGATACATAAAACACCTATTCCTAATATTGCTGGAGTTGCATTCTTCTTTACAATTCTTTTTTGCATGTTAATTTTCAGCAACAGATTTTCTAATCATGAACCAATTAGTAAATTGCTTGCAGCAAGCGTGATAATGTTTTTATTAGGATTGAAAGATGATTTAGTTGGTTTGTCATCTAGCAAAAGATTTTATGGACAATTTTTTTCAGGCGTAATATTGATTTTACTTGGAGATATAAGAATTCAAGATCTTTCTTTAATTGGTTATTCGACAATTAGTTATCCTTTAAGTTTATTAATTAGTTTACTTTTTTTTGTAATGATCACAAATGCATATAATTTAATAGATGGTATAAATTGTTTATTAGGTTCATTAACTATATTTTCTTGTCTTTGTTTTTCATTCATTTTTTATGTAAATTCAAACTATTTTCTTTTAGCTTTGACTATTTCAATTATTGGAACAACATTAAGTTTTCTATATTTCAATTTCGGCAATGCTTTGATTTTTATGGGATCTAGCGGTTCCTATTTAATAGGGGCAATAATGTACTTTATGTCAGTCACATATTTAAATCAAACAAACTTTCAAGGTTTATCTATTCCGAGGTTTTCTTTTCTATTCTCTATTTTAGCAATCCCTCTTTATGATACTTTAAGAGTGTTTTTTCTGAGGATCTTAAAAAAGAAATCACCTTTTACAGCTGATACAAATCACATTCATCATAGGCTATTAAATCATAAATTATCCCATACATCAGTCGTTTTTATACTTTTATTTGTAAATATGTTATTGATTATATTTAATATTTTAATGCCCAAATTCAATGATTTTTTCTCGTTAATCTTAACTATGCTTGTTTTGATAATATTAAATTTCATTTTGGAGAGTACAATAAAAAAGAATTAATGATTAACGCTCATAGACTACAAACAGCATGATTTTAAAAAGAACTTGGTGTTAATTATGCGAATAGTTTTAATTGCAGATACATTTCCCCCAATTAAATCTTCCGGGGCAGTACAAATTCGAGACTTGTGTCGTGAATATGTAAATCAAGGTCATTTAATAACAGTTTTGTTACCTTCAAATTCGTCTTAAATCTCCCAAATCAAAGGATTTGAATTATTTGCTTCGAACAATAAATGAGTTTATTACTCCTTACTTTATGTATCGAAACTTACAAAAAAGTGGTTTTGACTTTCAGAAATTGGATGCTATTTTATGGTATTCTCCTTCTATTTTTCTATCTCCCTTGGCTAATATTTTGAAGAAAAAAAATAAAGTCAAAAGTTATCTTATTATTCGTGATATTTTCCCTAATTGGGCGGTTGATATGGGATTGATTCGTAGATATAGTATTATTAATTTAATATTTAATCTAGTAGCTAAATATCAATATTCTGTTGCTGATTATATTGGTGTACAATCTAAAGGGAATCTAGTTTATTTTAATGGTTCCAACAGTCACTCTCGTCAAAAAGTTGAAGTTCTTCATAATTGGCTTGGCCCAAGAATATTTTCACAAAGTCATATTAAACTAAATCAAACAAAATTCGCAAATCGTAAAGTGTTCATTTATTCAGGGAATATTGGTATAGCTCAAGGTTTAAATATTTTTATAGAATTAGCATACCATTTAAATAATCGAAAAGATTTAGGTTTTTTATTTATAGGTAGAGGCAGTGAATTTAATCGATTAAAAAAGAATGCTAATGACAAAAATATAGATAATATTCTTTTTTATGATGAAGTTGATCCTGATGAAATTGGAGCTTTATATTATCAATGTATAGCTGGAATAGTTTCACTTGACTCACGCCATAAATCACACAATATTCCAGGTAAATTTATAAGTTATATGCAACATGGACTTCCAGTCCTTGCGTGTATAAATTCAGGTAATGACCTTTCAGATATGATTAGATCTGAAAATATTGGCCAAGTTTCTGAGAGTAATTGTGTTATGGAATTGATTGAAAAGACAGAAAAGTTGATACAGCAAATTGAAAACGATAAATATATTTCTAAACGTTGTCTATCTTTATTCGAAAAAAAATTTACTGTTGAAAATGCAGTTAAACAAATAAACAGTTCACTTAATTCTTGAAACTAGAATTTTATTAAAATTTTAGTAACTAGCTTAATTGATATGCGGTTTCTTGTGTAATTTTAGAGTGTGTAAAATTATATAAGAAAAGTTTAAGTAGTTATTGCAATTATTTCTAAATGATTATAAGTATATTTCGCTAAATTCTTATTTAATATAGCATGTTGGTTTCGTGTAAATTGTTTTTGGCGGGATAGTGGTTGAAATGTTTTAGTGTGGTTAATTCGGTCAAATAATATTTATTGATATCTGTATATCAATAAATATTATTTTATACTGTTAAATTGTTTTATTTTCAGTTTAACAAGAAATAAAAAAATAAAGTTAATTGTGTGCAGTTTAGTGTGCAATAAAATTTAATCTTATGAAGAATGTCGTAGTAGTAGGTACAGGATATGTGGGTTTGGTAACAGGCACTTGTCTTGCTGAGACAGGTAATAATGTAGTCTGCGTAGATATTAATGCAGAAAAAATAGCCCAAATGAAGTCGGGCCATGTGCCCATATACGAACCTGGACTAGAAGTACTCTTTCACCGAAACATCGAACAAGGTCGACTCAAATTCACTACCCAATTGTTACATGCTATAACTGAAGCTCAAATCATTTTTCTAGCTCTTCCAACGCCTCCGGGCGAAGATGGAGCCGCCGATTTGAGCTATGTACTCGGAGCCGCCAAAGACATTGCCCAAATTATTTCAGATTATAAAGTAATAGTCACCAAATCAACTGTACCCGTTGGAACCGCCGATAAAGTAAAGGGAGTATTCAACCAATTTTCCAAAGTAGAAGTAGACGTGGTATCCAACCCTGAGTTTTT
>JBIIBC010000019.1:0-57408 GCA_044239605.1 Bacteroidia bacterium | reverse complement strand
AATTTGGTCCATCTCCATCTGGCCACAAAATAAAGCATTATCGCCAAACTGTAGGCAATTAGGGTGATAAAAGTGGTAGGCCACTGGTACCATTTGGTGTAGGCCCGCAGCACCCATATATGGTTTCGGAAGTTGAGGTAGTGGACGTAGGGGTTGGCATAGCCCTCTTTACCCTTTACTTTGGCCTTATTGGCCATGCCGGCAATGTGGTAAATCACCGAATTTGGGTGAAACATAAGCTTATAGCCCGCCGCCCGTATTCTAAAGGAAAAGTCTACATCTTCGTAATAAATAAAAAAATGGTCGTTTAACGACCCTATTTGCTTGACAATACTGGTTCGAACCAACAGGGCGCAACCAGTTATCCAGTCTACCTGGGCAAACTTACTTTGTGCAGGACCGGCAGTTCGCATATAGTTTTTAGAATAGGTCCAGCCCAACCAGCTTAAAAAGTAGGATCCGCCATTCCATACTTTTTGCCTGTTGCTGTTAAAAAATATTTTGGGTTGAATGGCGCCAACTTCTGGATGGGCTTCTAAATAAGTTACCAATAGGTCTAAAAAGTTGGGCTCTACAAAAACGTCGTTATTGAGCATGAGGCTGTAGGCATAATCATGCTCTATGGCATAGGCAAAACCACGATTATTACCCCCTGCAAAACCTTCGTTGGTGGCGTTAGGGAGGTAAATGATATGGTTAAATTTATTTTGAAGTGCAGTACCCGAACCATCGGTAGAGCCGTTGTCTACCACTAGTATGTCAAAATTAGCAGGCCTTACTGCACTTAATGATTCTATACAGTTAGCTGTATGCTCATAACTATTCCAGTTTAATAAAATGATGGCAACTTTTTTTTCCAATTGATTTTATTTTAACTGTTTCGTTCTTATAAAATAAGTGTAAATGCAGAGGCAAATGGTTTCTATAAATAGCGGATACCAACCTACTAGTGCTGTATTACCCGTAAAAATAATACAAACAGATAATAATGCTGTAGCCACCAAAATTAATATCGAAATATAAAAAAGGGCTGCATATTTATTTTGCAATAGAAGTGTTAATACATTGTTGGCGTTTAAGGCAATTACCAGTGGCGCCAGCGCAAATAGGCGCATAAAATAAATGGTATTAAGGGCTTGATCGCTATTTATGCTTTGACCAGTTAAAAGCCATACTATTTGAGGTGCCCCTATTAAAACAACTACGCCCATTATGCCAAATACTACGCTGTAGCCTTTGTTTACTTGTGCTTTAAAACGAGTCCAATCCGTTGTATTTTGATTGTACAATATGGCGGCCCTTGGGTAGAGTGCATTGGAAAATGAAGACACCAATTGCCTTACCGCTCCTACTAATTTATCTACCAAGCCATAGGCCCCCAGTGTTTGTGCCGAAACAAAACCAGCCAGTGTAAATAAAAAGATAGACTGCTGAAGTGCAACCGCTACCCCATTAAACATGATGTAAAAATTTTGTTTGGCTAATTGCACCAAACTTTTTTTACTTGGTTTTGTAAAAACTAATTTTTGGTTTTTAGTAATTACGACAGTTAAAACAATGTAATACAACAGTACCGGTAGGCCCATTATTAAATTAATGGAAGCCGCAATATTTGTATTGAGCGGAATAAAAAATAACGCTACTAAGCTTAGTAGTTTTACGACTAAATTGCCCCAACTTATAAAGGCAATTTTTTGTACGCCAATTAAAAAATATAAGGGGTTAAAAACTTCTGCTAGTATTAGCGGCAGGGTACTGAGCCATAACCATAATCCTATGGATGGATACAACACCCACATGAGTAGTACCGCCGGAATGGTTAGTAAAAAAGCGTAGGATCTAAAAAATAAAACTTTGTAAAAAAGAGCCGATAAAAATGGGAGATTGTCTTTTGCTGTAGCCACTTCTTTGATGGCTGTTTGGTGGGTACCGTAATTGGTAATGCCCCCCATAAAAACTGCAAAACTAGAGGCAAGCACTGTTTGTCCAAAAACAGCAATTCCGTATTTATGGGTAATGAGTGGGATGGCTAAAAACTGCAGTACTATTCCTGCGCCCTGAAAAACAGACAGGTTAAAAAAATTAACCAGAACACCAAAAAATGAGTGGGAACGTAACCGCTGTATCAGCTGCATGATTACTTGTATTTATATGCAGTAACTACTACGTTGTCTATAGACCAACTTTTTTCACATTCTGATCCACGTGGCTGCAAGGCATCACTAAGGTTTACCTGAAATGTGGCGTTGGTATGCGCAAAACTTTCTACCATGCGGTAATATGATGTGCCACTGGTGTTAGATACTTGCACGCAACGACCAGGTAAATTTATATTAAGGGCGTTTGCTTTTGTTGGATTGTTACCCGCCGGAAACCATTCGGGGTATGACTGTTTGTATGCTGGATTGTTGGAAAAAGTAGTCATAAATTTGGGGTTGCCATCGTATCTAACCACAAATAAATCTGGCACACCTGTGGTGGTTGGTTTGTTACCCTCCCAGTTGTCATGAATGTATAAATCGTAAGCTACTTCTAAAACGTTGTGTTCTGGTATGCTTTTAACGTCTATTTGCACACCCCCGTTGTTAAAAGGGCCTAGCACTTTAGAATTGTTAAACGTAAATATTTTACTGGTGTTGTATAAAATGCCGGTGTAATCAAATACGGTAACTGTAGATTGGCCGTCCTTTTCGAAGGTGTTGTCATACACTACGTAGGTTTCAGTTAACTTTTTGGTACAGCCTAGCCCAATAACCCCTACTAATACACTAAAAATGAAGGTTTTAACTAGTTTTTGCATAGGTGTTTGGTGTGATGCAGGGGGTTGAAGCAAAAATAGTTAAATTTATGACGCTAGACAATGTAAAATATCTATGATCTACCTACACAAAATACTACCCATTTTCGTACTTCCTATCATGCTAGTCATAATAGTAATACTCTTAGGATTAATCAAGAATAAGAAAAAGCTTATCTATATAGCAATAGGGATACTATATATAATATCAACTCCTATATTCTCAAACAACTTCTTTAAACTAGTTGAAGGTAGTGAATACAGAAAGCCCATTAGCACAATTGACAGTGCACATGCAATTGTAGTACTAAGTGGAATGTTGGGAATAAATGAAGTGGGAGATTCAACCTATGTAGAATGGGGAGGCCCAGATAGGTTTTTTGAAGGAATTGCTGTATTTAAAGCAAGTAAGGCTCAAAAGCTGGTATTTACAGGGGGCAAAATGCCATGGGATAATGCACAGAAAACAGAGGGTGAAGTATTAAAGGAATAAGCTATCCCAAATGGAATACCTTCTAAAAAGATATTTGTAACGAATAAAGTGGAGAATACTGCAGGCGAGGCAGTGGCTGAAAAGAACTAATAAGCCCAAATAAAAGGATTATAGTTGTAACATCGGCTTATCATATGTATAGAGCAAAAAGACTCTTTGAGAAACAAGGATTTAATATAATTCCTTATAAAGTAGATTATAAAACTGTTGGAAATAGTAAAACTACTTTTATGGATTTTCTGCCAAGTGCTATAAATTTAGAATTAGTGGAAATTGGAATCAGAGAAATTATAGGTAGAACTTATTACATAATTAAAGGATAAATTATACCTTAAAAACTCTTACATAGTAACATATCTGCTTACAATAATTTCCTTTCGCATTAAAACTCTAAGGAATGTCATCTTTAAAGTCTTTACCTCTAATAAATTGGGGCAATTTTCCGTAACGTTATATCATTATCAGTAATCTTATTCCTTAACAAACAATTTTCACTTTTTTCACTACTAAAAGTTAGAAACCATATAAAACTACAAAACGTTAGTTAGTAAAATGAAGTAGTTTAGTATCAACTAAACAGAGTTCAATAAAAATGATAACGTGTTTGGGTATTTGATTTAATAATTTTAGTATCTTGTACATCTAGTGCAACTAAAGCAATTACATATTATCTCTACAGCGTTCACAAAAGCTTTGTCTATTGTGTCTGTAATTGCTATTATTATCACAACTACGATTACCCTGTAAGGGGTAAAATTTGCTATATAAAATCTTGGGCTTTACAAGCTGTTTTTAATAAAAGCAGCATGTTATTTTTATTTTCTTAAAATCTATATATGCAAGTTTTAAAATTTGGTGGTAGTTCGGTAGCAGATGTTGCTGCAATAGAGTTGGTGGTATCCATAGTTTCAGAAAAGCTTTCGCAAGACCGTTTGGTGGTTGTAATTTCTGCGATGACAGGCGTTACAGACAAACTAATAGAAATTGGTACGAAAGCAGCAACGCATAATGAAGCGTACAAGATTCTTTTAAAAGAATTAGAAACCTATCATTTAGATACGGCGCGTAAATTACTGCCTATCCATGAACAGAGTTCAACACTTAGTGTAGTAAAGCAAAAATTTAATGAGCTGGAAGCATTGCTAGATGGAATTTACTTGCTTAATGAAATATCTACAAGAACACAGGATACACTTGTTAGTTATGGAGAAGTATTGTCTTCGTTACTCGTAGCCGCTAAATTTTCTTTTTTACCTCTTGCGTCAAAGCCTTTAGATCCAAAACAAATTATTATCACCAATTCTAATTTTACCAATGCAGCCGTAAACTTTGCAACTACCTATCAGCATTGCAGCGCTGCAGTATCGGATACAAATACAAAACTATTTATTGTTCCAGGATTTATTGCTGCCAACGAGCTTGGTCAAACAACAACACTTGGTAGAGGTGGTTCTGATTATACCGCTGCACTTTTTGCAGCGGCTGTTAAAGCATCTGCATTAGAAATTTGGACAGATGTTTCTGGCATGATGACTGCTGATCCGCGCATCGTGAGCCATGCAAAACCAATTGAGCATATATCGTATCAAGAAGCGATGGAGCTTTCGCACTTTGGTGCAAAAATTATTTATCCGCCAACCATATTGCCGGTTATGCAAGCAGGTATTCCTGTACGTATTAAAAATACTTTTGAGCAAACAGCTGCGGGTACTTTAATTGAAAATGTATCGGCCCCTTCTTCAGATTTTATACGTGGCATTTCTAGTATTCGTCAAATTGCACTTTTGAGTTTAGAAGGCAATGGTATGGTTGGTATTCCAGGTTTTTCAAAGCGTTTATTTGAAACACTTGCAACGGCTCAAATTAATGTGATATTGATAACACAAAGTTCGTCGGAACATTCTATTTGTGTGGGCGTAAAAGAAGCGGATGCATTTGTGGCAAAGTCACTTATCGACGCAACTTTTGCTACAGAAATATTAAATGGTTATTTAGATCCATTAGCTGTTGAAACTGGACTTTCGGTGGTAGCAGTAGTGGGCGAAAACATGAAAAGCCACCCTGGTGTAAGTGGTAAAATGTTTGGTACACTTGGAAGAAATGGCATTAATGTAAGGGCTATTGCACAAGGTTCTTCCGAAAAAAATATTACAGCTGTTTTAAGTGAGCGAGATGTCAAAAAAGCAGTTAACGTATTACACGAAACATTTTTTGAAACTACTTACAAGCAATTAAATGTATTTATAGCAGGTGTTGGTAATGTAGGTGGTAAATTGGTTGCTCAAATTGCACAACAGTTTAATTATTTACAAGATAATTTAAGGTTACAAATTAATATTGTAGGCCTTGCCAATAGTAAACAGTTTTTAATTCAAGAAGAAGGTATTGATCTTTCGAATTGGAAAGATAGTTTATCAAAAGCGCCGCTTCATGGATTAGATGCGTATGTGCAAGCAATACGTGAAAAAAACCTACGTAATAGTGTTTTTGTTGACGTAACAGCAAATAAAGATGTTGCAATGGTGTATGCAAGTTTACTAGAAAAAAGTATTGCTGTTGTAGCCTGCAATAAAATTGCATGTTCTTCAGATTATGCAAGCTATGTACATCTTAAAAATTTAGCCAGATTATACAACACTTCATTTTTGTTTGAAACCAATGTAGGAGCGGGTTTACCAGTGATTGGTACCCTCAATGATTTGTTACGCAGTGGTGATCAAATTACTAAAATTGAGGCTGTATTATCAGGCACGTTAAATTTTGTATTTAATAATTATGACGGCACAAAACCTTTTGCTGATGTGGTAAGGCAGGCCCAAATAGAAGGTTACACAGAGCCGGATCCACGCTTAGATTTAGGTGGGACTGACGTGATGCGTAAAATTATGATCCTAGCTAGAGAGTCTGGTAAAGTGATAGAGATGGATGACATTGCCAATGAATATTTTTTACCAATGTCTTGTTTTGATGGTTCAGTAGAAGACTTTTATAATGAAATGCTGGTACAAGAGCAGCATTTTAAAAACCTGTATGATGCAGCAGCTGCGGTTAATTGCAAATTAAAATTTGTAGCTTCTTATGAAAATGGAAAAGCCAAAGTTGGACTGCAACATATAGCACCTACTTCAGATTTTTATCATTTATACGGCAAGGATAATTTGGTTTTATTTTATTCGGTACGTTATCCCGAGCAACCTCTTGTTGTAAAGGGCGCTGGCGCTGGCGCAGAGGTAACCGCTTCAGGTGTATTTGCTGATCTCATTAGAACTGCAAGGGTGTAAATAAATTAATTATGAATTTAGATAAAATAGTTCGTGTTCATTCGCCTGCCACCGTAGCCAATATGGTATGTGGTTTTGATGTACTTGGTTTTGCTGTATCTGCACCATATGATGAAATGCAAGCTAGGTTTACATCAACACCTGGTGTTACCATTGTTAATGCCGATCATTACAACTTACCTACCAATCCGCAGCAAAACGTTGCGGGAGCAGCACTCTTGGCCATGCTAGAAGAATGTGAGCCTGGCATTGGAATAGAACTTACCATTAAAAAAAATATAAAGCCGGGTAGCGGTGTAGGCTCTAGCGCAGCTAGTGCTGCTGGTGCCGTTGTTGTAGCTAATATTTTATTAGATAACCGTTTTGATAAAGTAGACCTTGTTCGCTTTGCGATGAATGGTGAAAAATTAGCATCGGGCGTAAAACATGCCGATAATATCGCACCATGTATTTATGGAGGCGTTACACTGATTCGTTCAATTTTTCCCTTAGATATTATTGCACTTACGCCACCGGATTTGTATGTAACCATTGTACACCCTCAAATTGAAGTGCGTACATCCGATGCTAGAAGTATTTTAAAGCAGCAGATATATTTAAAAGATGCCATCAAACAATTTGGAAATGTTGCGGGTCTTGTAGCTGGACTTTTACAAAAAGATTATGCATTAATTGGTAGATCATTAGAAGATGTTTTGGTAGAGCCGGTACGTAGTATTTTGATTCCTGGATTTGATGCTATTAAGTCTGAAAGCCTTGCTGCGGGTGCACTAGGTGGAGGTATTTCAGGGTCGGGACCTTCTATTTTTATGCTCAGTGAATCTGAAGCAACAGCGCATGCCGTTGAACAAGCCATGAAAAAAGTTTGTGAAAGCTTATCTCTTTCACACCATACTTATGTAACCAATATTAATAACACTGGAATCAAAGAAGTAGATTCTTTATCATTTTAATATGCAGTATTTTAGTTTAGCAAAAAATGCCCCTGCCGTTGATTTTAAAACGGCTACCATACTGGGTCAAGCTCCTGATAAAGGTTTGTATTTTCCTAAAAAGCTACCTGTTTTATCATCTGAATTTATACAAAGCCTTTCGCGTATTTCAAAAAATGAAATGGCTTTTGAAGTTATGAAGCCATATGTAGGTGATACAATTCCGGACAGTGTCTTGCAAACGATTGTACATGAAACACTTGATTTTGATATTCCCCTGGTACCTGTTCAAACCAATATTGCTTCTTTAGAATTATTTCATGGACCTACGCTAGCTTTTAAAGATGTAGGGGCGCGTTTTATGAGTAGATGTTTGGGTTATTTTTCTAAAAGCTTGGATTCAAAAATTACCGTGCTAGTTGCTACTTCTGGTGATACGGGTGGCGCTGTTGCTAGTGGTTTTTTAGGTGTGCCTGGCGTAGAAGTTGTTATTTTATATCCTTCTGGTAAAGTAAGTCCAGTGCAAGAGTTGCAACTTACTACTTGTGGAAACAACATTACAGCGCTTGAAATAGAGGGTAGTTTTGATGATTGCCAAGCGGTCGTAAAAGCTGCTTTTATGGATCAAGATTTACAGCAAAAATTATTTTTAACTTCTGCTAATTCTATTAACGTAGCTAGATGGCTTCCACAGCAACTCTATTATTTTATTGCCTATCAGGAGTGGCTCAAAACTACAAATAGTGCTAAGCCACCCGTTATATCGGTTCCTAGCGGTAATTTTGGAAACATTTGCGCTGGATTACTGGCTAAAAAAACCGGTTTACCAATTGGTCATTTTATTGCCGCATGTAATATCAACGATGTAGTCCCTCAATACCTTTCAACGGGAAACTATGCATCTGTAAAAGCAAAACCAACAATTTCTAATGCAATGGACGTAGGTGATCCAAGCAATTTTGTTAGAATCATGGAACTCTTTACACATTCATTGGAAGGAATACAACAAGTTGTTTCTGGTGATACAATTTCTGATGCTACCACTGCAAAAACAATTCAAGAAGTGTATGCGCAAACAGGATACATTTTAGACCCGCATGGAGCCGTTGCTTATAAAGCCCTTCAAAATTATTTATTGACACACCCGTTAGAGGCTGGGTTTATTTTAGAAACGGCTCATCCAGTTAAGTTTCCTGAAATCGTTGAAGCGTCAATTGGTCATGCACTAAATATACCAGATCAAGTAAAACCTTTGTTTAGTAAAGAAAAAAAATCGGTTCAATTACCTGCTTCATTTGCAGCTGTTAAAGACTGGCTCATGCCTGGATAATTTTCTATCAATTCAAATAAACATATTAATAAATCGATTTACTAAATTTATTTAATTGACTTTAAGTAATCCTTATATAGTCAAGTTATAATTTAATTATATCTATCCCCATATTTTCTAATAACTTCTTTAGTCTATTAGAAGATAGTGAATACAGAGCGCCAATAAGCGCTATAGATAATGCAGATGTAATTGTAGTGCTAAGTTGAATGTTGGAAATAAATGAAGTGGGAGATTCAACCTACATAGAATAATGGCGAGCCAAGATAGATTTTTAGGAGGAATCGCTTTATTTAAAGCAGGTAAGGCTCAAAAGCTAGTGTTTACAGGATGCAAAATGCGCTGGAATAAGGCAAAGAAAACAGAGGGGGATGTGTTAAAGGAAAACGGAACTTCAAATGGCATACCATCTATTAATATTTTTGTAATAAAAGATGTGGAGAATACTGCAGACGAAGCAGTGGCTGTATAGGAACTAATAAGCCCAAGTAAAAGAATCATACTTGTTACATCAGCTTAACATATGTATAGAGCAAAGAAGCTCTTTGAGAAACAAGGATTTATTGTAATTCCTAGTAAAGTAGATTGTAAATCTGAAAGGAATGCAGAAATGACCATTAGTGATTTCCTCCCTAGTGCTGAATATTTAAAAATTGCTGAAATTGGATTAAGGGGACTAGTTGGACGATTATTTTATTACTTATAGAATACTTAATGATGAATTTTGAAATTTATCTTTTTTTATTCTCAAGATTTAAAATTCTTATTTCCAAATTATTATACATTAGACTATCTTTTTGGTGATTGAAGGATTTAATTAAATGATTATACTCTTCTATTTTTTCTGAATGAAATTTCCAAGAATCTAATAAAAATGTTACAAATGACATTAAAACCACAATTAAAATCGTGACCATAAAACCATTAGTCCAACTCAATAAATTTTTTTGTTTATTAAACTCTTTCTTGTGTGCCTCGAACTCTTCAATATTAACAAGTCTCAGTTCATTGTTATTTGGGGCAGGGGAAATAGGTGTATAGTCTGAGTTTTCAATTGACATATAAATTAATTATAAAATCCTTTAATAATTAGTACTCCATC
This sequence comes from Bacteroidia bacterium, assembly GCA_044239605.1. Classification (GTDB taxonomy): domain Bacteria; phylum Bacteroidota; class Bacteroidia; order UKL13-3; family UKL13-3; genus JAAFJM01. Next base: position 47,473 of record JBIIBC010000019.1, on the reverse strand, counting down.
TAATTCTTCTGCAGCAATATCTTGATTTTGATATTGAAAAAAATTAATACCGCCAAAAGCCACTCCATTTGAAAAAGATATACCTTGTCCAAATACTATCCCATTTACATTTATCACTTTTTTAGGTGTAAGTGTTCCATTTTGATTTTTGCTAAATATATCCCAAAAATTATATCTCTTTACCATTTCGATTATTTATTAAATTCTCCTTTAAACTCCTCCATAGTAGCGTGACCGTCAGCACTAATTCCTTTCCGCTGAACAACATTCAAAAACGTCATCCATAATATTTTTAAATCTAATGAGAATGAAACCTTTTCGACATATTCTACATCTAGTTTAAATTTCTCCTCCCAACTTAGAGCATTGCGACCGTTTACTTGAGCCCATCCAGTAATACCTGGCCTCACATTGTGTCTACGAGTTTGTTCTGGTGTGTAGCGAGTTAAGTATTGAGTCAACAATGGTCTTGGCCCCACTAAACTCATATCGCCTTTTATAACATTAATCAATTGAAGTAATTCATCAATTGAAAAAGCCCTAACGATTTTACCTATTTTAGTTAGCCTAACATCATCTGGTAAAAGATTTCCATTATTATCTTTCCCATCATGCATCGTCTTAAACTTAAATATAGTAAATGGTACACTTTGATAACCTGGCCTTACTTGAAAAAACAAGGCATCTCCTTTATTGACAAATATCAGTAGGATGAAACAAATTGCAATGATAGGCAATAAAATAAATAGTAATATTGTTGCCGCAGTTAAGTCTAGAATACGTTTAAAATATGTCTTATACATTTTCTATTTTTGAAATTTAGCAAAAATAAAATCTAAACTTTTAAAGATTCGATTAAACTCACCATCAGTCAAATTTGAGCCACTTGGTAAGCATAAGCCATCTTCAAATAACTTATCTGAAACTCCATTAAGGTAAGCCTTTGAATCTGCAAAAATTGGTTGCTGATGCATCGGTTTCCAAAGTGGTCTTGATTCGATATTATCTTCTTCTAATTTATGTCTAATTTCTTCACGTGTTAATCCGTTATTTAATTTTGGATCAACTAAAATACAAGTTAACCAACGATTTGAGTAATATCCTGAAGGAGCTTCTTGAAACTTGATTGCAAATCCAGCGCTATTATGCTTTGAAAAATACTTTTTATATCTCTCGAAATTGTTTCTCCTTGCTTCGACTCGATCATTTAAAACTTCTAATTGCCCTCTTCCTATTCCTGCTAAAACATTTGACATTCTATAATTATAACCTATATGGGAATGCTGATAATGTGGTGCAGAATCTCTAGCTTGAGTGGCAAGAAAACGAGCCTTCTCAATCATTTCGAAATTATCAGAAAGTAAAGCACCACCACTCGAAGTAGTAATTATTTTGTTTCCATTGAAACTTAAAATACCAAACTCACCAAAACTACCGCAAGGTTTAAGATTTATATTTGATCCTAATGCTTCTGCAGCATCTTCTATTACAGGTACTCCGTATTCATTCGCTATTGAAATAATTTCATCCATTTTAGCTGGCATTCCATATAAATGGACTGGAATAATCGCTTTAGGTAGCCTGCCATCTTGTTTTGAATCACTTAATGCAGTTCTTAATAAATTAGGATCCATATTCCATGTATCAAACTCAGAATCTATAAATACAGGTTTAGCAACTTGATACGCGATAGGATTTGCAGATGCAGAAAAAGTAATTGATTGGCAAAAAACAGTATCCCCTTCTTTAACCCCCAAAAGAATTAAGGCTAAATGAATTGCAGAAGTCCCTGATGATAAAGCTGCTGCATGGCTTGTTTTTGTTATATTTTGTAATCCAAGCTCAAATAAGTTTACATGTGGGCCTAATGGCGCAATCCAATTTGTTTCAAAAGCCTCATTTACATAGTTTATCTCATTTACACCAATATGAGGAGAAGATAACCAAATTTTATTATTCATTAGAATTAATTTCTTTTATAATTGAAACCTTTTCCTTGTATCTATAGTAAACTGTTTCATTGTTCTCAATATTCTTATCTATAATCATTCCAGCTTGAATTAAATTATTGGAGCCAACAGTAACTGAGGGTAAAATTGTACATCTTATCCCAAAATAATTATTATCTCCTACTGAAACATTTCCGGAAAGACCAGCAGTTGAAAAAAAATTATTTTCTCCGACTACAGAATCATGACTTACAAAACTATAAGAAGTAAAAATATTATATTTTCCAATATTTACATTTGGTCCAATAGTACAAAATGGAGACAAAACACAACCCTCTTCAATATTAGCTGTTTTATCAATGATAGAAGTAGGATGAATTAAGGTTAATAAATTTAGCTTAAGCGTTTTTAATTTGTTAATAAATACTATTCTATTTTTTACATTAGCAAAACCTAATACAAAAAAGTCATCACTATCAAATTTAAATTCCTTTGATGTCCCAAGATAAGGCTCTTCAAAATTATATCGAATTTTATTTTGAATGTAATTCTCATGACTGTCATCTATAAATCCTCTAATTCTAATTTTATCTTTATTAATGTTATTTATATCGTTAATATAGCTACGAATTTCTGCAGCAAAACCACCAGAACCAACAATTATTAAATTTATCATTTTAAACTATTAATTTGTATGATTTAAAATATATGATTAAAACTTATTATATAAAAAATAATCTTTGAAATAAAAGATATCGCCATGCCCACTATAAATTATTGAATCAGGGTTATTGGCCTTCTTTAAATTCCTTATCGAATTATTAAGTTTATCTTTTGAACCGCCCGGCAATTTTGTTACTGTTTTTTCATTTTGTATCATCAAATCTCCACAAAAAATATTTTCATTTATTATAATGCAGATTGACCCATCTGAATGACCTGGCGTGTTAATAAATACAATTTTATTTTCAAACCAATTTATTTGAAAATTTAAAGATTCAACAGTTTCAAAATCATGTTTTATTGCAAATCCAATTTGATCATGAAATATAGATAGATTTTTTTTGGGGTTAGAAATTGCATTTGCACAAACCTGATTGCAAACTAAATTAAAAGAATATATATTTTGCAAATCCACGATTCCCCAAATGTGATCAAAATGTTCATGTGTTAAAATAACTAAATTTGGAGATATCTTATTTGCTTTTAAATATTCAAGTAATAAGTTATTGTCAATTGAACCTGGATCTATAACAATACAGTTGCTGTAAGTTAAAGCATGTATGACATAGCAATTTGAGGATATAGGGGAGTTAACAATTTTTTTTACAATCATTTAGCCTGAAATATCAACAGTTCTTCCTCCATCAATAGTAATTTGTTGACCTGTAATCCATCTTGAATTTTCAGACAATAAAAATTCCACAGTATTAGCAATATCTTGTGGGTATCCTTCTCCTAATGGGTATGCGTCTAATATTTTTTTTACTTTTTCCTCATCTTGAAAAATTTCTGAAGTCATGTTAGTACGAATAGCGCCAGGAAGTATAGAATTAACTCTTATCTTTGGAGCTAATTCTACAGCTAGAGATCGCATTAATCCATCCAAACCAGACTTTGATGCAGAATAAAGACCAAATGCTTTAGCGCCAAAATTTGAAATATTACTAGAAATGAAAATAATATTTTTTAAATTATCAGAATTGTATTTTCGTTGAAGTAGAGTTTTGACAATTATAGTTGCAGAAAATAAATTAACTGAGAATAAATTTTGAATTGCTGCCACTGAATACATTTTTGCAGGAATCATTTTCATTAAACCGGCACAGTGTATAAATCCTGAAATCGATATCTTATTATCAACCATGAATTTACCCAATAGTTCTTCAAATAAATCATATCGTTCAAGGTCGGCTAAAAATAAAATGTGCTTTGCCTTATTTTCGCAGTTTTGAAGTACAGAATTAATTTTTTCCAAATCTCTTCCATGTAAAACTAAGTTATACGATTTTGATAACTCTTTACATATAACTGCGCCAATACCTGAGCTTGCCCCAGATACGAATAAATATTGTTTTTTTATCATGTTATATCATTATTGAGCAGTAAATCCCCCATCAACATTCAAGACAGCTCCTGTCATCCACTTTGAAGCATCCGATAATAAAAAAGCTATCGAATTTGCTACATCCTCAGGACTACCTAAACCTAGAGGATGAAGTGATTCAAGAAAGGATTCTCTATTTTCGTCAAAGTTTTTACTTGTATCATTCATCATGGGTGTTTTTACAAATCCAGGAGCAACACAATTAACTCTTATTCCTTTAGGCGCTAATTCAATAGCTAAGGATTTCGTTAACCCAACAATAGCTGCTTTGCTCATAGAATAACCGACGTTTGCCGCAGATCCAACTAATCCATAAACAGATGAAATAAAAACTATTGCACCTGTTTTACCACTAAAGACATTCCGATTAATGAAAATTTTAGAAAGTTCAAGTGCGATATAAGCATTGATTTCAAAAACTTTCATGAATTTTATCTTATCAATTGTTTTTAAAGGCGACAAATATGGTATACCTGCACAATGAACAAAACCATCAAATTTCCCATGTTCAACTGCACTTAGAATTAGTTTTTCTTTTAGTAAGTATGTGTCAGTCAAATCAAGCACTAGAGTTTCAGTCAAATTATTACATAGACTCTTTGTTTCATCTAATTGGGCTTTATTTAGATCTATTAGTAATAATGAAGCACCAAGACTTGATAATACTACTGCAGTATGTTTCCCAATTCCTGAAGCTGCTCCAGTAATAATAAATCTTTTTTGGTTCAATAAAAATTGTCCGCCTATTAAATTCATTTTAGCTTGGATTTTATCAATAATTTTAAAGCACCCACAGTAATTGATTCATGAATTTCTGAAGCGCTTAAGGTTACATTATACGATTCACTTGAAAGCGCAATTATAGACAAAACAGTTAGAGAGTCCCAACAATCAAATTCTTTTAATTGATCATTCATATTAACAGTATCGACTTCTAGAATTTCTGCGATATCTAAATCAAAATTTTCCATTCTTTTTTAATTATATATTATTTTACAAAAATTTAATTGCTTCATTCTTATCATCATGGCAGCCCACGTCAACCCTACACCAAAACCCGAAAGACACAGCTGATAATTATTTTCACACAATTTTTCAGATATGTTAAAGGTAATATTTAATGGAATAGTAACTCCACTTGAATTACCAAAATTTTCAACAATATTACTAGGCATCTTTTCACGTTCTATTCCCAGTCGGTCAGCAAGTTTGTTAAGCATAAACTTATTTGGCTGATGAAACATGAAATAGTCTATTTCTTCTTTTTTCATACAAGAAAATTTGAACAAATCTTCAATCATAACAGGGACTTCAGTTTGGACAAAATTAAAAACCTCATCGCCTTTCATTAATAAATGGTTTTTACTTCGAATATTCCCTACAGAATCTTCTTCCATAATTGCTGTTTCATCTGTAGATGGCAGCCTAGAACCTCCTGCTGGGATTTGAAGAGCAAATGCACCTTGCCCATTCATTTTTAAAGATGCATATATTTCATTACTTCCTTCACAATTTTCAATAATAGTTATAGAGGCCCCATCACCTATTAAAGGATTACTATTTCTATCTTTTTTGGAAACTTTTGGACTAAGTACATCAGCATTTAATAATACAACTTTTTTTATTGAATCTTGATCAAGTAACATAAATGCTTGTATTAAACCTATGATATAACCCGCACATCCTTGGTTAATATCCAAACAAATCATATCATTTTTTAATCCAAAATGTCCTTGAATAACATTACTTGTTGGTGGCATGATATAATCTGGCGATTGAGTAACAAGTAATAATGCATCGATGTCATCTTTTAGAAGTAATTTATTTTCAAATAAATACGAAAGACCAGTAATACATAAATCTGAAGATGTCACCCCTTCTTCAACAATCCTTTTCTTATTGAAACCCATTGCTAATTTTAGTTTCAAAGATTTTGAAATTGGAAAATTATAATTTTCCATTTCATCCTCAAAAAAAACTTCTCTTGATGGCAATACTGTTAAGATTCCAGATATTTTTTTATTTTTAAATATTAGATTCATTAAACACAATATTTTGATAAGAGTTTACAAATTGAACCAATTGATACAAAATTATCAGGTAGAATTTCAGTCCCTTCAATTGATATTTTAAACTCTTCATCAAGCATCGTAACAAGAGTTACGATATCAAAAGAATCAAGCATCCCCTCCTCAATAAAATTGGAGCCAGTTGAAAAATCAAACTCAGATCTAATTTCATTTAATATTGCTAATACTTTAGTTTCCATATTTTTCGTTATTATTTATTAATACATAATTATACATTTTTTCCTCTACAAATCCATAATGAATATATCTCTTAATTGCATTTTCATTAGACCTGATAACCCAAAATAATTTTCTTTGTGTATCTTCTCCTCTGTTTAAAAAATCTTTAAACAGTTGGGAACCAATTTTTAAGTCCCTGTAAAGTGGGTCAACAAACCAATATCTAAGAATCAAAGTTTTTCCTTTTAAATCATAGATTATGAATCCTACAACTTTATCATTAGTTTCAAATAGGATTATATTATCATTATTTATCCAAGAAACGATATCGTCAAAATCAGGCAACTGCTCTGCTTTGGGGTCAAAATAAGTAGTAAGTAATTTTAGAATCAAATCAGCTTCATTAAGCTTGGCTGAACGTATATTTTTTATATCTCTAGCAGAATTATTAAACACAGTTGTAGTACTCATTCTAACTAAAGATGTATACAACGAAAAGTTATTATTTTCAAAAACTAATTTCTCTTTACAAATCTCTAATTTCGAAACTAGATCAACAACAAAAGTAAGGTCAGTTAACCTACTTAATAATTTTGGAAGTGATTTGTTTAATGATTCTATTGAAGCAGCATAAAAATACAAGTTGTAGAAACCTTTGTCTTTTTTCAATAAGTACACAACTTCGTCAATAATTATTTCATACAAAATTTTTTTGTTAATTATTTTATCAAACTTATCTGAAGTAATAAAACAATTTGTGATAAAACCTTTTTTAAGGTTTTTTGCAAAGTTATACCCTTTGGTAATGGAAGAAATATTTGTTATTAATTCCATTTTTAATTATCGTTTATTTTATTTTTGAGTGCGAGTCTATCAATTTTACCATTAGTATTTCTTGGAAGCTCATTCATCCTAATAAATTTTGATGGGACCATATATTTAGGAAAATGTTCTAAGAGTCTTTTCCTTTGATATGAATCCTCGATATCTTCACTTGCTTCATAAATTGCAGTTATTTCTTTTTTTTCAATATTGTAGACAACACAACAATTTTTTACAACTTGTAAAACATTTACAATTACATGTTCAATTTCTCCAAGTTCAATTCTATATCCAAGATGCTTGATCAATGTATCTTTTCTTCCTTTGAAAAGAATCTCACCCCTATTATTTTGACAAACAATGTCTCCAGTTCTATATATAATTTCAGGGTAATTTTTATTTAATGGATTTTGTACAAATGCGGCTTTTGTCTTTTCTGGATTATTATAATATCCCATTGCTAAAGAAGTTCCTCTTATACATAACTCGCCTTCTTCACCGTTTTTAACTTCTTCATCTCTTTCATTTAAGATTAAAACAGAAGTATTTCTACAAGGGATTCCAATAGGTAATGGTTCATCGTCTGGAATGTCACGATCAACAATAAAATATGTGCAATCTAGGGTTATTTCAATAGGTCCATATAAATTAACAAAAAGTGCATGACTTATACGGTCTTTCCAATAATTAAATTGTTTTGTTGGAAATACTTCGCCCGCAAACCATATTGTTTTTAATTCAGGTAGTTCAATCTCATTAAGTAAATTCATATTAGCAATATTTACCATGATTGTAGGTACCCAAAATAAAAATGATGCTTTTCCGATTTTAATTATTTCCAAAATTTTAATTGGGAAAGCTGCCAAACTCTCCGGTATTAATTCAATAGTACTACTTTTCGACATTAATAAACACAATTCAAAACTATATATATCAAAAACTTGTGGCGATAATGAGCCAATTATTTCATTTTCATCAAAATTAAATTTTTCAATAGCCCATTCTGTAAAATCAATAAAACTTTTATGATTTAACACTACTCCTTTTGGTGTTCCCGTCGATCCAGATGTATTAATAATGCAGTAAGGGTCAGTATCAATAATATTGTCAAGTAGTACATCTAATAAATTATAATCATTATTGATATTACTAAAATCAATTTCATCAATATTTATAATACTTGCATTATTTGTAATTTCAGGTAAAAGGGGCAGAAATTTGGTAGTAGTTATAATAGCTATAGGCTCAACTAAATTTATGATATTACTAATTCTTGCGGTTGGTGCCTTAATGTCTAAGTTCATATATGCATTTCCACTGTAAGTGCAAGCAATATCTGCAACCACACATTCAATAGCTTTAGGCAAAAAGACAGCAACTGGAGAATTTAACTTACCACTTGTATTATCTTTAATTATTGACGCAATAGTCTTAGATCTAAATTGTAAACTTTTAAAATCAATAGAATTTACTCCCTCCTTAACAGCAATTTTATCTGGATTTAAGGCGACTGTATTTTCGAAAAATTGCAATAAATTAAATAACATGCTTTACATTTTTAGTTAAAAAAATAGACTAAAATTTACTTGATATAAGATTATAAGAAATATCAACAGAATAATTTGTCTTTAAAAAATTTAATGAGTTTTGTCCCAAAGCCTTTCTTTTATTATTATCAAGCAAAAGTATAACATTGTAAAGAAATTCATGTGAACTTTCTATATTACACGATAGGCCAAAATTATTCTGAAATACAATATCTCCAACATCTGTAGCTTCATCAACAGAGCACAAAATTGGCAGACTATATTTCATATAATATAATAATCTAGAAGGAAAATTTGGAATGGTAAATTTAGGGTTCAAGAAAATTAATCCGACATCCGCAATTCTCAGCAGTTCTTCATATTCAAACTGAGGTAGCTCATTATAAAGCACTACATTTTGAGGACTAAATTCAGCAATCCAATTCTCTAATATTGAAAATTCTGTTCCAGAACCAATGATTAAAAAAAAAGCCTCTTTAATTGATTTACAATGCTCAATATTTTTTTTGATATATTCTACTCCTTGAGGTTTTCCTAAATTTCCGCCATAAATAAAAAACACCTTATTAGTCGGTAAATTATATTTTTGTATAATTTCTTCTTTGCTTAAATTACAAATTTTGAAATTATGAGTATCAATACTATTTGGATTGACTTCTATTTTTTGAGGATTTAATTCAGAATTTTGATGAAGTAAATATTTACAATTTGCAGGTGACATACATCCAATATAATCACTAATTTTATATAATTCTCTTTCCTGTTTTCTGAAATAATTGTAAATTAGGCTTGATTTTTTCATAAACTCCAAATCAACTGCGTTCTGAGGAAAAATATCTTTAAGCAACAAATATGTTTTTGCTTTTGATTTTTTTTTCAACTCAGAAATTAGGTTATTAAATGTAACTGGAGGAGTCGAATAAATAATTAAATCTATTTGGGTAATATTGATATATTTATCTATCGCAATTTTGAATAGATAGCCTAAAATTAGCGTCGAAATTCCTTTTTCTAAAAGGTTTGTCTTTTGGATATTCGGAGACCAAACTTTTAAAATATTAATTCCACTCTCATGAACATAAGATGTTTTTTCATTAAACTTTCTCTCGACTGGACAAACTATGTATATTTCATGCCCATTTTTCTTAAATTCTCTTAGTAAATCAGTATAAATACCAGACGCATTGACATTAGTAATTTTAGCAGTTGTTAAAAATATTATTTTCATTATTCAGACCAAACTACTCTTTTAATATAATCAATATAACTTATAATAATTCTTACCACTTTATCAGAAACATTAGGCATTGAATAATCTGCAACTTCCCTTAATTCTCTTGATACACCTCTCTGTTGATTCTCAAGCTGAATTAAACCTTGTAATATTCTTTCTGGATTTAATCCCACCATCATAACAGATGCCTCTTCCATTGCCTCTGGCCTTTCGTGTGCCTGTCTGATATTCAAAGCAGGAAAATTTAATATAGATGATTCTTCAGATATTGTTCCACTATCCGATAATACTGCTTTAGCATTCATCTGCAAATAATTGTAATCATTAAATCCTAATGGCTTTAAAAGTTGAATATTCTTATGTAAAAGAATTCCTTTGCTCTCAATCATTTTTCTAGTTCTTGGATGCGTACTTACAATAATTGGATAATTATATTTTTCAGCAATTAAATTCAAGCTAGTTATAAGACCTGTAAAATTTGATTCATCACTAATATTTTCTTCCCTGTGTGCAGAAACAACAAAATATTTATATTGTTCAAGTTCTAATCTACTTAATATACTAGAAATTTTTATCGAATCTAGATAGTGATTTAAAACCTCAAACATTGGAGATCCTGTCTTGATTATCCTATCTGCTGATAATCCTTCACGCAAAAGGTATTCTCTGGCAATATCACTATATGTCAAATTTATATCTGAAATATGATCAACAATTTTACGATTGGTTTCCTCTGGTACACGCTGATCAAAGCACCTATTGCCAGCTTCCATATGGAAAATTGGTATATGCCTTTTTTTAGCAGGTATTGCACATAAGCAACTGTTGGTATCCCCTAATACCAAAAAAGCATCTGGTTTAAGTTCTTCTAATAGCGGATCTATGTTAATTAGAATTTTACCAATGGTTTCTGTTGCAGTTGCTCCGGCAGCATTCAAGAAAAAATCAGGTTTACGAATTTTTAAGTCTTCGAAAAATATTTGATTTAATTCATAGTCATAGTTTTGACCTGTATGAACAATTATATGTTCTATAGCTTTTGAATTATCTAAAGCACTCATAACCCTAGCTAATCTAATAATTTCTGGTCTAGTACCTACAACTGTCATTACTTTTAAGCGCTGATTCATTATTAATCTATTTATACATTTTCAAAGTACGTGTCTGGATCATTTGCATCATAAAATTCATTGATCCAAAACATTGTATATAATTCCTCTTCTCCTATATTTTTAATATTGTGTGTAAACCAAATTGGCATATCTACATACGCAGGTTCATCACCAGACAGGTAATAATTAAACACTTCATTACTTCCAATTTTTCTAAGTTGTATTAATGCATTGCCTTTTATGACAGAAAACCTTTCAATTTTTCTTGTATGAAAGTGATTACCCCTCGTTATTTCCTTTTTAGTTGTAGAAAAAGAAACCTGTCCTCCACTCCCTAATCTTATAATTTCAACAAAATTACCCCTATAGTCTATATTATTCTTGTATTTAACAGGAAAATGGCTACTTAAATCTATGTAAGATCGAAATGTATTAAATAAATTTAGATCAAATACATTATCAAATTTTGGTATTTCTCCATTTTCATAATACACTTTTTTAAACTTTAACAAATATTCTAATAACTCCGAAACCTTATATGTATCCGTATGCTCTACATAAATATTTTCATCAGATTCTAACTCAATAGAATCAATTATAATTTTTACTAAATCATTTATATAAATAAGATTTAATGTTGAATCGTTTTCGATTGAAGGTGTTTCGTTATTAACTAATTGATGACAAAATGTACTTATAACAGAATTATAATATGGTACTCCAAATGCACCAAATACATTAGGAATTATAAGTCCCTTAAAATTTGAGCAAGTTTTTTTTGCCCACTGAGAAAATAACTCTCTAGATAAACGTTTAGAGTTACCAAATGTATTATTTCGATCTTCATGAATCGAAGATGAAAATAATAACTGTCCATTAAAACCTGTTCTCTTAAAAGAACTAATAAGAACCTTCGTTAATCCAATGTTTGTATCGTATATAACTTTTTCATCACTATGTCGATTAAGGCCTGCTAAATGAATAATAACATCGCATTTGGAAACAAATTGATCAAGCATAGTATCATTATCAAACCAATCCCTTGAAAATTCAACCAAATGAAATCTCCTGGGTTGCAGTGACAATGTTTTGTACAAATGCCAACCGATAAAACCGTTTGAACCTGTAATTCCAATATTAATCATGAAGGCTGTAATTAATTGGCGAGAATAAAAATTAGAATTTGAATTTTTTATTTATAAAAATTCCATCAACTTGCAAAAGTTGTTTCGTAATAGGGTCAGAATGCCCATTTTCTATAGAAAATAGTTCAAATCCATTCATGTCCATATAATTAATCATATCAACAAATAAAGTTTCTTGTTGATATAATTCAAATATTGACATTTCCATTTGGATTACTTTTATAAGATTTAAATTATCTTTAGCTCCTTCTAATACAAATTTTTCAAACCCTTGTGTATCAATTTTAAGTAATGCATTTCTATTACTTAAATCCAAATCAATATCCTTTATTAGTGTATCAAATGTTCTAATTTCTATATTTTCTTTTGATATAAATTGTGATTCAGGTGCACTCTTTAAATGCAAAGGCAACATATTTAGGATAGAACTACTATAAGTATTTTGAGCAATATTAATTTCACTTTTGCCATTTTCATTTCCAAGTGCATAATTATAAACTATCCAATTTGGATCTTTTTCTGATACTTTTTCCAGTTTTTTAAAAATATCTGAAAGAGGTTCAAATGATACAATCAATCCATTATAATTCAACTCTCTCATTTGTGATGCATAACCTCCATCATTAGCGCCAATGTCAAATATTAAATCAATATTCATTTTCATGATTAAATGGATTCTCCTATTTAAATCTGAATTGGGATAGCTATTGATTTGAAAATTAAAATTTCGTAAAATTTTATTAATTAATGCTTTTAACATATTCTAGATATTATTTTATGTTTTTATTTTTTATATATGATAACTTTAAAAGCAATTCACACATTCCGTTAACATCTAATTGATTGGTATTACTTGAATTATAGTCTTCAATTTTTGAAAAATCCGATCCTTCAGAAAAATATTGATTATAGTTCAAATCTCTATTATCAGCTGGAATTCTATAAAAATCTCCCATATCAACAGCTTTACACATTTCCTCTCTAGTACATAATGTTTCATATGACTTTTCACCATGTCTAGTCCCAATAATTTTTACACTTGTTTCTTTATTAGATATTTTCATTAATGCGGACGCTAAATCACTAATATTACCTGCAGGAGCTTTATTTACAAAAAGGTCACCTGATTCACCATTTTCAAAAGCAAATAGTACTAAATCTACAGCATCATCTAAAGACATAAAAAATCTAGTCATATTTGGATCAGTAATAGTAATTGGTAAACCTGACTCAATTTGTTCTAAAAAAAGTGGAATAACTGACCCTCTCGATGCCATAACATTTCCGTACCTTGTTAAACATATAGTAGTATTAGAAGAATTTCTAGAAGAGGCGATTGCAACTTTTTCCATAAGTGCTTTTGAAATTCCCATTGCATTAATTGGATATGCAGCTTTGTCAGTACTTAAACAAATAACTTTTTCTACACCGTGTATGATTGCAGAATCTATTACATTTTGTGTGCCTAAAACATTAGTCATTGTAGCTTCAATTGGGAAAAACTCACAAGATGGAACCTGTTTTAAAGCTGCTGCATGAAAAACAAAATCTACACCTCTCATTACTTTATCAATACTTTTTATATCTCTAACATCACCTATATAAAATTTAACTTTAGGATTATTTAATCGTCTTCTCATATCATCTTGTTTTTTTTCATCACGTGAAAAAATTCGAATCTCAGAGAAATGATCAGATTCTAAAAAACGCTTTAATACAGCATTACCAAAAGAACCTGTTCCACCAGTAATAAGTAATTTTTTATTTACAATTTTATTCATAGTAGTTATTTGTTTCTTTAATAATTGTGTTTTTAAATTTTAATGAATTATGTGTAATATCAAAGTTCTCTATTGCATATTGATAAGCTCTGTTCGCAAAATAGGTGCACAATTTATTATCAAACAATAATTCAATTTTCTTAAATAATATTTCATAATTCTCACTGCTATTAAAAATAAACGCAAGATTATTATCATTTAATAATTTGATTGATGCAATATCAATAGGCCCAAATGCTATAATTGGTCTTTTTGTTGTGGAATACTCAGGAATTTTAGTTGATATAGATAACTTAGTACTAGATTTATATTGAACTTTATCACTCTCACAGTGCAATAAAAAATTAGAATTTGAAATTTTTTCTTCTAATTGCTTACCATAAACAGGTTTATAAAAATTAACATAAGTAGTATTAAATTTAATTAAATCATTTTCTTCTAGAATAGTACTTGTATAGATATTTAAAAATAATTTTCTGTTATTTTCATTATTATATTTACCAATAATTATTGAGAAATTTAAAAGACTTTCCCACCTATTTGTATGTAATGACCCGAAATAACTAATTATTAAATCAAATGAGTACAAAGGATTAGGATAATCAATAAATTTAATTGAATTCATTATAGGAGAAAAATCCTTCTTAAAAAAAAAAGAATATTCATCACACATATCTTGCCCAATAGCAAAACATTTAGTAGAATTTTTGATTAACTTTTTAAAGCTCTTCTCAATCCTATATTTTTGAAATTTGTCCAATAAATTGTTTCTAACTGGGTAAATCAAGTAGTCATCTGTAAAATACACGTATAGTGGAATATTAAATTCTTTGCTAATTTTAAGTGCCAAATTTTGAGAAAACAATGATTGTCCAGATAAAAAGAAAATAGATTTAAAATTATTTTCGAAACACCATTTAAATACTTTTTTTTTATTCCAAAAAAATATTTTCCAATATAAGTCAATCAAAATATACTTTATAGAAATATTATTTTCTAAAAATTTGATTAAAAAACTTTGATTATTATTTTGTTTAATTAAAATATTACTTGAAATCAAATTTAAATTGAACTTAAATGGAGTTAAATGCAAATAATTTTCGCAATAAGAATAATCTAAATCTTCCAAATGTCTAAAATATATTTGAAATAAATTATCTTTTTTGAAACTAGAAAATATTGATTCTAAAGTCTTCCCATTATTCAACTTATTAGAAAAAGAATTATGACTAATTATCAATATATTATTTTCCATGAATTTTGAAAATATTATTATATAGTAGAATTGATGTTGCTAAAATCAAACAAATTTTATTTGAACTAGATACTGTTAAAAAATTTCCAATTGGCAAAGAAATTAAATATAAATAGATATAAAATAAAATTACAACAGACGATATACTGTAATGTATTTTAGAAATTATAAACTTTGTTAAAAAACCCAACAAAACAATAATTAAGACCAAAATCAATAGCCCAAAGTGTTCAATAACAGAAACAGTTTCAGGCGTCCATTGAGCGCCAACATTAATGAACTTATCTACAAAATCTCGCGTAGAATCCGAAAAATTATACTTACTAATCCCCTCTGGTATAAACATACTTAGAAATCCTGAGGGAGAATCAAACCAAAGATTTTTGCAAAGTATAGAAGTATAGTGAATTCCAAAAATAAAATATCCATACAAAGAAAAAAGTAATATTGATAAACTAGGTAAATATAAACTAATGAAAGAGTTTTTGTTGTATCCTGACAAACTTGTAAAATCAAATTCCCCACCAAACCTTTGCTTAATATTAAAAACGAAATAGGAAACTGAAAGAGTAAACATTGTAATTAAATATAAAAATGATTTTACAGTCATTATATTCCTTTTCCCATTTTTTTGCCTGTGAATAACATATACGAATAAAAATAAATTGAAAATTTCAAACATTTCGAATGAAGTTCCTCGAGTAACCCCAACTAATATATATATGAGTGAAATTAAAAAAATACAAAACAGTTCGATCCTACTCTTTTTATTTTGATAAATAAAATATCTGAAGACAATGAAAATAAAAGATAATTTAAGCAAAGAGTGGCCTAGTATATAAGGTAATTTTGCAATAGAAAAAGTATTTAATTCATTATCAAGAAAATATTGTTGATAATTAGCATAATTCGAAATTCCGGTTCCAAATGAAAATATACTTGTGAATAATGATGTACCAGTATAAAACTTAGTATAAATTGGGTAAAATAAAAAATATAATAAGGTTATTGTAAGAGTAAAAATTATATTACTATCATAAATTTCAAATGATTTATTACTAACTACTTTTTGAGGTTTACTTTGAAAAAAAAAGTAAATGTAATATAAAAGCCACATTAATATAATTCCTGGGAAAAAATCCAAAAAATTAAATTCAATCGGCAAAAGAAAAGCTAAAATTGTTAATGCTAAATAAAAATTCCTAACTAATTTAATATAAAGCATACAACTATTTAAATAATCTAATTACATTCATAATTTTTAGCCTAATTGTAGTTAATAAACTATAATTCCAAATTGTTTTTACATACAGATTTTCTCTTTTAGAATCAACAGCAAAACTATAATCTGGAATCTCTTCAAATAAATTAAAAGTGTTTTCTGGGAGATTATTTAATACATACTTAGGTTTATTAATTGAAGTATGTGTTGCGTCAACTCCAAATCCTATATTTTCAACTAAACTTTTCTTTGGATAAACAGAGTATAAGTCATACAGGAAAAAAGTGTACTGAAGTCTAAAATCCCAAATTTTTGAAGAATAAATTGATAATTTAAAAAGTTCTTTCCAAAATATTTTCTCTACTAATTTCAATTTGCTAAACTTGCCTATATTATTTTGGACATCCATAATTGTTAACAAATTATCATATTTCTCCCAGGTAGATTTCCAGGTTGCCCATCCCCAAATATTTATATACTTAGAAAATCCATTCATGTATGTAAGATCAAATTTGTCAGCAATTAAATTTGAGCCGGAAATTAATCCAATATTTTCATTTTTTTGAAAATTGAAAAGTCCCCATTCGCAAAATTTAAAAAAATCAACAGATGGAATACAATCATCCTCTAATATAATTGCAGAACTTTCACATTGGAAAACACTATTCAATCCCGTAACTACTCGTTTCATACAACCTAAGTTAACATCAGAATAAAGCTTAACTAATTCACAATTCCAACTTATTGAATCAATTAATTGTCTACAAGATTCAACTTTCCCCTTATCCAGTGGAAAATTTTCTCTTGGCCCATCTGAAATAATATATAATTTAGTTGGTTGTACTTTAGAAATTGCCTCTATTAATCTTTGAGTTTCAAGCAAACGATTGAAAATAATTATAATTATAGGAGTCGTGCACTTATACGAGTTAATTTCCATAAGTTGATTTTAGATTTCTCCAAATATACAATAACCTTAATTTATTTAAGAAAAGAAAAATAATATAACGTGGTAATTCTAAAAAAGTAATTCTAAAAAATGCATTATATCTAACGAATCCTTTATAATACTTATATATAATTTTCTTTTTTTCTGTAATAGCTTTAAAAGCCTGTTTTTGACTTATACCTCCCAAAGCCATAACTGACACAACCTCATCTACATACTTTATTCGAAAATTTGAATTGAAAATTTTAACTGCAAAATCATAATCAGCAGAAATTTTAAAACTTAAGTCAAAATAACCAAGTTCAGTATATAACTTCCTTTTTATAAATGTTGCTTGATGTTGTATCATACCCAAAGGAAGAGTCGATTTAGATTCTTCTTTACCAGCGTAGCTAATAAAATTGGTTTTCAAATCAATCAACTGAACTCTACCGTAAATAAACTCATACCCGTTTAATTTTAAAGCTATATTTTCCAGTGAATTATTTTTAAACAAATAATCGTCTGAATTCAAAAAAAGAACAAAGCTTTCTTCGTTTATGATCATCTTAAGAGCCTTATTCATTGCATCATATATACCACTGTCCTTTTCACTAATTAGGTAGTCGATGCTACTTCTGTATTTTGAAATTAATTTCAAAGTGTCATCAGTTGATTTACCCTCTATAATTATATATTTAAAATTATTATACGTTTGATTAATCACACTATTTATAGTTCTTTCAATTGTTGATTCACCATTAAATACTACTGTAACAACGTATATTTCTGGATTTAAATTCATGAAACTAATTAGCTTGTTTTATTATTCTTATTGTAGAGTATGAAATTTTCCACTTCGAAAAAATATTTTTCAATATTTAAATGTAATTCATCAGAAGACTTATCCCACCAATTAATTTCTAGTAATCGCTTAATAACATCCTCATTAAACCTATATTTAATGACTTTTATAGGTGAACCTACAGCTATAGCATAAGACGGGATGTTTTTAGAAACTACCGCTCCTGCTCCAATTACCGCTCCATCTCCAACTGTAACACCATCTAAAATAGTAACATTTGCACCAATAAAAACATCATTTCCAATATTGATTAATGCAGTTTCGTCTATTTTAGGTTCTTTTGAATATGAAAAACCATTTTGAAATTTATTAGAATAAAACATTGGTGAAGTAGAAATACCATTAAGTGGATGTATGCCTCTTCCACAATAAAAATTCGGACCTATAGAACAATATTTACCAATAATTGTATTTGAAACAAATGAATTATTGGAAATGTAACTATAGTCCTTAATCACAGAATTTACAATATGATATTTACCATGAATTTTAGACTTATCACTTATAAGTGAATTACTTTTATAACTAACAAAACCGTCTAAATTAATTTTATCTGAATCGATAAATAATTTAACAATGAATTTTAAAAAATTAATACTTTTCTTGAGCATCTAACTTACTATTAGTCTTTCGAAAGAATCAATATTTGAATTAGCAGTAAAATTAACAATTGTTACTTTTTTCTCATCAGCATAACAAGCTACTTCAGAATAACCTTTAAACATTAAAGCGTAATCAAACAATATCTCGTGCATACGATATTGGACTCCCCATATATTTAAAAATGGTTTGTACGATACCGTATCAGAATTATAAAAATGTTCATTTTTAAAACAAACTCTATTATGTTCATCGACCATTAAATAATTTGTCCAAGTATGATCAACTCCTAACAAAAAAATCTTTTCGAAATTCAAATTAATTGCATTGAAAATACAAGCAATTATGACATTTTGAGGTCTTGGCATAGATAAACCTTTTTTATATAATATATTTTGAATCCGAAAGTTGACAGTAAACTCTGATGTATGATAAGGGACAATAGTAATAAATTTATTAAAAAAAATATCACTTCTATTTTTTTTAAACAACTTCAAACTACAATAAGGTATAAAAAGGTACATATCCCAATTTACTAATGCTATAGAATCTAGAGCATTTTCATTGGAACTTACAAGTATCTTTTCTTGAAAATAAGCAGGATCTGTTAACGTGTAGAATAATGGTTTTAATATAATAAACTGCTGAGATATTGCAAAATCATTTACAACTGAAAATGTATAATCAGAAAAATTTTTGAGTTTATCTAAATCATTGTTTAGAGAAGGGCCATTCCCGAGAATTGCAATATTTTTATTTTTAACAGAAACAATAGAATAATAATTTCTAAAGTTTTCAAATCTTATTTGATGTATTAACCAATGTATTAGATAGAATACAGTTTTAAAAAAAATAAAAATGCTTTTTAAAAATAACCTCATATCAATTTTATTTGCTTTATATTATTGATTAGTAATGGCACTGAAAGTGCAAGCAATAAAATATTTAAACTTATTTTATAAAATAAATTCAAATCCACTGCAAATATTAATAATACAGTTAATAATATTGGAGAAATCATATATACAGACAAATTGTAATTTATATTACAATATTTTTTGTAAAACTTGAAGTAAAAACCAGAAAAACTGATATAAAAAATAGAGATAAAATAAACCAATGCAGCGCCTTCAATACCATATTTTGGTATAATAATTAAGTACCCAAATAATGATATCAATCCACCAAATAAACTAATTTTCAAGATTGAAATTGTTTTTTGAAAATAAACATAATAAGCAGTATGTAAAAAATAAAATGGACGATATGATTGTGCCATTATCATAATAACAGTTATTTTATAAGCACTTTTTAATTGATCATTTTTAATTAAAATTGAAAATATTTCTTTAATCCACAAGGAGAAAAAAAGTCCTACAAGTAACGCAATTAAAAAGAAAAGATTAATTATTGCTTTTACTGACTGTTTAGATTCTTGTTTTATTTCATTAAATAAGAATGGACTCAATGCTTGATTTATTGCAGATAAAAAGGAGTCATATATATTTGAAAACTGTTGTACTATACTAAGTTTACCAATTTCAATTGTTGAAATACTAGACCTTTCCATGACAATTCTATTTGAAGAATTGATTAAAAAACTTGAGTAATAATGAGGAATTTCAGGTGTAGTAATCTTGAGAAATTTAATTAAGGTGATTAATTTAAACTTAAAAACCGGATACAACTTTAATTTAATAACCAATTTAGGTAAGTATGAAATATTTACTAGAAATCCACTAATAGCCAACGCTTCAAAATAGCCCAAATAACCATGATTCTTAAATACAACTAAATAAAAATTTATACACGTCAATCCAATCCCAAAAAAAACAGTTCTAATTGCAATTGGAAGGGGTTTTGCATTTAATTGAAAATAAACATTCCCAATTAAACTAGTGGCTGAAAACAAGGTTGATATTGTTATTAGTGATACTAATTTTGATTTATAAGGATTTGCATCATATGGTAAAAAATAATAAAAAAAAGATGCTTGTAGTATAGTATATATACAAGTCCAAATTAATAAAATGCCATAAATTCTTTTCCAATATAATAGATATCTACTCCCATATTGATAAAAAGAACTATAAAGTAAATTAATAAATCCCAAAGTAGCGAAAACAGATATCGAAGATGAATATGCGGTTATAATCCCAATTATTCCAAAATCTTTTGCACTTAAGTGAGCAGTAAGCATTGGCATTAAAAGAATTGTTACTATCCTAGAAATATATGGTGCCAATCCATAAACTAAACTTCCACTTATCACTTTCTTAATCACAAATTACACGTTTAAACTGACCCATATATTTGAGAAATTTTTAAATGACGATGTATACTAAAACCACTATTGCTAATACCTTTAATATCATTATATCTTCCAACATAAATCCTATCTCCATTATCATCTAAATCTTCACACCAAATGTATTCCGTTTCAAATAAAATCTTATTATTTAAGACCCAATAAATAAAAAATATGTACGTGACTAAAATTGCAGATGGGAAATTAAAATTTATTAATAAACGTTCTGGCTCAACTCCTCTCGATTCTAAAAAAATTTCTTTTCTCATCAAATACCAATCATATTGTAATGTTTTTGTAACAAATTTTTCATTGATATACCAGTCTTGATTATAAAAGCAAGGCTCTTGGGAAGGATCCGTACCGAACAACTTTCTTAAATTAAGTATGTTCAATGGAGTACCGTCACTCATTTCTTTTGTTCCTAAAATGAGTATGTAATTTTCAGATTTTAATTTTAACTCTTCGCTTGAAAATTTAATTTCAGGTATGAAATTTGAAGATTTTAACTTTAGGATTGATGATATTTTATCAAGCTCATTTACTCCAATAAAATTATCCCCCATTATAGATTGGGCTATTTCTATGGTAGTTCTTCTTTCCATTTTTGATAATTAATTACTTCATCAAATGTCGCTATATGACCTAGTTTTTCATATTTTTCTATTCTTTCAAACTCTTGTTCCAATCTATCTATTCTACGCCCCCAACCTGTTTCTGAAAACCAACTTAAATTCCTTACTGGTGCATTGTATATTACCAAGTTTAGATTAGAATCAATTACTACTCTCAAAAATGTTAAATATGCTCTATATTGATGCTCATGAGTTGCAACTAATATTAATCGTCTAGCCCAATTATTATTTTTAGCAAATTCTACAATTTCTAATGCTTGTTCTCTGGTATTTTTGGAATTGTTTTCATGTATTAAATCATGTTCTGGGACTCCCTTTTCAATTATGCTTGGTAATATATCGCTTAAGGGATAACTACCATACTCATATTCTGTAATACCTCCACTAAAAATGATTTTATTTGCCCAACCTCCAGTGTATAGATCTACGGCTTTCTGATACCTATTAAATCCATCTCCTTCAAGTAAAACAATTGCATCTGATTTTCTCAAACAATCGTTATCAATAATTGCAATTATTTTTTCCCTATCTGTTAGCATAAATTATTAAAAGCTATCCCAATAAATTGGAGTGTTTGCTAATATTGTATCTTTGACTACTTTACCGACTATATTGTTTTTAAATTTAGGTAATATTCCCAAAGCTGGCCTCAATTCTACAATATCATCCGCCGTAATTACTGTTCCCTGATCTAATTGCCTTTTTGCATACAAGCCTCTTCTTTGAACAATTACAGTTTCTTTTTCTTCTTCAACTACAAATTTCCTTGTACTACCCATCGCTAGCTCTAGCATTCTAATATTTTTTATCATACTTGAAAAATCATTTACATCCATTGAATGCGGATGATCAGGCCCAATATCATTTTTATTCAAAGTAAAATGTTTTTCAACTACACAACCACCTAAAGCAATAGAACCTAGAATTACTACATCTCCAGCTGAATGATCAGAATATCCAGTTAAAATATCAAATGCACTTTGATAGGTTTTCAAAACATTAATATTTGCGCTCTCTATCATTGATGGATAGTTTGTGATACATTGTAATAGAATAATTTGTTTATTTCCAGTTGACTCAATTGTATTTATAGCTTCGTCAATTTCAGATAAAGTAGCATCGCCAGTAGCTAAAATAATTGGTTTTTGTGTACTAGCAATTTTTTCTATCATTTCAAGCCAGGTAATTTCACCTGAACCGATTTTAATAAAAGGCACATTTAAGTTTACACATAAATCCACAGCTTCAAAATCATATGGAGATGTAGAAAAATCAATTCCAATTTTATTACAATATTCAAAAATTTCCAGGTGCCAATCTCTTGGAAATTCAGCATCTTTAAATACTTCATTTACTGGTCTCCCCCAAGAACCATGTACACCCTTCAATTGCATTCTTTTAAAACCTTCAGCTGAAACAATTTTTTCAGAAATAAAGCTTTGAAATTTAGCACAATCTGCTCCTGATTCTTTTGCTGCGCTACAAAGTTCTTTTGCTTTTGTTAAACTTTTGTCGAAATTTGCACCAATTTCTGCAATTATATACGCAGGATGACCATTACCAACTTTTCTAGAACCAATTTGTATCTCTTTTAAAAATCCTCGATTATTCATTTTGCTAGTTTTTATTTATAAATCTTGTTTTATCAATTTAGGTACTCTATTTCTAATTTTTCTGTCCAAATAATAATCTACAATCTTTTCTTCGAAAGTATTATAAATTACCCTGAGCTGTGTAGGATGAAAATCAGAGTCAAGAAAGTTTTTACCTGTATGTTTTTGAGCACTTTTACTCCAATAACCTTTACTCAAATAAATTTGAACTAATTCGATTACTGCAATGGAGGATTCAGAAACAACCTTACAGGCCACATCATGAATTTTGTCTCCATATTCTAATTTTGGAACAATTTGATGTATTACTTCTCCTGCGTCAGGTTGTTCAACTAAATAATGAAATGTTGTCCCGGCAAAATTAGGCTCTAAAAAATAAAATGGCCAAAATAATGTAGCTGATCCACGATACCTTGGAGATAATCCTAAATGTAAATTTACAGTTTCTTTGGGTAATACTTCTAAAAGTGGATTTTTTATTAAACCAGATCCAAATACAAAGACAAAATTAGGTTCAATTTTTTTAATAAAATTAACAGATTCATTAGTATTGAGCGAGTCAAATCCAACTTCTAAAACTGGGCATGCTAATTTTACAATATTTTGAAAATGTTTTAATTCAGCTTGTGTTCTATTGCTAAAATGTTTTTTGAAATTTAATTGGTCTATTTCATCAAGTCCTTCAGGCATCGATGGGATGTCAACTCCTCTATCTACTAATATCACACCTGACAATTCAAATTTACTATTAATGGTGGAAGCAAAATGTAAATGTCTTCTTTGATTACCTATTATAAGTAATATTTTAGGTTTTATATTCATATCTCTTTAATTAAATTTAGGTTAATCATTATTTTTGCTACTCTAAATAAATCGAATATAGATTTATTTATTTTTTTTGCTATTTGAAACAAATTATTTTTCCCATCACTATAAAACATTAGCCATAAAATCATATCTATATCTTCTCCAGTAATTTTTGACTCTTGAAATGTAATGTATTCTTTTTTTGTATGATGTTCTTCATTTACTAATTTATTACTAATGGTGACACCAATTGCAGAATATAAATTTCTTTTTGTTAAAAAAGGTTCGCAGGCTGGATTCAATGATAAATATGATTTATTCCCCAACTCCAAATTTTGTAAAGAATGAAGATAAAGAAGGAATGTTTGATATAAATTTTCAATTTTGACAAATGATAAATTATCTAATGAGGTGTGATATTCTTTATATTCGTAATATTTATCTTTTGTTATTGTAGCACATGGAATTCTAAAATAAGGAGATGAATACTGTCTTTCATCACTTCCATTTACATCAAATGGATACTCAATATATTCGATATTATTTTGTTTGAAAGCTAACTTAACTGCATCATCTATTAAATCATTTTCAATAAAAGATGACTTAACACCATATTTCCCTGGACCTCCGCATGTAGTCAAAACAAAACCTCTTTTAGTGTTTATTTTTATATCTTTCTCTCGAAATTTTAAATATGCAATTGCTCCAATTGTTTCGGGCAACAAAACGAATCTATAAGTATAAAATGGTTTTTGACTCTGAAGAGCATTTAAAAGCATTGACCAAACTATAACACCAGAAAGGCTATCGTTTGCCATTGAAGGATGACAAGTGTAAGCCGAAATCAAAATCTCGTCTTTTACTTTTCCTTCGATAACCTTTTCGGCAATTGAAATATTGCCTTTAATGAATTTGGAAACAATTTTTACTCTATATATGGCATTTTTATCAAGTTCCAAAAACTGATTATATGTTAAGCAAAATCCCCAATTTTTTTTATAATATGACGTCCTATATGGTATTGCATTGGGTTGTTCTTTTATGAAGTAAAGATGAGGTAATAGCTCTTCATAACTTAATTCTTTATCTATTGGTTCACTGTAGTTTAATACATGTAAATTGTTATTTTTAAAATCAATAATTTTAATATTTCCAATTTCAATATATGCTTCAGAAATTACCCATTCTTCTGGGACGATCCAATCATAACAATTAAATCCCGTTTGAATTTTTAAAACATCAAAATTTAAATTTTCTTTTAATAAATTTAAAGAATCTTCTACTCCTTGATTTAGAATACTTCGATTTAATGGAAATAATCTATTCAAATCATTTTCAGCAATCTTAACTATTTTTGTAAAATCAATTTTATTTAAATCTGATTCAAATATACTTTCCATAATAAAAAGATGAATTTAAAATTCTTTTATAGTTTTAGAAAGTATCCTAGCTTGATTCTTTGCCTCTTCTAAATTCCAATAATTTGTTTTAAATTGGATCATTCTTGGTTGTAAATATTCGGAATTTGGACAAAGCCCTTTTTCATATGTTTGCCAAACTCCATTAAGTTTTTGAATTTGATTTTGAAATAAGGGTTCAAAATAAGAAAGCTTCCAAGCAGCATAAAATCCATCCCCACCATTCTTCTGGAACAAATCTCTAAATCTGTACCAATTTACTTCTGGATTCTCTGTATTTATTATTACACTATAGCTCCAGAAACTATTCTTACAATAGCTAGGTGTTTTTTGTTTTATCAAAATATTGCAATTGTCAATTACCTCATCAAAAATTTCAGCGACCTTTATTCTAGTATTAACAAGTTCCGTTGACCTTTCAAGTTGTCCCAATGCAATTGCTGCATTTCCTTCAGATAACCGATAGTTGAAACCAAGACTTACGTGTCTATTATATTGTGGATCTTGGATATCATTTCTTGTTATTTTTCCTTGCTTAGCACTTACCCCAGCATATCCTAAACTACTAAATTTTCTAGCATTTTCTGCTAAGATTTCGTCATTTGTACATAACATTCCGCCTTCACCACATGTCAGATGTTTACTTGCCTGAAAACTAAAACTTGAAAAATCTCCAAATGAACCAACCATTTGATCCTTATAATAACTCAGAAAACATTCTGCATTATCTTCAATTAGATATAAATTATATTTTTTACAAATTTCAATAATTTTATCATATTCCGGAGAAAGTCCATACAAAGCAACAGTAATTACTGCTTTAGTTTTAGAAGTTATTTTTTTTTCAAAATCAATTGGACAAATATTGAATGTATCTATATCTACATCAGCAAATATAGGAATTGATCGATTATGCAGAACTGCAAGAGAAGTGCTTGACATTGTTAATGGAGGGACAATAACCTCATCACCTTCTTGAACCCCCAAAGCAGCCAAGGCAGTATGCATTGTGGCTGTTCCATTTACATGAGATATGGAATACTCAACTCCCAATAAACTTGAAAATGAAGATTCTAGTCTGTTACAAAATATGCTGTTCTTACTTGTACTAAATTCATTATCAATAACTTCATTTACGTACTTTTTTTCTAGATCTGAAAATCTATTCATAATTTAATTATTTAAATTTACATACATTGAACTTCTTATTTCATTAGAATTAATCGAACTTATTTCTGGAAATTTTGAGAGAAAATTCATTATATCTTTAAAAAGAAATATTTTTTCTTCATCATATAAGTTTTCATAAATTTTTTTAACCATTAAATAGTCTTTTTCTGTATCTATGGTCCATCTTAAATTTGAAAGATTTTGTAAATTAATTAAATTTTTCATTTTAAACATTTCAGAATTTTTATAAAAAAATTGCGTAACATGCTCCCTTTCAAATTTACTTTTAGAAGAATTAAAAGCTATTTCTAAAGATTTAAAATCAAATACTTCTACATCTAAACCTTCGGGAAATGAAGGTGGATTATTGTTAGAAATAAAGTTTAAACCTAATTCGATAAAATCTTTAATTGCTAAATCTATTATTTCCGGATCTTTAAATGGATCATCTGCAGTTATTCTAACTATTATATCAGCATTTATTTCTTTTGCACAATGATAGTATCTTGATAGTACATCGTTTTCACTACCCCTGAAAGTTAAAATTTGATTTTCTGCAGCCCAGGAAACTAGTTTATCATCATTAACATTTTCAGTTGTTGCTAAAATAGAGAAATTTATTAAATTCGAATACCTTAATCTATCAAAAACATGCCAAATTAGTGGTTTATTAGAAAGTTTAGCAAAAACTTTATTAGGAAAGCGTGTTGAACCAGTTCTTGCTTGTATTATTGCTGCTATTTTTAAAGACATTAGTAGTATATTTATTAAAAATGACTTGTAGCTATTATGCCTATATTGTTTTCGTACAATATTTTATAGCGCTTTGATTTTGAAAAATACTTTTTATTATCCGGCCAATTTTCAACAATTAAATAATCAAAAAGTAATTCATTTGCAGAAATTTCTAGTTGTTTATTAATGTCAGTATTGTTTTTTAAACTATACATCCAATAATTTACAACCATATTAGAATTCCTGGAATTTCTAGTTGCATAATAAACATCAGATCCTGTTAAAATTTTTAGATTGTTTGTTTTTATAATTTCGGTTGTTTTTTTTGAAAATTTAAGAATATCAGAATATTTTCTTAATGTATTACTGAAGATTAATGGTGATTTAGTAAAAATCAATAATGTGTAAAATATTAAAAGATGCCGCGTTTTGATATTCTGAATGAAATATAAAAATATAGGCAGAAGAACAACTAGACCAAAAGCGGTATTCCCTGCATTTCCACCAACTTTAAAAGAACTAATAAATGCACCAAAAAAAACAAAAATCATGATAAAAAACCATATGTTATTTCTGAAATATTTAAAGAAAAAATTTTGATAATTATTTGGCAAGGTGAATTGCTTGAAGAAATACAAAGTAATTATAATTGTAACAATAATCAGATAATTTATTGCAATTATATGATGAGTTATTAACCATGATTTTATAGAAACAAAACCGTCATCTTGAAGCACTTTTACAGTCCAGAACCACAAATTATGGTCATATTTGAAAAGAAGTAATAAAATTATAGACAATAGAAAAGAAGAAAACGCAAAAATTCTTACAAAGTTGTCTTTCTGTAATAATGAATAAAAAATTAAACCAAACAAAAAAAATATAAATTGTTGTTTAAAAATAATAGCCACCCCTGTTAAAACAATACCTGAGATAAATTGCAAGTTGAATTTGGACTTATTTTTGTCTATTCCACTTAAAATTATACCAAATGAACCAATACAATAAGAAATTATATCTGGCTTAAACTCTGATGCGTATATAAGCCAGTCGTAATTTAAAAATAAAAAAGCAATCGAGGTCAAAAAAAAGAAATTAAAATTATCTGTTTTTTGTAGAAATGATTTCGTAATATGTTTTTGTATGAAGTAAAACATAACAACAAATAAACATGCCAGTATTTGTAAGGTGATTAATAACAAATTATCTGGTAAAATTTTTTTTAATAAAATAGTTAATAATGAAAGACCAGGAAAATATACACTTGCTCCAGTTAAATATTTATCATAAAAATTAGGATAAATATTTCCGTATTTTTCATATCTATCTGCCATTTGTATATGATCAAGAATATCCCATCTTGCCGTTTGCCCCAAAGACAATAATAATAATAAAGAAAAAACTATAATAACATTTGTTATAAAAAAAAGGTTTTTATACGAAATTTTATAATTCATGAATTTTATTATTAAATTAATCTTTTGATAATTTAAGGATATAAACAAAAGTTTTATAGGCAATCCTAAACTTACCAAAAATAGAACCTGCACCCTTAGCTTTACCAAATTGTCGATTATTAAAATATACTGGTATAGTTTTAATTATATAACCCTTTTTTAAAATTTGGAATAAAAAATAAAGATCTAATAAAAAGTCATTAGGTCCATTAACCACAATTTTTGCAAGATTTTTATTAAATAATTTAGGTTGTGCATTTACATCATTAAGCTCAATACCGAGAATTTTTTTACAAATAATAGACATTCCTTGAGTAAAAATATTATCAAAAAGTGGCCTATTTTGCCTACTGCCTTTTACTATTATTTCGTATTCAAGTATTTCATATTTAAATTTGTCAAAAGCAATAATAACATCATTTGGATCAGTTTGTAAATCAGCATGTGTCCAAGCTAAAATTTGTGAATTGGCAGCCTCAATTCCACATTTAATACCATAACCATATCCTTTGTTTATTGGAACTTCAACAATTTTTGCATTTAAAAAATTCAATGACAAAATTAAATCATCTAAATTCTTTGCAGTTTTGTCTGTTGAACCATTATTTACAAATAAAAACTGAATATCATTTCTGTCTTTTGTAATAAAAAAACATCTTTCTACTAAGTTTTTAATAGAGTTTTCTTCGTTATAGCAAGGTATTATTATTGATAGTTGATACATTTAATTAATTTTTATCTTGAACATCAACTACATACTTAATATACTCTATTTTTTTATCGCCTTCCTTATGTGAATACATTTGTTCAATAATTTTCGGTAGTTCATTTAAACTTATATATTTCGTAACAAGGTTTGTAGGTTTATATCCAGATTTTAATAATTCTATACATGCATCCCAGTCATTATCTTGGTTAGATTTGAAATTTGAATTCCAAGAACCTATTATATTTAATTCTTTTCTTAAAATTGAGCTGACATTAGTTTTACTTAAATTCAATTCACTAGTAATATTGCTCAGCCACAAAATTTTTGCACTTTGTTTTGCTAATTCAATAGAACGTTCGAAATTTTTATTGTATCCACTTAATTCTATCACATAATTATAATGAGATCGCTTTTCATTTATAAATTTTTCCCATTCTATATCATTTTTCAATAAAATTCTTCGATTAGTTTTAGTAATCAATTGATTTAATTTAAATTCATTTCTGTCAATTACATCAATTTTAATTTGAGGATAGATTTTAGAAATTATATCTATTAGCATAAAACCTAAAAATCCTGTTCCAATAACTAAGATACTACTAGAGGTATCTAGTTTTTCAAAGCTGAGCTTTTTTATACCATGAAGTACAACTGCAAGTGGCTCTAATAAACAAGCATCATTTAAAGTTACACTGTCTGGTATTTTCAATAAATTCCAAGAT
This sequence comes from Bacteroidia bacterium, assembly GCA_044239605.1. GTDB lineage: Bacteria > Bacteroidota > Bacteroidia > UKL13-3 > UKL13-3 > JAAFJM01. The sequence continues at coordinate 17,083 of JBIIBC010000019.1, read as the reverse complement.
TTTACATTTAAAAATTCTGCAAATGCACCATTACATCTAGACCCATAATAATCGTACTTTATACATTGTGCATATAATTGATTTTTGCAAGAATCACATTCAAAACATGGTTTTAATGGAAATACAACAACTTTATCTCCTACTTCAAAATCAGTAACATTTTTTCCTATAGCAATTATTTCACCTGAGAATTCATGACCCATTATTAAGGGATAAAAATAAGCTCCATTGTCAAAAGCTCTATATATATCAGACGAACAAATTCCAGCATATTTTATTGACAATAAACATTCGTCATTTTGAATTATTGGATTTTCGACATCCATAATTTCTAGCTTCATATTTGAAGTCAACACTACTGCTCTCATCAATTTAAAATTTTATATTTATTATAAAAATGTTCTTCCCAATAATAATAGACTTCTAGTTCAAAAGGATCTCCTAAAGAAATCCACTGATCAATATCAAAAATTACAATTTTTTTTCCTTCTTTAATTAGAGTATTTAAACTATTTCCAATATAGTGCTCCCCATTTATATTAATGTTATTTTCAATTGCATTTTCAGCTGAGTATATAAAATCTTTTGAATCTCTAAACCAAAAGGTTCCAACTAATAACGGATCATTTTGTGGTGTTGTGGAAATTGTACTTTTTTCTACAATTTCAGTAATTACATCGCTATTTTTATCTGTTTTACAATAAGCAAAAGCATTAGGATTTTTTGTTAGCATTGACCCCATTCTATATGTCCAAATTGCGATGTCTATAGAATTATCATTTAATATCTCTTCCCATTTCTTGTGGTTATATATAGTTATATAATCACAAGATGCAATTAGTAAGGAGCTTCCTAAACTAATTTCATTTTTTGCCAATAAACAGGTTGCGGCTTGACCACTTGTTTCTTCTTTTACAGATACAATAATAGGCGATTCAAAATTTTCATTTATGACGCGTTCAACTATATTGTGTTTAGCTATTTCTTCAGTCCTAAATAAAAAAATCCATTTTTTTACACTTGGCATAGAATTACTTGACTTCAGAAACATCGGTTCCTTACCTATTTGTATTAGAGGTTTTATAACATTATAATGTTCCTTCTTAAATCTCGAGCCTCTCCCGGCCATAGGAATTATATTAATCTGTTTCTCGTAAATTTCAGTCGTTGACTTGTTCGAGGGCAAATTAAAATTATTTAAAAAGAATTTTGACCAAAATTGATATGAAGACAAATCATCTGGTGTACCCCAACAAATAAATTTTTCAACTTCTGTAACTTTAATTTTTTCTCCCTTTCTTGCAATTATATTATTAAGTAAACTAACATAAGCTTCATTTAAATCTCCAAATCCACTACTCATCAATTCTTCAGCAGATTCTTTAAATAATTTCCAAGTATTGAAATAATAGATTCCAGCAGAAGCATATTCATTTACTCTATCATCAGTAAATGAGTTTTTTTCCCTCAGCTCAATCATTTCCATGTTTTCATTTACTTTCAAATAAGCATACTTAGTATTACCAAAGGAAGCTGGGTGAAATCCTTTAAAAGAAGGGATAGCTGCAGCATAATTCAGGATTTCATTTTTGAATTTAGAATAATTCCAATCAACTATAAAATCACAATATGAAACTATAACTGGTTCTGTATTATTTATGTTGTCAATTGATAAAATTGAATAAACCGGCCCTATTTCGTGAGGTGGTATTACTTTGACGTTACAATTTTTAACTAAACCCTTTAGCCAATTTTGAATTTCAGGAAATAATGAATTTTGCTCTTCGTTTAATATGAAAAAATAATTATCATTTGGATCAAACATTTCAACAACATGTTCGAGCATTTTTTTGCCATTAATTTCAATTAGAAATTTTGGAACTTTATACCCAGCCTCTTTAAATCTTCTTGAATGTCCCGCTAGCGTTATTATTATATTCATTAATAAATTTAACTTTTAATACTACCTTTCCAGAAATCAACAGACTCTTTTAGAACTTCAAGCACCATGCTATCTATTGGCTGACGTTCTCTAAAACTTAATTCAAGTACTAAATCAACATCTGTAATATTATGATTTTTTAAAACATTTAAAACTTTAGATGGTATGATTTTTCCTTTTTCATTGTATTCTTTTGTAAATGGCCAATGCCCTCCTTTATCATTTAGACTTTGTTTTAAATGAATTACAGGAGAATCAATTACGAAGTTTTCTAGCCATTGATATGGATCCAAATCATTTGGATCTTTTGAGGAAATATCTCCATGATCTACATCAAGGCATAATTTAAATGGTAATGGAGAATTTAGATTTACTGAATTTTGTAGTTCCTTGCATTTCGGAATCGTTTCACCGAGCTCTCTACTAATTGACATTGGCTCCCATAACATACATTCAACTCCTCTGCTTTTGGCGTAAGTAGCGATTTCATGCCAATTTGAAATATTTTGTTTTACTCTTTCTTTTTTAATAATTGGATCATTATCTTCTTTTGCAGTTAAAATTCCAAAATGACTTCCTACTTTTTTTGCCCCTAATTTTGTAGATAGGTCGACAAATTTCTTAAACCACTCAATCCAATAATTTTGAATTGCCTTATCAGGATGTGCAAGATGATTTACCCTTGTAAAAGCTCCTGTGAAAGTTGATGTAATTTCTAATCCGTATTTTGCACATGAATTTAAAATTCTATCAGATTGTTCAAGAACAATCTGATCAGGCAAAGAAACATTTAATAAATCAGCTGTAAATTGAATATATTTCGCACCCGATTCAAATACTATTTTAGTCCATTCTTCTGGTTCAGAATATCTATTAACTGCAAAACCTGTATTAATGCCTAGTCTATATGCCATAATATTTTATTATTTTTTTATCTTGATAATCCTTGATCAATAGCCACATGAATCATATTCATACATTCAGGTATTGTATAATCTTTTCTAAACAATCCACTAGTACCTAATACTAACAAATCAGCTCCAGAAGCAACCATTTCTGGAATATTTTCAAAACTTACATTACCATCAACAGAAATTTTTGTTTGATAATTATAATCATCTATTATTTTCCTGAGTTTTTTTACTTTTTTTAAAACTTGTGGGACTAAAGGCTGGCCCTTATAACCAGGGTTTACTGTCATTAATACAACTAAATCAACATCTTCTAAAATATATTCTAAGGATTCAATTGGAGTTCCTGGAGATAATGCAACTCCTACTTTTGAAATTTCTTTTTTAATTCTAACTATATCTCTATGTAAATTTCTTGATGTTTCCTGGTGAATCGTAAAAAAATCAGAACGATTTACATTAAAACTATTAAATAGTCGGGAGGGTTCTTCTGCCATTATATGATAGTCAAAGGGTAATGCTGTGTTTTCTTTAACTGTATTAATGATTGAGGATCCCATAGTAAAATCAGGTGCAAAATTTCCATCAACAACATCGATGTGCAAATAATCTAATTTTGCATTTTCAAGTTCTTGGATTTGAGATTTCACATTCATCCAATCTACGCACATTAGTGAAGCAGATAATGATATATTTTTATACAATTTTCAAAAAATTTAGATTATAAATTAGGTTTTATAATAACTTTTATTGCATCTCCACTTGAAGCAATCTCTAGTGCCTTCTTAATTTCACTTAACGGAAAAATATGAGTAATGAAATCCTTCCCTCTTACTTTTCCAGTTTCTAATAATTCAAGAGCTTTTTTATGTTGCTCTGGGGTTGAGCCGTGAGAACCCGTAATGTATGCTTCTCTGTAATGTATAAAATTTGAAGAAATGGTTATAGGTTCTGCATCTTTTGGAAGCCCTCCGAATAAATTAACTACTCCTCTTCTTGCCAAAAGTGAGATGGCGATTTCATGAATGTCTCTTATAGCGTTGGCAGTGAAAACTAAATTTGCGCCATTATTTGAAGTAATTTTCATTACCTCATCCTTAATGTTCACTTCAAAAGGATTAAAAGTATGTGTTGCTAATTTCATTTTAATAACTTGATTAAGTCTTTGGGCATTAGGATCTACAATTATTACGTTTTTTGCATTATATGTTGGTGCTAAAGAAGCAAGCATCATGCCAATAGGACCAGCTCCAAAAATTACAATAGTTTCAAATGAATCAAAAATAGCTCTCTCATATCCGTTTATACAACAAGCAAGTGGTTCAGCTAAGGATGCAACGTCGAAATCAGTTATATCAGAGATTTTTCTAACTGGCCCTTTTGCAATTGTTAATTCATTTAATACCATATATTGATTGAAACCACCTTCGAATTGATGACCTATTGCAAAGTTTATTTCGCAACAATTTGCCATACCATTATTACAATAATAACATTTACCACATGGCACATCAGCACCAACTGATATTCTATCGCCGATGTTGAAGTTTTTTATTGTACCATTTATTTTTATAATTGTTCCTGCAATTTCGTGTCCAATAATTTGTCCACTTTTTACTCTTGCGTTTCCATGCTTTATGATTTTAATGTCAGAACCACATATTCCACAAGATTCAACTTTCAGTAATGCTTCTCCTTCTTTCAATTCAGGTATTTCTCCTGAATTTAATGAGACATTTTCATTTGAATCCCAAGTTAAAAATTGTCTTATCATTTTAATTTATTTTAGAGTATTCAATAAAGGAAAGATATTATATAAAATCAACATAATTGAGATAATTACTGCAATAAGATTTTCACTTATATTATAGATAAAAGATGAAAAAAATCTCATTTTTTTTGCAAAATAACTTGACTCGCTTCCAAATGAATATTCAATTTTTATTTTTGGTTTTGCAAGAAAATATATAACAGGGACGTAATAAAATAAATGAATAAAAAATTGTAAAATTCTTGTTTCTAGAATATCCAAGTTAATCGGCAATATCTCAGAGCACGATATAAATATTATAAACATTTCAATTGCCATGAAAAAATAAATATGACTAAATCGATTATAGATTTCATAAATATCGATTCGTTGGATAAAATAGAGTGTAACCATCAAACTGAGAGGTAGTAATAAATATGCGATCAAATTATAAATTGAAATAGAATAACCTGTGGCTCCTTCTGCTGATAAATTAGCTGTTATTAAGCCTGACAAAACAATTGCTAATATTATAATAATATTAAATATTAAGTACTTTATTTTTATTCCTTTATTGAGTTTAAGCACTAGATATATTACCCATATTCCAATCAAAAATATCGCATCTATGGGGTTTATATAAAAATCCAATGATGTTAATATGGATAACATAAATAGATGCAAGTTGTTTATTTTTTTAATTGTGATAATTAATGCATAAACAATTAAAAAATATAAAGAAGAAAAGCCAGGTATAGGGAAATCAAAAATCAAAGGTTCAAAATTAAAATTGGTGATTTTTTGATTAAGAAATATAAAATCTCTGAAATTCAAATTATTATAAATAGACAAAGACGTCAATGCCAATAATGCTGACCAAATAAGTGAAATATATTTATTATAGATTTTGACTAGCAATAAATAAATTGAAAAAGGAATAATCAAAACCTTAAGCAATAATATAATTTTAGCATGTACATTTAAATTGAAAAAATTAATTATTGATACACTAATTTTAGGTGTAAAGTAAAATGCACTTTTTAGCTTTAACAGGTCATGTTCATTTCTGGAATTTAAGATCGCAAACCAATATGACAATATGATTACATATGTAAGTGATATAACAGCAAAAAAATATTTTTGATTAATTTTAAAATTCATTTTTTATTTTTTCAAGTTTTATTTTTCTAATTAATATTTCCAAAGATTTGGCTGTTTTGTACAAACAGCATCGATATCAAAATTTTTATATGCGAATTTGAATTCTTCTATCCATTCAGCCGGATGTGATTGTAGCTCTGGGGAAACAAGACATATCTTAAAATGCAACTTGAAATAATCTAGAACATCCTTACTTAATATATTTTTATTAAAACAATCAACCCATACCCATTCTGCAAGACCTTCAAATTTTTTTACATATTCAATAGGTTCATATTCAGAATATCTGACAGCAATTTTTTTACACCCTTTATTTATAGTTTTAATTAAAAAAGGAAGGCTCAGATCTAAAAAAAAATAATCGTCAATTCTGTATTCTTTCATAATATCTATTAATCTGGACTCCAAACCTTCTTCCTTAGTATTTAAAATTATTCCAGAATGACTATAATTTTGAAGATACATTTCAAATGAATCTCCGGTTTCAAATGGATCATGATGTAAAATCAAATTTTTCCCATTTGTTCTTAAATCTAATTCTACTCCCAATTCTTTTGAGGTTAGAGCTAAATCAGTAATTGTATTAATTCTATGTTTAAAAATTTTCATAATTACTGGCTACTAAACTCTTTAATTGTTTTTGAAACTCCTTCCAAGAGGTTGATTTTTGCCGACCAGCCCATTTTATTTATTTTATTTGTATCCATTAGTTTTCGTGGTGTACCATCTGACTTTGAACTATCAAATAAAAGTTGTCCATTGTAACCAACCACATTAACTATCAATTCCGCTAATTCCTTTATAGAAACATCTGTCCCGCAGCCAATATTCACTAATTGTGGTTCATTGTAATTTTGCAATAAAAAATAACATGCATCTGCTAAATCGTCAACATGCAAAAATTCTCTTCGCGGTGTTCCTGTACCCCAAATAGTTACATTGGGTTCATTGTTCTTTTTGGCTAAAACTACTCTTCTGATTAATGCTGGTAGTACATGTGAATTTTCGGGATGGTAATTGTCATTTGTGCCATACAAATTAGTTGGCATTGCAGAAATAAAATTGCAACCATATTGTGCTCTGTAACTATTACATAGTTCAATGCCTGCAATTTTAGCAATCGCATAGGGCTGATTAGTTGTCTCCAAATAACCACTTAACAAGTATTCTTCTTTTAATGGCTGTGTCGCCATTTTTGGGTAAATACAAGAAGACCCTAAAAACAACAACTTAGTAACCCTATTTAAATACGCTGCATGGATAATGTTCGCTTCAATCATCAAGTTGTCGTAAATAAATTCTGCTCTATAAGTATTGTTGGCATGTATACCTCCCACTTTTGCTGCAGCAAGTATTACATATGCTGGCTTTTCTTGTTCAAAAAAATCATATACTGCTTGTTGATTTCTTAAATCTAATTCAGAAGATGTTCTTGTAACAATATTATTATAACCCTCTTTTCTAAATTTACGTTCTAGGCCAGAACCTACCATTCCTCTATGTCCAGCAATATATATTTTAGCAGTTTGCTCCATCATTATAATCCACTTTGTTTAATATACAATTCCTTCATAAACAAAGAAACATCACTTGCTACCATTTCTTTTACTAGTGCAGCTAAATCATATTTAGGTTTCCATCCTAATTTGGACATTGCTTTTGTTGGATTTCCAATTAATAAATCAACTTCAGTTGGTCTGTAATATTTAGGGTCAACCTTAACTACTACTTGACCTTCTTCTAATTTATATTCACTAATGTTTTTAACAATATACCCTTCTTCTGCTTCATCATTTCCTCTAAATGCTAATTCAATTCCTAATTCAGCAAAACTCATTTTCACAAAATCACGAATAGTAGTTGTGATGCCAGTTGCTAAAACAAAATCTTCTGGCTTTTCTTGTTGTAGTATCAAGTACATTCCCTCAATATAATCTTTAGCATGACCCCAGTCTCTTTTTGCATCCAAATTGCCCAAGTACAAACAACTATCCATACCTAAAGCAATTTTGGCAGTAGCTCTTGTAATTTTTCTTGTCACAAAAGTTTCACCTCTTTGTGGAGATTCATGATTAAATAATATACCATTACATGCATACATGTTGTAAGCCTCTCGATAGTTTACCGTAATCCAATATGCATATAGCTTCGCAACTGCATACGGTGAACGAGGATAAAACGGAGTCGTTTCAGATTGAGGTACTGCTTGAACTAAACCATATAATTCTGAAGTAGATGCTTGGTATATTTTTGTCTTTTTTGTTAAGCCCAATAAACGAACAGCTTCTAAAATTCTAAGGGTGCCTATACCGTCTGCATTTGCTGTATACTCAGGTTCTTCAAAACTTACATGCACATGACTCATTGCAGCCAAATTGTAAATTTCATCAGGTTGCACTTCTTGTATAATTCTAATTAGGTTCGTACTATCAGTTAAATCGCCATAATGTAAGTGTAAATGTCTGTCTGGAATATGTGGATCCTCATAGATATGATCAATTCTTTGAGTATTAAACAAAGAAGACCTTCTCTTAATTCCATGCACTTCGTAACCTTTATTCAATAAGAACTCTGCCAAGTAAGCACCATCTTGACCCGTTATTCCCGTAATTATTGCTTTTTTCAATATACTATATTATTTTATGATTAATCCATTCCTACCACTTTCCCACCCATATCAAGCTTCTCAAACACACTATTGTTGCTCACAAATTCAGGTACTATTTCTTTCATTTTTGCTACTAAATACATTTCACTTTCTGAATGATTAATGAGTGTAACCAGCACATTAAAATGATCTTTTATTTCTTCAAATGCAACGTCACGTACTTTAGCAATCATGATTTTATCGTGGTAGGTATTGCCAGTGTTTTCACCATCGTTTAAAAGCTCTTCGTATAGCTTTTCACCAGGGCGGAGGCCACTGTATACAATATCAATATCAATATTTGGGATAAGGCCATATAAACGAATCATTTTTTTAGCAAGGTCGGCAATGGCAACTGGCTGGCCCATGTCAAAAACAAATATCTCACCACCATTACCCATACTGCCTGCCTCTAATACCAGCTGGCAAGCCTCAGGTATTGTCATAAAATAACGCGTAATGTTAGGATGCGTTACGGTTATTGGCCCGCCCTTTTCAATTTGTTGTTTAAACCTATTAATTACAGATCCGTTAGAACCTAAAACATTACCAAAACGGGTTGTAATATATTTTGTGTGGCTAATATGCTTACTTAAACCTTGCACATAAATTTCGGCAAGTCGTTTACTCGCACCCATTACGTTGGTTGGGTTAACGGCCTTATCGGTACTTACCATTACAAAACGCTCTACGTTATACTCGGCAGCTAAATCGGCAATAAGCTTGGTGCCTATTACATTATTACGAACAGCCTCGGTAGGGCAAAGTTCCATCATGGGTACATGCTTATAAGCAGCAGCATGATATACATAATGTGGTTTAAAAGCAGTAAAAACCTGGCGCATTCGCCCCTCGTTGGTAATATTTGCGAGGTAAGAAATACAATTAACTTTTTTACCACTTTCATGCAACTCGAGTTCTAAACTATGTAGTGGTGTTTCGGCCTGATCGCAAAGCACTATAAGCTCAGGATTATAATTTATAAGTTGTCTTACAATTTCGGACCCAATAGAACCAGCCGCACCGGTAACAAGCACACGCTTGCCTTTTATTTGTGCGCGTATTTGGTTGTTGTTAATATGTATAGGGTCACGCTCTAAGAGTTCTTCAATATTTATAGACCTTAATTGACGGCTAGAAAAACTACCCTCCGTCCAATTACTATATGCCGGAACCACTAGTACTTTAATATCGTGGTTTAAACAAAAATCGACAAGTTCATTTTTGCGTTTTGCTGTAATGGTAAAAGAAGCAATAATAAGTTCATCGATTGGTTCTTCTTGAGCTAAAGAAGCAAGATCATTAAAGGAAAGTATTTTAACGCCATCAAGTGCTTTTTTTGTTTTTTTACGATCATCATCTACAAAAGCTAAAATGCTAATATGATTTTGACCATCATGCTCTAATACTCTTTTGGTAGCAACACCTGCCTCACCGGCACCAAAAATAACCACCGTTTTACGCTTCATTTTGTAAGAACGTAAATACGCAAAACCAAACTTAACACCAACACGGTAAGTTAAAAGTGCTAAAAAACTAAACGTAGCATAAACTATAATAACCACATTGTTTAATACCAGGTTATCTTGTATAGGACTGCTAATAATTGATAATAAATAAAGTACTACACTAGATACCAGCACTGACACCGCAATACGCAAAGCATCTTGCATACCCGTGTACCTAACAATGCCTGCATAGGTTTTAATGGTTGTAAATACAAAAGCATTAACAATAAGCATAATAGCAACCGTAGTAAGTAAGCTTTCCCAATTTACGCCTACAAGCGTTAAATTTTGCTTTACAATAAATGCAAGTAGCAATGCCGTAGTAGTAACCCCCAGGTCAATTACAAATATGATCCAGCGAGGAACAATATTTATTTTGTTAAGCATAAATTGTTTATTGCGTGTAAACATAATAGTGGGGGGCGCTATTAGTTAGTAATGTTTATATTAATCTGCTAGAATACCTGCAAATAATTTTTTAAATATTAAAACCAATACAGTTAAAAAGCCAGCTAAAAACGATCCAAGTATTAAAGACTTTAATTTGCCTACTTTTTCTTTTTTAAGCGGAAGTATAGGCCTATCAATTACCTGAATAAGTGGGGTTTCTTTACGGAGGCTAACTTTAGCCATTTCTAAATTGGTAACTAGCTGTGTAAGTATTGCGGTATTAACTTGAACGTCAAACTGCTTTTTTGAAATAACTGTTTTTTGAACTTGCATGGCAGGATTTAAGCCAAACGTATTATCAACAGCTGTTGCAACACCCAGTATAGAGCCATTTAAAACAGCTCGAATACTATCTGTTTGTTGTTGCAAAATTTCCATATTTTGTTTTGCCTTTTTACTTTTAATTTCTATGTAGTAACTAGAAACTTCGTTAGCCAAATTTTCCGCAAAGGCCTTACTAAAAAACTCATCGGCACTTTTTACATCAATAGTAATTATTGAGACCTTTTTATCTTTTTGACCAACAGTCAACATTTGTAAAACACTAATATAAATGTTCCCTAGTATACTATCTTGTTGCAGTGTAAACTTAGATCTATCTGCGTATGGAGCAAATGAAATTTCGTTTAATAATGGCTTGGTATCCCATTCTTTGTTAAGTTCATTAAAATCAATAAAGTACTGCGTAAAACTTTGTGTTTTACCATTAACCGTAATTGGGTTGAGTAATGATTTTTCTACAATGTTGCGGCTCTTGACAAGCTCAATAAAGTTGGCTCCACTAAAAGCACCACCTGCGCTTCCACCTAAATCTATACCCAAACTACTTGCAAGGCCAAGTGTCCCTGATAAACCGCCGCCGCTAGATTTTTCGTCTTCCAAGACAAAACTTAAACTAGCAGTATAGGTTGCTTTTTGTGTAAATGCATAGCCCACACCAATTGCTGCGCCAATGATACCTGCAGCCACTATTACAAGCCACTTGGTTAATAAAAAGCGGTACCAGTCTTTTATTTTTAAGATGAGTTCTTTTAAAGAAATCTCATCCTCACCTATATTTTGTATATCGTTGTTGTTTTGTTGCATGGGGAGATATTTATAATCTTAACAGGGCTATAATTAAACCGGCAAGTGATGCTATTGAACTACTAATACCTATAAGCTCACCAGTGCTCACCTTTTTACCCTCTGCCTTTTTAGGCACTATAATTTCGGCACCTGGTTTTACTTTGGGTCTAAATGTAATAAACATAAACTTTTTAGACCTGCTCGCTTCTCCATTAGCATAAACAATGTAGGCTTTGCGTTTAATAGCATCGGCACTATAACCACCAGCAGCAGTAATGTAATTAGCAAAACTATTGTTTTTATTGTAAGGCACTTGCGTGGTTAAAAGTACAGCACCACCTACTTTAATTTGGCCATCGTATTTAGGTATAAAAATTTCATCTCCTACTTTTAACACTAGGTCTTCTTCTGAACCAGGGTTATTTAAAATACCCGTTAAGTTTAAAGGCACTTTAATAAAAGCGGTGTTTTTTTGTGCTTCTAGTTGCGCTAGTCCGCTCGAATCTTTTAATACTTTTTGTGCTCGTTCAATGGCTACTTCTTCTCTCTTTTTTTCCTCGGCGGTTTTGTTGTGTACTAAATAAGCACCCTCTACAAATGCATCGGAAGTATAACCACCAGCACGTTTTAGTATTGCACTTACTCTTTCATTACGGGCACTTAAAGCATAAGGGCCAGGATACTGCACTTGTCCGGTAATACGAACAGATTCTGGTATCACATAACCCGCTTTTCTTTTAATAGTAACCACATCAAATGCCATAAGTGGCGTACTAGCTTCGGCCATACTTAAGTCACCATCTAATTGGGTAATAATAATTTGGGTAGCGCCTAAATCTTGCGCTGTGATACTATCGCGTTTTATAATACGCGCTATCTCAATGGTTTTATAAGCAGCATCTGTAAAACCACCAGCCTGTATTATTAAATCCTTAAGGGTAAGGCCTTGTACAAATTCAAAACTACCCGGCTTACGTATTTCACCCTGTACGTTTACCGTAAATAAATCCTTAAGTTCTTGTTTAGAAGTAATGAGCACTTCGTCTTCTCTACGTAGTTCGATATTGTGCGCGGCATCATTATTTAGCGCTTTAGCTACATCAAAACTTAACAATGAGCGGGTAAGGTCTTCTTGTAAACGAATAATTTGTGCACGGCCGGTGTAAGCGTCTTGTGTTAAACCATCTGCTTTGCGGATAAGGTCTGCAACTTTTAAACTAGGTGTTAGTTCAAAAACATCGGGCCTGTATACAGCACCTGCAATTTTAACACGGTTTGTAAATCGATCTAATAATTTGCTCACCACAAAATCATCTCCTATTTGAGGTTGGTAAGTATTATACTGCGCCTGTGCTAAATCTTTAATTTGCTTTTCTTTATTTGTTTGTGCAAATATTTTTACACTTGCCTGGTAAGCATCATCTGTAAAACCTGAAGCAAAAGCTAGTACGTTGGCAAAACTTTCGCCAGGTAATACTTCAAATATACCAGGTCGTTTTACAAGTCCTTTTAATGATACCCTTGTTTTGTAGCTAGGAATTCTGATAACGTCATTGTCTTTTAATCCCACATTATCTGACTGGTCGCCATTTAAAAGCATTCGGTATAAATCTATTTTTTTAAATAGTTTGTTATCGCGTAAAAGTTCTATTTCTCTAAAAGTTCCTAGTGCAGTAGGGCCTCCACTTACATAAAGTGCGTTAAATACAGTAGCTAAACTTGAAAGCCTATAAGTTGCTGGGCGGTTAGCACCAATAATAGTTACTTTGATGGTGCGTATTTTACTGAGCGTTACAGCAATTTTACTTCCACCACTGCGAAGGTAATTGTATACCGTTGCACCCATGGTGTTTTTAATTTTTTGAGTAGCCGCTTCGATGGTTAAACCTGAAACTCTAATTAAACCCACGTTAGGGATACTTACGTTACCTTCTGGACTCACTGTTAATTCGCCACTGTATTCTTGTACACCGTATACGCTCACTGCAATTTGGTCGTTAGGGCCAAGCACATAGTTAAGAGGCGTAGCTAGTGACATGTTAGGTTCAAAACTTGGTGCCACACTGGTATATAGTTCCGATCCAAAAATAAGTGGATCGATGAGTGGCTTTGCTGAGGCCTCATTGTATTTTTCGGTGTCTGGCTTATCTGAAGCACTTGATACTCTATTTTCGCCAGTTGTATTTTTTTTATCAACACCTAAATTAGATTTCTGTCTGGTAGCCAATACACTATCAAGAACTTTTTGATTATTGTAATCCTGCGCAGTAGCTGTTATAACTACAAGCATGACTGCCAAAATAATAAAGGCTGCTTTTTTTATGAGTTGTTGTAATTGCATGAAAAATATGTGTTTGAAAATATGGGGGATAAAATTTGTTGGGTTTGTTGCAGTTTGATTGCGCCTGGTTGCGAACAGCGCAGGGCTCCGCCAACCTCATTCACAGAAAATAGATGCCAATTACTTAGGATCCGCTGTCTGGCCAAGTTTTTGTTAATCAAATAGTCCTAAAAATAAAATACCCATCACCGGTAGAAACATTAACTAGGGGGGATAGGTTAAATTTTACATTCTTAACTATTTGATTTACAATTGGTTAATAAACGCTGGGGGGGGGTAATGCTTTTATATTAACTCAACTGTTGCAAATATAAAGCTAAATCAGTGAAAGTCAATTAAAAAACGGTAAAAAACTTATTAAGATTAAATGGTATTTGTGTTTAAAATAAAGGGGGATTTTGTTTAAAAAGTGGCTTAGATGCGCGTCTGCGCTCATTCCCACCAAATTAAGCTGTATTTAACGTAGAACTTTTAGAACCTGGCCTTCCTCACCCAAATTCTCCCGATATTACACTAGCAATGAAACAACTCACAATCATCATAGAAAAAACAAAAGACACGTATTCCGCTTACGCAGAAAATATGGAAGGGATTTATGGAGGCGGCAACACCATAGATGAAGTAAAAGAATCAATCAACACATCATTAAAACTTTATGAGAAATATAATAACCTAACAAAGCAAGAATATGAACTCACTTATAAAATTATTACAAACGGCCATCAATAAGGGCTTTAGGCATCACCCCTTTAACATCGTAAATAAAAGTACCTGCTTTTTTATAAGATTCAAAATTGATAGTTGCAAGTATTTGCTGATGGGGGACCGCTAATATAATGGCATCGTAATGATGCGCTAAATTTTCTTTGCTTATCATTTCTACATTAAAGGATTTTAAAACCATTTGAACATCCACCACCGGATCATATGCACTCACTTGTAAACCAGCAGCAGTAAGGGTTGTATAAATATCAATTACCTTGGTATTGCGGGTATCGGGGCAGTTTTCTTTAAAGGCAAAGCCAGCAATTAACACTGTTTTTTGCGCAATATTTCCTTGGTGTTTTTTAGCAAGCGCCGTAATAATTTTTTCGGCAACAAACACCCCCATTTTTTCATTAACCGCCCTCCCCGATAAAATAACATGCGGCTCATAACCCACCTGATTGGCTTTAAAAGCTAAGTAATGCGGATCTACACTAATGCAGTGCCCTCCTACTAGCCCGGGTTTAAACGGTAAAAAATTCCATTTGGTGCCAGCAGCTGCTAACACTTCTTGCGTATCAATGTCTAGCTTATCAAAAAGTAGCGCTAGCTCATTCATAAATGAAATATTTACATCGCGCTGCGCATTTTCGATTGCCTTAGCCGCTTCTGCCACTTTAATACTTGACACTTCATAAACACCCGCCTCAATAATTGAACTGTAAATAGTTGCAACCATTTGAGTAGCGGCAGGCGTACTACCAGCAACCACTTTTACAATGCTACTTAATGACCTAGTGGCATCGCCCGGATTTATTCTTTCCGGCGAATAGCCCACAAAAAAATCTTGATTATAAATTAGATTACTATGTTTTTCTAAAATAGGCACACACACTTCATTGGTACAGCCCGGATACACCGTAGACTCATAAATAACAAGCCCACCGGGTTTTAAGCAGCCAGCTATAAGTTCACTAGCGGCAATTAAATATCTGAGGTCTGGTAAATTATTAGAAGTAAGTGGCGTTGGAACGGTAACAATAAAAACAGTGGCAGTGGCAATGCTTGATGCATCACTAGAAAATAAAAGCTTGTTGTTTTGCTGAGCCACAATGATTTGTTCACGCGTAACTTCGGCCGTTATATCTATCCCCTCCAATAACTGCGCAATTCGTGAAGGGTTATTATCATACCCGGTAACGTGGTAATGCGCACTTAAAGCAGTGGCAAGTGGAAGACCCACATACCCAAGTCCAATAACTGCAATTACAGGTGCGTTGTTCATAAGAGTGGTAAAGATATAAAAACGTAACTTTGAAACACAATTTGAAATACATGAAGCTACGTATAGGCTACGGCATAGATTTTCATCAACTAGTAGAAGGCAGAGATTTGGTAATTGGTGGCGTTACCATCCCACACCACAAAGGTGCCCTAGGACATTCTGATGCTGACGTTTTATTACACGCAATTTGCGATGCACTACTTGGCGCCGCTTGCCTTGGAGATATTGGTGTTCATTTCCCAGACACCTCATTGGAATTTAAAAATATTGATAGTAAAATATTACTTGCTAAAACACGCACTTTAATTGAGGCCGAAGGTTATGCGGTAGGAAACATAGACGCTTCACTTTGTTTAGAGGCGCCAAAAATTAAACAATACGTAGTGCAAATGCAAGAAACCATTGCGGGCATTTTAGGTATTGGCATTAAAGATGTTTCTATTAAAGCAACTACCACCGAAACCATGGGATTTGTTGGCCGCCAAGAAGGGCTTGTGGCACACGCCGTTTGTCTTATTCACCAAGCTTAAGAGCCCTAAAAGTTTAAAGTTCACCAATTTTAAAGGCAACACCTAAACGCATGGTATTAGAGAGCGGATTGCGCGTAATACCCGCGCCAGCAGGCACGAGGTAAGACAGGTTAATATCCATAAAATCTAGTTTAAAGCCCGCACCTACGGTTGCGTATTTTCTGTTGCCACGGTTTCTATTTTCATAAAAATAACCAGCACGTACAAAAAATTGTTCGTTGTAAGCGTACTCTACTCCGGCACTAAATTGCATGGATTTTGCAACACCCGTTCCATCACTAAAAGATTTTAACCAACTAGCAACCACACCACCCGTGCGGTACTCCGATAAATTGGCAGAATCTACACTGTACACACCAGTTGCAGTTGGAGCTGCTGGTACGAGTAGTTTATTCATATCTAGAGCAAATGTTATTTTATTGCTTCCGTCTACATCTTTGGTATAAGAAACACCTGCACCAAAATTGGCAGGGATAAAATCTTTATTTTTTGCATCATTGGTATAGCCAATTTTACTTCCTAAATTAGAAAGTACCACACCCCAGCGCAGGCCTTCGCCTTCATCAGTTCCATCATGATATACAGACACATCGGCGGCAACAGCGTTACCTGCTTTGTATAAAACACCGGTTCCTACATCGCCAACTACAAGGCGTGAATTGATATACCTAAGTACAACGCCAACACTCATTTTACTGTTGAGCATACGCGTGTAACCCGCGTCTATGGCAAACTCCGAAGGTTTTACCGAGTTTAATAAATTACCAGAATAATCGGTTAACTGA
>JBIIBC010000073.1:0-4769 GCA_044239605.1 Bacteroidia bacterium | reverse complement strand
CAGCTAGAACTAAAAACGACAATAAATACTATCTATTAGCTGAAGAAATTGCCAAAAAATTGGTAGGGGCTGGTTTTGGAGTTATTACTGGGGGTGGACCTGGAATTATGGAAGCTGGTAATAAAGGAGCATTCGAAGCAGGAGGTAAGTCTGTGGGGTTAAACATTGAATTACCTTTTGAACAATTTAACAACGTATATATTGATAAA
The DNA here is from genome assembly GCA_044239605.1 of Bacteroidia bacterium. GTDB lineage: Bacteria > Bacteroidota > Bacteroidia > UKL13-3 > UKL13-3 > JAAFJM01. Next base: position 4,560 of record JBIIBC010000073.1, on the reverse strand, counting down.
GATAAAATTATAAATTTTGATTACTTTTTTGTGCGCAAAGTAATGTTTATGAAATATGCCCAAGGTTTTGTGGCTATGCCAGGTGGATTTGGAACAATGGATGAACTTTTTGAAGCATTAACTTTAATTCAAACGCAAAAAGTAGCTCAATTTCCAATTGTATTAGTTGGTTCTGATTTTTGGGGTGGATTAATAGATTGGCTTAAAACCACGATGGGTGAAAAGGAAGGAAATATTCATTTAAGTGATTTAGAAATGTTTAAGTTAGTAGATACTGCAGATGATGCAGTGAATTACATCTTAGATTATTTTGCTGAAAAATCAATTAAACCCAATTTTTAAAATTTTTCAAAAAATTAAAATGAACTGCCCCCAAATAGTTAGCTACTATTTGGGGGTAGTTCACTTTAATTGGCTTTTTGGTTTAGCTGAATAGGATCGAATTTATAATAAAATTGAGTGATTGATTTGAAAAATATAAATTAATAACCACTAAAATTATTGACCTAAAAATTTTTTTCTTATCTAAAACTATGTTAAATCTGTGGCATAAATAATTTAGATTATGATAACGATAATAAACCGCAGATTTTTACCCAATAAAATTAAAGTTACATCGTGGGATGTATTAGCTCCATACTTTAACCAATTATTAGAAAGAATTATTAATAGCAAAGATGAACTAGAAAATTGGCTAAAGGATAGGAGTGAGTTAGAAGCTTTTGTAAGCGAAGATTTAGCTTGGCGTTATGTAAAAATGACTTGCGATACCACCAATAAAGATTTAGAGCAAGCGTACCTATTTTTTGTTACCGAAATTGAACCTCAAATTTCACCTTTAACTGATAAGCTCAACCGTAAATTAGTGGCTTGTACGTTTATTAATGAGTTAGATAACGATAAATACTTTATTTACCTGCGTGGTGTAAAAAAAGAGATTGAAATTTTTAGAGAAGAAAACGTGCCTTTAATGGCTGAAATAGCTACCGAAAGCCAAAAATATGGCAGCATTGTAGGCAGCATGAGCGTGGAGATTGATGGTAAGGAATTAACCTTACAACAAGCGGCTAATTTCATAAAAAATCCTGATAGAAGCGTTCGTGAAAATGCATTTTTAAAGATAAACGAAGTGCGCAGCAAACACACTGCTGAGTTGGATGAATTATTTGATAAATTAATTGCCTTACGCCATAAAGTAGCTGTGAATGCCGGTTTTGATAATTTTACAGATTATATGTTTGCTGCTTTAGGCAGGTTTGATTACACGCCAGCCGATTGTTTTGCATTTCATGATGCCATTCAAACAGAAGTATTGCCACTAGTAAAGGCCTTTAATGAAAAGCGCAAAGCTGAATTAGGTTTTGATTTAAAACCTTGGGATATGGAAGTGGATACGCAAAACCGAGAGGCTTTAGAACCATTTACCACTGGCGAAGATTTATTGGCTAAAACAGTTAAATGCTTTAAAAAAGTAGATGATTATTTTGCTTGGTGTATTACTACCATGGATAATATGGATAGACTAGACCTTGAAAGCAGGAAAGGCAAAGCTCCAGGAGGTTATAATTATCCAATGGCAGAAACCAGTGTCCCGTTTATATTTATGAATGCTGCTTCATCAACCCGCGATGTAGAAACCATGGTACACGAAGGCGGACATGCAGTTCACTCGTTTTTGAGTAAAGATTTGGAATTGGCTGCATTTAAAAATTGTCCAAGCGAAGTAGCTGAACTAGCTAGCATGAGCATGGAATTAATTAGTTACGAAGGTCAAGATGAATTTTATACCACCAAAGAAGATTTTAACCGTGCCAAAGAAGAGCATTTAGAAGGAATTATTAAAATACTACCTTGGATAGCCACCATTGATAAGTTTCAGCATTGGATTTATAGTAACCCAACTCAAACCGCAGCCGAGCGCAGAGATTATTGGGTGCAATTAAGCAAAGAGTTTGGTACTGGCATGGTTGATTGGACAGGCTTTGAGCACATACAAGCTTATACATGGCAAAAACAATTGCATTTATACGAAGTACCTTTTTATTATATTGAATATGGAATGGCTCAATTAGGTGCATTAGCAGTTTGGAAAAACTATATTGCTGATAAACCAACAGCCTTGGCGCAATACAAAGCTGCGTTAAGTTTAGGTTATACCAAAACCATTGGCGAAATTTATAAAACTGCTGGTATTGAATTTAACTTTACAGCGCCATACATCAAACAATTGATGGCGTTTGTAAAAGTAGAGTTAGCTAAATGTAAGTAATGGAAATGCGGATTTCGAAATGTAAAATGCGGAATCTTTTAAATAGATAAATTGGTAGAGACGTTGCACTGCAACGTCTTTACTGTTTAAAATAACAAACCGCACGAGACGTTTAATTAAACCCCCTCTAAAATTTCTGCCCTCGGTTGTGTCTCCTGACCAACCGAATTAAAAACTATTCAAATCAATAATATAAAGTAAATAAAATATGTTTAAAAAATATTATACCATATTACTAATATACTTGCTACCTTTATGCTGTTTTAGTCAAAGTAAATTGGTGCTTTACAACAATAAAACAAAAGACAGTGTTACCATAAAAAATGCATACATTAAATTTATTAAATTAAATTCCAATATTAAATTAGAAGGTTCTATTCAATATAGTAATGATTCATTTTTTGTTTCAAATAAAAATAAAAACACAATTTGTATAAGTCAAGACTCCTGTAAAAAAATTAAAATTCAAGATTATGATAAAGGTCAAACAGCATCAATTATTGGATTTTATGCTGGTGGATTAATAAATTTGACATCCTTCGTTTTATTAATTACAAATTTAGATAACAAAAAAGCGTTTATTATATTACCTATTTGGGCAGTATCTTATCTGTCGCTTTATTTAACTTATTCAGGTGAGTTTTCTATGAGAAGATATAAACTAAAAAAGTATGGATGGCAGGTTGTGCAACAAAAGTAAAAGGACTCTTAAAAATCAAAATATTTGACATTTGTTACGAATTTATAGGTTTGTGTTATTGGCTTTACATGATAACAGATTGTATAGAAAATCAATGAATATTTCTGCAAGCAAAAACTGACTCCATGAATTTCAAAAAATATTTATGATAATATCGAATAAAATATTTTGTTTTAAATTTTAAGTAAAAACGTTTAATTAAACGTCTCCAAATTTCTGCCCTTGGTTGAGTATCCCGGTCAAGTGAAAGAAAAGAAAAAAAATATTTACTTGCTCAACTTTACTGAAAAGTACCTCTTGAGTATTATCATTTATTTAGTATCATAGTAAACAAATGAAAAATATCGGATATCGTTTCAAATTTTAAATTAATTTAAAAAAATTCATATTTAATTAGATTCAATATTTTACAAATAATGCTTTAATTTGCGCCAAATAACCAAAACATAAATACAAATAATGAATTACGATTTAGTAGTAATAGGTAGCGGCCCAGGTGGCTATGTAGCTGCCATTAGAGCAAGTCAGTTAGGTATGAAAACTGCCATTATTGAAAAATCAGAAATGGGTGGCGTTTGTTTAAACTGGGGTTGTATTCCAACCAAAGCTTTATTAAAATCAGCTCAGGTTTTTGAATATATTAAACATGCTGCCGATTATGGTATAAATGTGCAAGGTGCAGAACACGATTTTGGTGCGGTAGTAAAACGTAGCCGTGGAGTTGCCGATAATATGAGCAAAGGCATAGCTTTCTTAATGAAAAAAAATAAGATTGATGTAATTGCTGGTTTTGGAAAATTATTAGCTCCAGGCAAAGTAGAAGTTACTGAAGCTGCTGGTACTAAAAAAACAGTTGAAGCAAAACATATTATTTTAGCTACAGGTGCTCGCAGCCGCGAGTTGCCAAATATAAAAATCGATAATAAAAAAGTACTTGGTTACCGCGATGCAATGGTTTTACCAACTCAACCTAAAAGCATGATTGTAATGGGTAGTGGGGCTATTGGCTGCGAGTTTGCATATTTTTATAACAGCATGGGAACTAAAGTTACCATTGTGGAGTTTATGCCAAATATTCTTCCTGTAGAAGATGAAGATTCGAGCAAGGAAGTAACCAAAGCATTTAAAAAATCGGGTATCGATATTTTAACCAATGCTTCGGTAGAAAGCGTTGATACTACTGGTGCTGGCTGTAAAGTAAAAATTAAAACTGCTGAAGGCGTTAAAGAAATGGAAGCCGATGTGGTATTATCAGCAGTGGGTATTCAAACCAATTTAGAGAATTTAGGCTTGGAAACTTTAGGTGTTAAAACCGACAAAGGAAAAGTATTGGTTGATGATTTTTACCAAACCAATGTAAAAGGTGTTTATGCCATTGGAGATATTGTTAAAGGTCAGGCATTGGCTCACGTAGCAAGTGCTGAAGGTATTATCTGTGTAGAGAAAATTGCAGGTCATCATCCTGAACCTTTAAATTACAATAATATTCCTGGTTGTACTTATAGCTCGCCTGAAGTAGCATCGGTTGGTTATACCGAAAAAGCTGCTAAAGAGGCTGGTTACGAAATTAAAGTAGGTAAGTTTCCTTTTA
>JBIIBC010000072.1:0-4791 GCA_044239605.1 Bacteroidia bacterium | reverse complement strand
TAATGCCTGGGCCGCCACCAGTAATAACTCCAAAGCCAGCTTCTACCAATTTTTTGGCAATTTCTTCAGCTAATAAATAGTATTTGTTATCGTTTTTTGTTCTTGCTGAACCAAAAATGGATACACAAGGACCAATTTTACTCATTTTTTCAAAACCTTCCACAAATTCGGCCATAATTTTAAAAGTAGCCCAACTATCGGTGGTTTTTATAACAGGCCATTCCTTTTTTTCAAAGGCTTTGGCTATTCTTTTCTCGTTTTCTGTCATTGTTCAATATTTATTAATTAAAAATCTCTTTTAAAACTGTTTGAATTGTTTTTCCATCGGCTTTACCAGCAAGGGTTTTCATTGCCATAGGCATTACTTTACCTACTTCGGCAGCACTTGTGGCGCCTACTTCTGTTACAATTTTTTGTAACACTTCTTTTATTTCGGCTTCGCTCATTTGTTTAGGTAAATAACGTTCCAAAACAGCTATTTCTTCTTTCTCTTTTTCAGCCAATTCAGTTCTACCGTTTTGCGAATAAATATCTAAACTTTCTTTGCGTTGTTTGGTTAGTTTCTGAAAAGTTTTTACAGCAACCTCATCCGTTAATTTGCCATCTTGGCTTGCTCCTTTTTCGCTTGCAGCTATTAATAATGCGCTTTTTACAGCACGCAATGCACGTAAACTTACTTCATCTTTTGCCTTCATGGCAGTAATTATATCTGCATTTACTTGTTCTTGTAAACTCATGTTTTTGTAATTATTTATATTTAACGAATGTAATTTTAATTTTCAATTCAACAATAAAAAAGGTCACAACAAAACTATTGAAGTGACCTTTTTAAAAATGCAATTAAATCTATTCTTCAATAACTACAACTTTGTTCATTACATCACCTTGGCGAATAGCATCAATAACTTCTACACCTTCCACTACTTTACCAAAGCATGTGTGGTTTCTGTCTAAATGTGCTGTATTTTCGCGGCTATGACAAACAAAAAACTGTGAACCACCGGTGTTTCTTCCTGCATGTGCCATTGAAAGTACGCCTCTATCGTGGTATTGGTTTCCACCAGTCAACTCACAATCAATTTTGTAACCAGGTCCACCTGCACCAGTTCCTGTAGGGTCACCACCTTGAATAACAAAATTAGGAATTACTCTATGGAAAGTTACACCATCGTAATATCCTTCTTTAGCTAATTTAATAAAATTGGCCACTGTGTTTGGAGCATCTTGCTCGTAAAATTCAATTTTCATTACACCTTTATCGGTGTGTATTTCTGCTTTTTTCATATTATTTTTTGCTTCTAGCTGCTGGCTAATTGCCTCTGGCTATTATAATTATTATTTTTTATTTTTTATAAAATCCTATGTTTAGCTAGCAGCCAGAGGCTAGCAGCTTCTTAGTATCCAAATATCTCTTTCAATTTAGCTTCTAAAGCTTCACCACGAAGTTTTGTTGCTATAATTTTACCTTCCTTGTCAATTAAAACAGTATGTGGAATCGATTCAAAATTATAAGTTTTCAATAAAGGTGTGTTCCATTGCAATAAATCACTTACATGGTACCAAGTTAATTTATCGGCATTAATGGCATTCATCCATTTTTCGCGGTTGTTATCTAAACTAACACCGAGTATTTCAAATCCTTTATCATGGTATTTATTGTAAATACTCACCACTTTTGGATTCTCTTTTCTACATGGTGCACACCAGCTAGCCCAAAAATCAATCATCACTATTTTACCTCGCAGGCTACTTAATGAAAACTCTTTGCCATATGGGTCGTTCAGCTTAATTTCAGGAGCTACACTACCAAAAGCAGTAGCTGCCATACCTTGAACTCTATTATGTAATACTAATGCATATTTAGAATTAGGGAATTTTGAATATAATTTTTTGTCTATACCATTTAAAAACGCAAAATCAGCCTCAGGCATCATAAAATTAGTTGCAAAAAATGGAACAATGCTATTCATTTTTTCAATTGCAGCTCTTAATTGAATTTCATTGCTCTGGGTTATGCTATCAAACTGTAATCTAATTTTATCTTGCTCAGCTGCAGGTGGCATATTATTTCCATAAATAGTGGCATATTTTTGCTCTAATTTTCGTAAATCAGCACTGCTTTGTGCATTTATATTCATCAAAGTTTTTAAGTCAGTATTTTCAACCGAATTTTTAACAGTGTAAGCATCTATTTGATCAGCATCTATATTTATTTCAAAATTGCTATTACTATCTACCATTGTAATTACATCGCCTTTAGGTAAACGTATTACACAAAAGGTTTTTTCCTTAACGGTTCCATTTAATTCAAAAGTTCCATCCGATAATATTACAGAACTATCTAAAAGTAATAAACCTGTATTGGTAATTTCTTGAATATTTATGCTTCCCTTTGCATTTTTAACTATACCTGTTACCGTAAAACCCGACTTGGTAGGTTTTTCTTTATTAATAGAATTACCGCAGGCAATAAAACTACTAATTAATAATATAAAAAATAGGTTTCTCAAATTCATGTTGTTATTGTTTATCTAAGGTTTCTTTAACTAATTTACTTGCTATTTTGGGGTCTGCCTTTCCTTTACTTAATTTCATTACATCACCCATAAACATACCTACCAAACTTTGCTTACCAGCTTTGTATTCGGCTACCTTTGTAGGGTTTGCTGCTATAGCCTCATCAATCCATTTTTGCAATTCATCGGAATTACTTTCTTGCATCAAGTTTAATTGTTGCGCAATGCTTTCTGCACTTTCGGTTGGCTTTTCAATCATGCTTGCAAATACTTTTTGCGCAGCACTGTTACTTACTTTTCCACTATCAATTAAAGCAATAATTTCGGCTATTTGTTTTGGCTGAAGTTTAAAATCCGAAATATGTATAGCTTGCTCATTTAGGTATGCCTTAACCGAGGTCATCATCCAATTAGCAGCTGCTTTTATGTTTTTAGTAAACGCTAAAATTTGCTCAAAATAATTAGCTATTTCTTTGCTTTCTATCAATACGTTGGCATCGTATTCGTTCAAACCAAACTCATTGGTATATTTATGGAACAATGCCTTTGGGAGCGCTGGCATTTGTTGCTTCACATCGTCAATAAAAGTTTGGGTAACACGCAATGGTGGTAAATCTGGCTCAGGAAAATAACGGTAATCTGCTGCTCCTTCTTTACTACGCAACGTAAAAGTTGTACCTTTTTGAGCATCAAACGAGCGTGTTTCCATTACAATGGTTTCGCCTGCTTCAATGGCATCAATTTGGCGTTTTACCTCGTAATCAATGGCTTTTTGCACATTTCTAAACGAGTTCATGTTTTTCACCTCTACTTTGGTTCCAAAAACTTTACTGCCTTTTAACATTACCGAAATATTGGCATCGCAACGCAGACTTCCTTCTTCCATGTTACCATCGCAAATGTCTAAGTATTTTACCAATTGTTTAATTTCAGTTAAGTATTGGTAAGCTTCTTCCCCGCTTTTCATATCGGGTTCCGATACAATTTCAATTAAAGGAACACCAGCACGGTTTAAATCAATTAAAGTATTATACACATCTTGGTCGTGCATGCTTTTTCCTGCATCTTCCTCCATGTGAATACGTGTAATTCCGATTCGTTTTGGCTCTTTATCCTTTAGCTTTATTTCAATAAAACCATTGGTGCAAATGGGAGTTTTATCTTGTGTAATTTGGTAACCTTTAGGCAAATCGGCATAAAAGTAATTTTTACGCGCGTAATGTTGCCATTCGGCAATGGTGCAATTACAAGCTAAGCCCATTTTTACAGCATATTTTACTACTTCTAAATTATGCTTTGGCAATGTACCTGGATGTCCTAAACTAATAGGACTAACCTGTGTATTTGGATTTGCGCCATATTCGTACTCATCGGCACAATAAGCCTTACTTTTGGTAAGCATTTGGGTGTGTACCTCTAAACCTATAACTGTTTCGTATTTGTCGTAAATTGATTCGCTCATTTTTCGAGGCGCAAAATAAACTATTTATTTGATTTGAAATTCAGAATTTTTAGTATCTATTTTTCTGAAATTGGTTATAAAATTTAAAATAAAACGAGTAATTATGTAAAACTTTGACAACATGCATTCAATAACATCGATTATTAACTTTTAAAATTAAACTTTTAAATCTCTTATGGTTTAAAATATAAATTTCACAAAGCCTTATAAATAATTATAAAAAGTAAAACTTTAATTTTAACTATTAAATTTATTTTTTTTATAAAAAATCCATTTAATAAGGATTGTAATTAAATAAACCAATTACCAAATCTATTAAAAAGAATTGTAATTATTAAAATTTTATCATAATCTGAAGCTACAAATTTCAGTATACAATAATGATTTTGTGGCTTTGCATAATGCTTTAATATTTTATTCCAAAACTCAAAATGAATAAATAATATAAGGTGAATTTTAATTTTATAAAATAGGATTTAAAAGTTTTCTATTTTTTTAATTATTTATTGCTTTACAAACTTGATAATTTTTGAATGACTGTCAACCTGAATTTTAACGAAATAAATTCCTTTAGCTAAATCAGAAACATCAACAGTGTTTAAATTATTAACTGATAATTGTACTTGGCCAATTGTGTTATATATTTCAATGGCATAATTCGATTTATTGAATCCAAAAATATTTAATTGATTATTTACTGGATTTGGGAAGACATTTATTTCAGATAAATCATTTTCAAGATTTTGCAGATTGGTTTTATCACAAATTACTGCATTCAACTTTTGCCAAATTTGATTTAAAAATACTGTTGGA
>JBIIBC010000018.1:0-58461 GCA_044239605.1 Bacteroidia bacterium | reverse complement strand
CCTATAGGCATAAAAACCTTGGTGTTTTCTTAAGTACCTCTTCTGCTCTCTGTTGTGAGAATATTATTTTTATAAAAATAACATATTTTATTCTCACTGCAAGTCTAAAGGGTGTTTTCACCAACCTACTCGTAAAATTGGTCGGTGAAAACACCAACCATAGGCAAAGTTTTAGATTAGTTCGAATTAGTAAAACTAAACGAATAGTTTGTTCTAAAAATTAAGCAATAAAACTTAATGATAGTAAATTACAATTATTTCTGAATTTACTAGTCACCACTATTAACTGTATCTTGAATTACATCATCATTGCCTTCTTCATAATCACCTTCTATTTCGTCAGGATACGAATTTGGGTCTATGCTTCTAATTTCATTGATAACAATGTATTGGAATGTTGAACCCGAAATATCACTATTTTCCATAATAGCCTTTAGTTCAGCCAACCTATCAGCAGTTTTGGTAATAGCCAAAGCTCTGTTAATAAAAATGGCTGCCGCTATATCGGTGGTACCTTCACTATAGCCTTTATCTTTAATCCAACCTTTTTCAATTCCTTTGGGTTTACCTCTTTTACCTGCCACTTCTATCCAATCATCTTTTTTAGAAATAATGGCTATAATATCCATTTCGTTAAACGATTTTTTGCTGATAGTAGATAAATCAGGACGAGAATAAATATCTGATTTTTCAATTATTACCGCAGGTCTTGACTCTATAGCCACATAATCTGCCATGATCCAACCTTCTTTACCATCTAATAATTTTACTTTTAAATATTGTTTGCCTTTTTCTTCCTCTTTATCATCTAAAAACATCAACTTTTCGCCAAGCGAAACGGTTGATAATACTTTTCCTTCTTTTCTAGATGGTTTATCTAAAACAGATGCTTTATCAGAAATACATACAGAAGGAATTTCCTTATCGCTGCCACACGATACAAATACGGTAGACATAAAGCCTATGGCTAAAAATAAAAATAGGTATTTCTTAATAAAATGTAATTTCATAGTTGGTTCAAAATTTTGAAGCGCAATTAATACTTTTGAAACCTAATTATCAAATTTGATAAAAGTATAAATACAAAGAAATAAAATCAAGGTTTACCTCCTATTTTACTCTATTACCAATAAGCCATAAAAATTATCAAAGGGTAATCTTTTACTTTGCCTGAGGTTGGTGTTTTTACCAACCTACTCGTTAAATCGGTCGGTGAAAACACCGACCGTAGGCAAGACTCAAGCAATTGGGTCATTATTTAAACTTATTTAATTATTAATCTTTTTACCATTCTATTAACTTAATCCTATTAGTATTATTATTGTAAAACCTTAACAATACTAAATGAAGAAACTTTTTTACCTATTAGCTTTTACCTGCCTTTTGGTATTTAGTAAAACTACTTATGCAACGCCCTTGGTTGGATGCGATATTAGTTACACTTGTACCTCTACCCCCAATATTTACAAAGTAACCATGATATTATATAGGGATTGTGCAGGAATTACCATTTGCCCAGGATGCTCCAACCCTATTCCAAATGGAAATGCTTCGGGATGTACAACTGCCTCAGCTAGTTTAGGCACCTCAATAACAGGAGCAAGTCCAGGTTTTACAGGTGTTAATTATGGTTCATTTACTTTAAATGCGGTGGCTGCGAGTAGTAGTTTTGATATTATTCAAACTTGTGTCGCTGTAAAAAGCATTTGCACCAATTGCAATATAAGAACTGCTGGCACTTTCAGCCCAGGCATAGAGGTTTTTACTTATGAAGGCAATGTAAATTTATCATCCATTCCTTCGGCATGTTGCAAGGTGGCATTAGGTGTAAGCTCTTGCTGCCGAACTACTGCTTTAACAACCATGGTTCCGGGTAATTTTTACACAGAAGCTATTTTAGATAGATGCCAAGGTACCTGTAATTCAGCACCTGTTTTTACGAATGATGCGATTGCATTGGCTTGCACTGGTGTGGATATTACCTATAATTTAGGAGCCATTGACCCTGATAGTGATTCATTAAGTTATGAATTTGCTCCATCGTTACAAGCTGCTAACACTAATGTTAATTATATTTCTCCATTTAGTCCAAGTTATCCATTTCCATATTTTGGAGCCCTTACCCCAGGTCCTGTGAACCCTGGAGCATTAAGCATAGATCCAATAAATGGGGATATTAAATTTAGACCTTTAGGAACTTTTGTATCCACCTTGGTTATAGGAGTAACCCAATGGAGAAAAGCTGGTAATGTATGGATAAATGTGGGGTACACTAGACGCGATATACAACTACAAAGTATTGTTTGTGCCAATAATAGAGCCCCTATAATAAAAATTTACAAAGAAGGATTGATTCAAACTACAAAGAATTTCACGAGCATTTCAGGAGTTCCTTTTTGTTTGGATATAGTTTGCCAAGACCAACAAGATTCTGCAATTCTTGCCGATACCTCTACTTTAAGATGGAATAATCCTGGTTTGTATAATTCTGCTATGAGCAATGCTACTTTTACGCGCAATTATATTTTGGCTCAAAGAGTCATTAATGGACCAAAGGCGGACAGTTTCAAATTTTGTTGGACTCCTCCAACATCTGCGATTAGAAACACGCCCTATTCTTTTACAGTGAAAGGTTATGATAGATTTTGCCCTGTTAATAGCATTGTAATTAACGCTATAAATATATTCGTTAATCAACCAACGCAAATTAGCATTGATAGTGTGGCAACAAAAAGAATATTTTGTAATGATAGAATAACCAATACAAATGTAAAATACCAAGCTAATAGCTTAACTTTACCTAATAACAATATATTTATTGTTCAACTTTCAGACTCACTAGGTTCATTTGCTAATGCTACTACCATTGGAACCAAAACTAGTACTGATACAATAGGTTTAATTACAGTTACTATTCCAGCCAATTTACCTATAAATAAAAATTATAAAATTCGTGTTAATTACAGTTCAGATACAAGTTATAAGGGTATTGAAACGACAATTAATTTTGTAATTGGATTTGCAAAGCCAACTATTACTAGCGGCAAAGATTCAATTTGTAACGGTTTAACTACTGTATTGCAATCATCTTTTACCGGAAGTAATTACAGTTTTAAATGGTTAAATAATAATCAAATAATTAATAATGCTATCAACGCTAATTTGGTTATAAACAATGATAGTAATTATAGAGTAATAGTTTCTAAATCTGGCTGTACAGATACTTCTTTAGTTAAGCAAATTGCTATTTTACCAAAACCAGTTGCAGGTATCATTTTGAGTAATTTTTGTCCTTCGCCCAATGCTGTTAATATTGGCAATTCATCTACAATAGCAAACGGAACCATGAGTTATAACTGGACTTTTAGTGATAATACCACCTCTATGGCCCAATCGCCTAGCAAAGTTTTTGCCAATGCAGGTTCTATTAACGTCACTTTGTTAGTTACTTCAAACTTTAATTGTAAAGATTCAATAACAAAAATAATTACCATCAATAGTGCACCAAAAACAAATTTTACGATAAACGATACCTTGCAATGCATTACAAGAAACAAATTTACTTTGTTAAATTCAACTACTGGAGGCATTACTTATACTTGGAATTTTGGAGATAATACAACCAATAACAATGTAAATAATAATAAAGTTTACACCAATGCTGGAAATTATGCCATCAAACTGATAGCTTCATCAGCCAATGGTTGCAGCGATAGTATTATTAAAAATATAAATGTGGTTGCCAAAGCTACCAATGTAGATTTTTCAGTAAACCAAATGAGCCAATGTTTGCGAGGAAACAATTTTATGTTTACCAATAATAGCACACCCAATAACAATACTTTAAGTTATTTATGGACTTTTGATAATTTTCTAACTTCAACTTTGAGTAATCCAACCAATTTTTCAACAACTAAATTGGGCTTAATTCCTATTAGTTTGGTAGTGGTTGCTAACGAAAAATGTATTGACAGCATTGCTAAAAATATTATGGTTAATCCAAGTCCGCAAATTGGGACTATATTAGGCAATACCAGTCCTAATAGCAGTATTGTTCCTTTTACCTATTCAGTATTAAACCAAGCCAATAGCACTTACAGTTGGAAAACAAACAATGGAACTATTCAATCAGGACAAGGAACTAATCAAATTAGTGTTTTATTTACCAATGCAGGCAATGCTAAAATTACAGCTCAAATTACTGATAACAATAGCTGTACCGACTCTACTTCATTAAATTTAGCGGTTACAGTTGGAGTAAACGAATTGAGTTTGGAAAATGATTTAAAAGTATTTCCAAACCCAACAAAATCTACTCTTACTATTACCAATAAAACCAATATATTTGGTAAAAAATACATCATCACCAATTTAATAGGCCAAACAATTCTTTCAGGTAAACTCAATTTAGACGAAACCATTATCAATACCGAATCTTTAACCAATGGTGTTTATTTATTAAGCGTTGAAGGATTAAATAAACAAGCCATAAAAATAATCAAAGAGTAAACTTTTACTTTTTAACCAAAAGACCCAAGCAATTGGGTCTTTTTTGCTTTTAAAAAATCGGTCAAAATTTCCAGTGGCAATACTTTTGATAAGGTAGGGTATAAAAAATAAAATAATTTTAGCATTAAATAACTAATTACCATGAATAACGAGCAAGAGAAAGAGTTAACAAACGATTCAACCACAGAAAATACTGCCGAGAATCCAGTTAATGAAAGTGAGCAAACTGACAACACTGTCACTAATGAAGAACAAAAGGCAGAAGTACCAGTAATAACTATTGAGCAAGAATTAGCCGAGGCAAAAGATAAATATTTACGCTTATACAGCGATTTTGAAAACTACAAACGCAGAACAGCTAAAGAAAGAATGGAATTAATGATGACAGCCAATAAAGAAGTTTTGGTGTCGTTAATTCCTGTATTAGACGATTTTGAACGTGCATCCAAAGCTATGGAAAAAGCTACCGAAGTGAGCGCAGTTAAAGAGGGAGTAGAATTGGTAAGCCATAAATTAAAAACCATTTTAACCAATAAAGGTTTAAAGGAAATGGAAAGCACTAACAAACCATTTGATAGTGAGTTTCATGAAGCCATTACCAATATTCCTGCACCTTCGGAAGATATGAAAGGTAAAGTAATTGATACGGTAGAAAAAGGTTATTTGCTGAATGAAAGAGTGATTCGTTTTGCAAAAGTAGTTGTAGGCGAATAAAAGAATTACAAAGATTACAAAATTAAAAGATTACAAAATTAGAAATATTAAAAACTTACAAAATTTTGTAATTTTTAAATCTTTCAATCTTATAATTGAAAAGAAATTTACATGGCAAAAAGAGATTATTACGAAGTACTAGGACTAAGCAAAGGCGCATCGGAAGCAGATATTAAAAAAGCTTACCGACAAATGGCAATTAAATTCCACCCTGATAAAAACCCAGGTGATGCCAAAGCTGAAGAAAAATTTAAAGAAGCAGCCGAAGCTTATGAAATATTGAGCGATGGCAATAAAAAAGCCCGTTACGACCAATATGGACACGCTGGAACCGGAAGCCAAGGCGGCTATGGTGGTGGCGGTATGAACATGGATGACATATTTAGCCAATTTGGCGATGTGTTTGGAAATGATGGAAGCCCATTTGAATCGTTTTTTGGTGGTGGTGGTGGAAGAAGCCGTGGCGGACAACGCGGAGTTAGAGGAAGTAATATTCGCTTAAAAGTAAAATTAACTTTACAAGAAATTGCTACAGGAGTAGAAAAGAAACTAAAATTTGGTCGTTTGGTAATGGCTGAAGGTTTGAGTTTTGAAACTTGTGGAACTTGTAAAGGTTCGGGTCAAGTGCGCAGAGTTACCAATACCTTTTTAGGACAAATGGCTACTACAAGTGCCTGCCCTACCTGCCACGGAACTGGACGAATTATGGGTAAACGCCCTGCAGGTTCTAATGCCGATGGTTTGGTAAATAAAGAAGAAGTAGTATCGGTAAATATTCCTGCCGGTGTAGCCAATGGCATGCAACTAAGTATGAGTGGCAAAGGAAATGCCGGCCCAATGGGCGGTCCTGCTGGCGATTTGATTATATTAATTGAAGAAGCCGAAGATGCAATTTTAAAACGCGATGGCAATAATATAGTGTATGATTTGTACATTAATTTTGCTGATGTAGCTTTAGGAATGCAGGTAGAAGTACCAACAGTTGATGGAAAAGTAAAACTAAAAATTGATGCTGGCACACAAGCTGGAAAAATTTTACGTTTACGCGGAAAAGGTTTACCTGAGTTAAATACCAACTTTAAAGGCGATCAATTGATTCATGTAAATGTTTGGACACCACAAAAGTTAAATAATGAAGAGCGTGAAATGTTAGAAAAATTACGTGATTCAGAAAACTTTAGACCAAAACCAAACGCTAGTGACAAAGGTTTTTTTGATAGAATGCGTGAGTTTTTTAACTAAATAATCCTTAACTGGTTTTTCTGCTTTCTTTTTCCTTAGATGAAAAAGAAACAAAAAATCAAGGCAAAAAAATGCTTCAGCCCACAGGCCCGAGCTGGCCCGCTTTTTTGCCAACCCAACACACATCGCTAATGGGTTAAGGACTTTTTGTCCGTGGTTTGTGACCTCACAGACCGCTAAAAACAAGACAGATTCATAGATTTTACAATTCGTTAAATCTGAATATTCTTTAAATAATCGTCTGCATTTTTTATATCATAATGTGCAAGTAAACTTGGGTTTGCTTGCACATTATTGTTTTCAAACAGATAATGCTGTAAAATCTTTATTAGCATATCTGAATTTGCTTGCATCAATTAAATTTGTTAGTTTTGTTAAAATTTATTACTATGAAAACCATTAGCATTGAATTGGATAAAAAACAATTTATCAATATCTTAAATAAATTGAATGAAAGTGATAAACTTGATATTTTCAATGAGTTGAAAAAATCATTGTTTTTGAAAAGGTTTAATAATCTTTTAAAATCTACAAAAAACAATGAACTTACTTTTGAAGAAATAACCAAAGAAGTAGAATCGGTTAGAAAAAGAAGATATGAAAAAGGAAGGCAAATCGTATAAAATAATTATAGATACGAATGTTTGGATATCTTTTTTAATTGGCAAAAACCTCAAAGGTTTACAGAAACATATTTATTCATCTGCCATAAAAATAATAATTTGTGATGAACAAATTCAAGAGTTAATAGCGGTTTTCAATAAACCAAAACTTAAAAAGTATTTTTCGAAAGAACAGATTTTAGAATTTTTTGAGTTATTAAACGAAGCTTCTATAAATATTAAAACAAACACAATAACCCATTTGTGTAGGGATGAAAAAGATAATTATTTACTTTCACTAGCAATTGATTCTGAAGCAGATTTCCTCATAACTGGTGATAATGATTTATTAGAATTGGTGAGATTAAACAATACGGTAATACTTAAATTTACGGAGTTTGAAAAAGTAATTACTTAGATAATATTTTTTAAATAATCGGCAACTTTGCTTATATCATGGTGTGCAAGTAAACTTGGGTTTGCTTGCACATTTTTGTTTTCAATGGCTTGTATTACATCAGCTATATTTTTGGCAGCATAACTTTTGCTTTCATTTACCAAATCTAACAAACCTGCTTTTGCATAGGCTATAACAGGCGTTCCTAACAAAATACTTTCGTGAGCCACTCGGTTCCAACCTTCGTTTATGGCAGTTAAAGCCAACGTAAATTCACTTATAGCCATTTGAGTTAAATAATCCTCAAAATGCTCAAAATAAACCACTTCGTAATCGTTGGTTTTTTTTGCAAAATCTTTAAAATTGGTACTAAAATAACAATGATATCCTCTTGCTGTAAGTTGTTTAGCTACTTCAAATACATCAAGATGGTTTTTAAAACTCCATTGCCCTAAGTGGATTTGCTTACTACTTTTTTCTTTAGAAATTAAAGTTGAAACTCTCGTTTTTTCATAATAAGTATTATCGAAGAAATTAGGAAAAAAGTGAACCTGAATATTGTTATTGATTTTGTTTTTAAAATAATTTACCCAAAAAGGTGCCACTGTAACTATGGAAACATTTTTAATGGATAGATTTTTAAGTAAAAAAAACAGTAAATTGTAATACCATTTTAGCCAAATTGATTTGCCATCCTGTTCATCAAAATTATGTAATACAATATAAACTTTATTTTTAGTAAATAAATTGCGAATCATTGCAAATACGGCCACTCTAGCCACTACTACATTGTACTTGGCATTAGCTTTTAAACCCAGTAAAAATAACTTTAGATAGGAAAAAGGATTTTCAAAAAACCTATTGGGGCGCTCAATAATTAACTCATATTTTTCATTTTCAGTAGTTAAAAACTGAGTGAGTTGTTGAGCAAAAAACAATTCGTGCTTGTACCCACCTGTTTCATATTTTCCGGAGGAAATGTATTTTACTTTTAAACTCAAAATATTAAAAATTTACCCAATTAAAGCTAGCAATTTAACAAATTGTAAAAAATACCAAACAAATACTTTTTTTATACCCTTAGCTGTTATATTTGTTTGATTTATAATTTGAATGAAAAAACTACTAATAATCGTATTAATTTTATTTTTAAAACTTACAGGCTTTGCCCAAGTTATAGGTAACGAATGGATTAAAACCAATCAACCTTATTACAAAATAAAAATTGTAGAACAAGGCGTTTATAAGATAGATTCGAACACTTTGGCTCAACTTGGTGTTAACCTTTTGGGCTTAAATCCAAATAGATTTCAAATTTTTAAAAATGGCGAAGAACAAGCTTGCTACATTTATGGAGTATCGGATGCCATTTTTAATTCAGATGATTACTTAATTTTTTATGGTACTAAAAATGATGGTACTTTAGATAGGGAACTTTATAAAAACGCCTACGATCAGCCACATCAATACAATAGTTTGTTTAGCGATACTTCAGTTTATTTTCTTACTATATTACCCAATAATAGCGGCACTTTAGGAAAACGATTTACAAAGTTTAATGAAACAAATTACAATGCCTACACTCCTGAAAACTACTTTATAAATGAAATAATAGAGGCACCATTAAAAGAGTATTATAGAGGAAAATCGGAATTAGTAGGACCAGGTGATTTTTACTATTTTTCGGAATACACATCTGGAGAAAGTTGGTTGGATGTAAGATTTGGGTTAGGTGAAAATAAAGTTTATTCGCTTAATACACCTCATTTATTTATTGGAGGACCAGAAGCCATTTTAGAGACAAAAGTATTTGGTGTAAGTGATGATAAATCAAATAAGATAAATCATCATTTAAGGTTAAGTATTGCCAATGATAACACTAACTATACAACGATTAAGGATACTACCTATACTGGTTATATTGAAACCAATTATTACAATGTTTTATCAAATTCATTTATAGGGAATACTACTAATATTAAATTTGAAAATATTCCAGACTTAAATTTAAGTAGTGACTATAACTCTGTTTCTTTAATCAAATTAAAGTATGCCAGTCAATTTGATTTTCTAAATTACAAAGAATTACTTTTTAAACACAAAACGCAACAAAATGCTACAAGAATATATTTTCAAATTAGCAATTACAGCAAATTAAAACCTGTTCTATTAGATTTAAAAAATAACGTTGTTTCTAACTGCAGTCTTTCGGGAAATACTTTAAATACGCTTACACCTAACTTTAATAATGAACAGCTTTTCTATATTTTTGACGAATCAGATATTAGGTCTATTAATTCACTTGAATTAGTAAATATGAATTATATTCAACACAATTTAAACACCGAATATTTAATTATTTCGAATAAAAAAATAGAAACAGCTGCCCAAGCTTATAAAAACTATAGGGCACAAAAATTTAATACATCTTTGGTTTATAGCAATGATTTATACAACCAATTTTTTTATGGATACGAACACCCCTTAGCCATAACACATTTAATAAAATACCTTTACAAGAATCAAACCATTAAACCCAGTTATTTACTTTTATTAGGACGAGGTTATCAAAATAATTTAATCAGAAATGGTTTTCAGGATGCTTATAACAATAATTTAGTTCCTGCCATAGGCGAACCTTCGAGCGACCATATGTTTAGTATTGGCTTGAATCAAAGTATGCCTTACACGCCTGCATTAGCCACTGGAAGGATTCCAGCAGCCAATAACGAAGAAGCATTTAATTATCTTAACAAACTTATTAATTATGAAAAAGATACCATTTTTGATATTGATTGGAGAAAACAAGTATTACATGTTTCGGGAGGAAGTGGAAGCGAACAAATAGATTATACTAACCAAACCAATTATAACAAATCGCTTATTAGTAACTTATATTATGGTGCTAATGTAATTTCGTTTAACAAAAACACAAGCGGCACAGTGCAAACCGATTTTAAGCCAGTTTTGATAAAGGAACTAAACAGTGGAAAAAGTATGATGACTTTTTTAGGACACGGTTCTTTATCTGTACTTGATGTTGATTTTGGAAGGATAAGCGATATGCAAAACACCAATAAATATACTTTCTTTTATTTTAATGGGTGCAATATTGGAAATGCAAATGATGCTGACCCACAAGGAAGTGGCAATATATACGGAAAAGATTTTATTGTAGCAGCAAACAAAGGTGCTATAGGTTGGCTAGCTCACTCTAACATAACCTTGAGTAATCACCTGTTTTTCCAAATGAATACTTTTTATAAAAACTTTAGTAAAGATTTTTATGGGAATAGTATTGGTAAAATAATTCAGCAAACATTGGCCGAAACTACTGTTTCAGGTGGGATATATGAGGTTTCACATGGTAATCAGATATTATTTCAGGGAGATCCTGCATTAAGAATTGGAAGTCCTTTACTTCCAGATTATGAAATAAAAAATTCTGATGTGTTTCTTTCCGATAAAAATATTACTGCTTTAGTTGATTCATTTGAAATAAATGGTATTGTGAAAAATTTAGGTAAAGCAAATAATGATACCGTGTTTATTTTAATTGAACATACTACCTCCACCAATAATTTAACTTATAGGTATGATAGTATTTTACTAAAAACACCTCTATATAAAGATACTTTTTCGGTTAAATTACCTGGAAAGGGAAAATCAATGATTGGCGATAATACTTTTAAAATAACTTTAGATTACCTCAATTTAAAAAATGAAATTAATGAAACTAATAATGAAACAACCATAACAAAGTTTATTCCTGGTAGTGGCATTAGTACAATTTATCCCACCAATTTTTCAATAATAAACACCGATAGTGTTGAACTTGTGGCACAAAACAACGATTTACGTTCAGAAAACAAAGATTACATTTTTGAAATAGACAATTCGCATTTATTCAAAACAAATTCACCATTTTATCAAACATCTGGAATAATAAAAGCCAATGATTTAGTAAAATGGAAAATTAAATTAAGTAGTTTAGATACCACTGTATATTACTGGAGAGTAAAAATAAATGTACCCGAAACACAAGGAGGTATTTGGAACAACGCATCTTTTACAAAAATACACAATGGTAGTTATGGGTTTATGCAAAGCACTTTTGAACAATATAGCAATACAATTGGAATGGATAAAGTAGTATTAGATTCCATTACTAAACAAATTTCATTTGTAAATAGTGAATTAGTAATTGGTGTTCAAAACAAAAGATTTGACCATAGAAATATGGGAGTAATTATTCCATATCAGTTAAATCAAGCTGTAGGTAATTGTCCAGGAAATTCAGTTGCGGCCTTAGTATTTGAACCATCACAAGTTGATATTCCTTACGAGATTCCAAACTATCCATTTAACTGCCAATTTGTTCAAGATAACAAAGAAAATAGAAGCAGAAGATATTACCCGTTTGGAACTGAAACTGTTTCAGGGAGAAATGAATTTAGACGCTTTATTGACAGTATTCCATCAGGATATTATGTAGCAATTTTTTCAAGATATAATAGTGATATTAATAATTGGGACCAAGCCACTTTAAATAGCTTAAAAAAACTTGGTGCAGTAAAAATTCCTGAAATAAAAAGTAACAATACAGCTTGGGCTATTATTAGTAAAAAAGATGCTGAACCTGGCTATGCTGTGGAAGATACAGTAAATAACGATTCGTTAGGAGCATTAGTTAATATGGGGTTGGTAGGATTACCACCAGCTGCCAATCAACCACAAGACTCTAAAATATTAGTAATAAAGAAAAGCCTATTGACTAAGTGGCATACAGGAAGTATTCTATCAATTCCATTTGGTCCTGTAGGTAGTTGGAATAAACTAAACTTTAATTTTAGGGAAAGTGATATCTCTAACAATAGTAAGTTAAATATTGATTTAATTGGAGTAAACGTTAATGGAATTGATACGCTCCTATTCAAAAATATAACATCTACTAATTTTGATATCAGTACAATAGATGCTAAAAAAATTCCGTTTTTAAAAATTAAATTAAACATGGAAGATAGTGCTAAAAGAACTCCACAGCAGTTTGGATATTGGCAATTATTGGCATCTCCTATTGCCGAGGCTAAACTTGCCCCTAATATTGCATTTAGCCTGAAAAATAATCCTATTGAAGAAGGTGATTCTTTACAATTGGAAATGGGAATTGAAAATATAAGTAATACCAATTACGAACCCACCAATTTAAATATAAAAATTGTTAATGAAATGAGGTTGGTTAAATATGAAAAAAATATACCCTTAGACACCATAAATAGCAACAGTTCTACAATTGCAAAAACAAAACTTGCCACGTTAGGATTACAAAAAAACAATACCATTCAATTTTCATTGAATAATAATAGAAAAAACAATGAATTGACTTTTGCCAATAATTTTTTTGCAACCAACTTTGAGGTAAAAAATGATAAAAGTAACCCTTACCTAGATGTAACCTTTGATGGTACAAAAATTATGAATGGCGAAATTGTATCTGCTACCCCAATAATTAATATTACCTCAACTGACAACAACAAATACATTATCCAAAAAGATACTTCATTATTTAGTGTTTTACTCAGAAAACCAAATAGTATTGATTTTGAACGTATAAATTTGAATAGCCCTGAAATTGAATTTATACCTGCTAATAACAATATAAATAAATCAACAATTATTTACAGACCTAAAAACCTAACTGATGGCGAGTATTCATTAAGAATACAAAGCATGGATGCAGTTGGAAACCCATCAGGAAATAATGATTTTGAAGTTTCTTTTGAAATAATTAACAAATCAAGTATTAGTAATTTTTTACCTTACCCTAATCCTGCAACTACAAATGTCAGATTCGTTTTTACCTTAACAGGTAGTATATTACCCGATGATTTATTGATTAGAATTTCTACTATTTCAGGCAAAGTAGTTAAGGAAATAACTAAACAGGAATTTGGTAATATTAAGTTTGGCAATAATATCAGTGAATATGCTTGGGACGGAAATGATATGTATGGAGATAGATTGGCAAATGGTGTTTACTTATACCAAGTATTTACCAGAATAAATCAAAAAAATATAGAGAACTACAAAATAAATAGTAACGAAAAATACTTTACACAAGGAGTTGGAAAAATTTACCTTATGCGATAAGTTTTATTTATAAATAGCCAAACTATACCAATAAATCCAGCAAAAACAGTGAATGAAGTTTGAAACCCATGAATGATAAATGCCATTCCAAGTGCCAATTCTTTATCTATACCCATAGCTGTTAAACCAAATACTATTGCCAAATGATAAGCACCAATTGCACCACCTGGCAATGGAAGAGAACGAGCAACTGTTCCTATCATCATAATTTGGAAAGCTTGAAATGGAGAAAGATTTGAAGTAGATTCAAAAACAAAAAACCATAAGTAAGTCATAAGGTAGTAGCTCAACCAAATAAAAATAGTATGTAACGAAAATTTCAAATTAACTAAAAGCGATAACATCTCTTTTAAATTATTTATAAAACCTATAAGCCAAATATCTTTTGATTTAAATTTATTATAAATAACAAATCCAATAATTGCTATAATTAAACATATAGCAATAACTGCCCAAATACGATAATTTTTAATGAATTGATTAGGATTTACTAAATTAGTAATTAAGTTATTATTTGAAATAAACTCCGCTCCAAAAACAAAAACCAATAAAATTACCAAACATAATAAATCAACTATTCTTTCAAAAAATGTACTTGAAAAACTTTGACTTATTGATAAATTATTTGTTTTTTTTAATAACATGCATTTAACTACTTCTCCCCCTCGAGGAAATATATAGCTTACTAAATAACCTATAGCAATTGCTGAAAAATTATTCATAAAACCAATATTGGCATTTACCTTTTTTAAAATAATATTCCACCTATAAATTCTTGAAACATATGCCAAAATAGAAATTATAAAAACCCATAAAGCTACCCAATAATTACCAACTATAAGGGTTTTATAAAAAGAATTTATATCTATTTTATTAAAGCTAAGTTTCAGTAAAACTATACTAATTAAAATAAAAATTAAATATTGAAAACCAACAAATATCTTTGATTTAAACATGGCTATTTTACTTGGTATACAAATAGTTTATTATCAAAATCGGATGTGATTAAAAAATAATTCTCATCGTTATTTAAATGACCAAAAGTGAAGAAATAATTAGCATTAACAGGGAAGTTTTCTAGTAATGAATTATTTAACTTTTCTAAATAAACTTTACCTTTTAAACTATCTAGGTAACAAACATGTACAGCTCCATTTTTATAAATTAATTCAAGCTGTGGACTTGAAGAATCAGAGAGATTTTTAGTATAAACTCTATTACCTAAACTATTAAATAAATTAACTTTAAAATTCCTGTTTTCATAAAAATAAAAGCTATTATTTAAGTCAAAATTATCAGTGGGAATAAAATTAATATTTGTTAGAATGATATCCTTTTTAGCACCATTAGTATGGTAATCTTTCACCTTGAAATTATTGGTAGAATCAATATAATAAAACTTAATAAAGCTAGAATCTATTACCTGATGGTTCATGTATTTATAAATAGTATTACTATCTAAATCAAAATAAGAATTGGGCTTACCATTAAATTGATAAAAATTGAGTTTGCCTTTTTCATTAATAACATAAGTGATTAACTCATTTCTAAATTTAAATGATTTTATATTTTGAATTGGATTAGGATAACTATTTTTGGGATTCCAGCCACTTTGTAACCTACCTTGAATATTGTAACACCAAATTTTATAATACCTGCCAACAGCAAAAATTTGGTATGACTTATCATTTAAATAATCACTCACTTGAATTGGATAATTAGTTCCTGTAGGTATCCAAATGGGGTATCCTTGAATGTTTTTACCTGTTTCATCAATTAAATATATTTGACTATTGGTATTAAACAAATACTGCGTATTTCCATTATTAAAAGCATCTACTTGATTAATATTCCCTACTATTTTCCCTGAAATTGGCACCTTAAATAGAACCTTACTTTCATTATTGATCAAGTAAACTTGATTTCTCAAATCTTGAATAAAAATACAGTTTTGGTTGGTACTTGAATTAAATACAATTTGCGGTTTAATGGCCAAATTTGTATCAATAGCTAACTCCCATAATAATTCAGTTTTACTGTTTGAAGTTGTATTGAAATCAATTTGCACATTGGTTAAATAGTTTTTATCATTAGTGGCATTCATTTGATAACTTACAAATCTTGTCTTTTTAAAATAACCCATATTTGATTTGTAATCATTTACCAATTCTGAATTAACAATTGACTCCATCTGAGGGACAAGCAAATTATTGTTAATAAAAAATTCAAAATTGGAGTTAGTGCTAAGTTCTGATTGATGTGCTATATAATTGGCATCCTTGGCTAATAAATTACCTTTTAATTGACTATTATAAAAACTACTTAAAACCAATGCATTATTAGCAAAAAGGACGTACTCGCCATAAACTAAGGCATAATTGGCTTGCTTATTTAAAAAAATATCGCCCCATGTATAATCAAAGTAATTAAGTAAGTTTATTTTGTATAGATTGGGTAAATTACTAATGATAGTATCGGCATTAAGTGAATCATTTATTGCAATTTCTTTTAATTTATTGGATAGCTTTTCCTTGTTTTTTAATTTAACAGCAAGCACCTCACAACTATCAAAACTAAATTGCACATTACTTAAGTTTACTTGTAAAACTTCATTACCAAAATTTTCTAGCAATTGATTATATAGATTATAATTTTGCTTTATAATGTTGATGCTATCACGTGTTATATTTTTAGTATTTATTTTATTAACTGTATAATATTCTTTCAAATTTTGAGCAAATAAATTTTCATTATTAAAATTAACTCCTAAAAAACAACTTGTATTACTTGGCAACAATTTTTTAAAATTAAACTCCTGCGCTTGCATGTTGTTAAAGCAATCGTAATATTGAAAAGTTACATCATCGGTTATAGTAACACCTTTAAGCGAAACACTGCTATTTGAAACATTAACACCAAAGGCACTCCATGCGGCAAAATTTGGAAGATTAGCAATTACACCTAATTTAGAAATGTCAACAAATGCATTTAAAAAAGTAGGAATATTTTTATGGTTAATATATAAATTATAGTTTCCTAAACTTTTTACAAAACTCAACTTATCAAGTTTAGACGTTTCATAAGCTTTCTTATTATCAATATTAATTAATGTTTCTTCAATCAATTGACCATTTTCAGAAATTGCTAAAATCTTATTCTTAAAAGCTAAACTGAATTTTTTTTGTGTTTTAAAATCAAGAAAATCATAAATAACATTTCCAAAAAACTTTCTTTTACTTATGGTTAACCTATTTTTATTATTCTGAAATATCCAATTAGTAATATCCGACATTTCGAACTTCTTTTTAGTTTCAAATAATACCAAAGCATCAATAGATTTATTAGCATAACCATGAAAGGAGATAGTTATATTTTCGTTATTCTTACAGTCGTTAAAATTTTCTTCAAAACTTAATATACTATCTAAATATCTAATAGAGTTATTAGCCTCTCCTAAAACCTTATTATTGGTTAGCTGCTGCCAAAACAATTGCTTATTTAATAATTTGTATTGTAAACTAAAATTGTTTACCTCAATTGCCATAACAGTATTTTGAGGTATTACATTTATGGCATGGATTGACTTAGTATTAATCTTTGAAAAGTAAAATACAAACAAAAAAATTACTATTAATACCGAAGTAATTACAACACCTGTTATAAAATTTCTATTCATAAAAAATTAAATCGTTCAAAAATAATTGGTATTTAAGTTATTAATTATGTTATTTGTTCACAATAAAAACATAAAATGGTCAATATGGATAAGAACAACAACATTTACATTAAAACTGGTTTTGCAATTGCTGCATTTTGCGTTTTACTTGGAGCCTTTGCGAGTCATTTTTTAAAAGACTTACTTGGTGAAAGCGAGATAGCCATATTTGATACTGGTACTAAATACTTGTTTTACCATGCACTAGCAATTATAATTGTTTCATTAAATAGCAGAAAATTTAATCAAAGCATTTTAGATTTATCCGTTTTCTTGTTTTTAGGAGGAATGGTGTTTTTTACAGGAAGTCTATATCTATTGTCTACAAGAGCAATTTGGGGAGGTGATAGCTACGAATGGCTTGGAGCATTAACACCCATTGGGGGAGTACTTTTCATATCAGGTTGGTTCTTGTTAATTGTTAAAGGTTTGAAAAATAATGCAGTTAAAATAAGTGAAAATAAAGCTAAAAGAGCAAAAAGAAAGTTTAGGAAAACTAAAAAAGAAGTAACCATTGAAAACAAGACTGAAAACAAACTTGAAAGCAATTAGATAATTAATGAAAAAGTTAATTTTAATGCGTCATGCAAAAGCTGAACAAGGCAACTTTGAAACAACTGACTTTGATAGAAAACTTGCAGACAAAGGTAAAAATGATACAAATACAGCTGCTAAAGTTTTAAAAACTCATGTGCATAAAATTGATTTAATTGTTTCTAGTTCATCAAAACGCACCGCCAAAACTGCAAAAATTGTGGCAGAAAATTTCAATATTGACAAAAAGGAAATAGCATTTATAGATGAATTATATGAAGCAGAAACCAATGCTTATATTCATGTAATTAGAAACTTAAGTGATTTAGATGCTAACACTGTATTGCTTGTTGGCCACAACCCTACTATTGGTGCTATGGCAGCAATTATGAGTGATTTTAAGATACAGGAATTTAAACCAGGTGCATTTGCTGTATTTCAAATTCCAATAGAAACTTGGAAAATATTTAAAATTGAAGAAAGTAAGTTAGATTTAAGCCACAAACCATCATAATTTTTTAGTTTATTTCAATAAAACGTTGCTCATTTTTTTGATTAATAAAAATATGTAACGCTTTTTCTTTAGTCAATATTTCCTTAATTTTTTCGGGCCATTCAACTAAGCATATATTACCACTGTAAAAATAATCTTCTACACCAATATCATAAACTTCTTCAATTGATTTTACTCTATAAAAATCAAAGTGATAAACAGTTTTACCATCCACCGTTTTATATTCATTTACTATCGAGAAAGTAGGGCTACTAACCTCGTCCATCACACCTAAATTTTTACAAATTGCTTTAATTAAAGTAGTTTTTCCTACCCCCATTTCACCTTCAAAAATCCATATTTTGTAATCCAAACCCGTCTCAATTATATATTTCGAAACCATTGGTAAATCGGTTAATTGGTAATTATCAAGTATGCTCATTTAGAAATTTTTATCATCAAAAATAAATAATATTGGTATCATTGCTTACTTTTATTGAAATTCGCACATAATAATTTAAAAATCTATATGTTAAATATTGTACTATTTGGCCCTCCAGGCGCTGGCAAAGGAACTCAATCAGAAAAATTAATAGCTAAATATAACTTAGTTCATTTATCAACTGGTGATATTTTTAGAGCAAATATTAAAGGGGAAACTGAATTAGGTAAATTAGCCAAAACTTATATGGATGGAGGAAACTTAGTTCCTGACGAAGTTACAATTAATATGTTAGCAGCTGAGTTAGATAAAGCACCAAATGCTAAAGGTTTTATTTTTGACGGTTTTCCCAGAACTCAGGCGCAAGCAGCAGCTTTAGATTTGCTATTAGCATCTAAAAACACTGCGATTACATCCATGTTAGCTTTAGAGGTGGAGGAAGAAGAACTAAAAAAACGTTTATTAATTAGAGGAAAAGACAGCGGCCGTGCTGATGATCAAAATCCGGAAATTATTCAAAATAGAATAAACGAATACAATAACAAAACCATGCCTGTTAAAGATTTTTATGCTACCCAAAATAAGTATAAAGGTATTAATGGTTTAGGAGAAATTGAAGGGATTTTCGCATTGCTTTGCAACGAAATTGAACAAGCTATTTAGTTGTTAGTTCTTGGTTTTCAGCACTTAGTTCTTAGTTGTCGGTTAATAGTTGATAGAAACTCAATGTAATATAACAATTCAAAAATCTAACCATTCAGCAATAGAACAATTAAGCAATCAATAAATCTAAAAATCACCAAATTCAAAAAATCACCAAATCAATAAATAAAAAATGTCAGAGTCAAACTTTGTAGATTACGTTAAAATATGTTGCCGAAGTGGCAAGGGGGGAAAGGGTGCAATGCATTTTATGCGCGATAAACATACTGCTAAAGGAGGCCCAGATGGTGGTGATGGTGGTAGAGGTGGACACATTATTCTTCGTGGAAGTAATAATGCTTGGACATTATTGCATTTAAAGTACCGTAAACATGTAATAGCAGAACCAGGAGGAAATGGAGATGCAGCTTTGCGCAGTGGTGCAAATGGGTCTGATATTTTTATTGATGTACCTTTAGGTACCGTTGCTAAAGATGCAGAAACTAATGAGGTTTTAGCCGAAATTACAGAAAACGGTCAGGAGTATATTATACTTAAAGGTGGAAGAGGTGGTTTAGGTAATCATCATTTCAAGAACTCGGTAAACCAAAATCCGCGTTATGCCCAACCCGGTGAAGATGGCCGCGAAGAGTGGAAGGTTTTAGAGCTTAAAGTATTGGCCGATATTGGTTTAGTTGGATTTCCAAATGCAGGAAAATCAACCTTATTATCGGTAATTACTGCTGCAAAACCTGAAATAGCAGACTACCCATTTACTACCTTGGTACCTAATTTAGGAATTGTCAAATACCACGATTATAAAAGTTTTGTGGTAGCCGATATTCCAGGAATTATAGAAGGTGCTCACGAAGGCAAAGGTTTAGGAACAAGATTTTTACGTCATATAGAACGAAATGCTACTTTACTTTTTATGGTGCCCGCCACTAGCGAAGACATAAAAGGTGAATACAAAATATTGCTTAATGAACTTAAACAGTATAATAAAGAACTTGGCGACAAAAAAAGATTGCTTGCTATAACTAAATGTGATTTGGTGGATGAGGAAACTTTAAAAGCTATAAAAAAAGCCTTACCTAGAGGTATTCCAAACATTTTTATAAGTTCGGCTAGTAACCAAAATATCAACGAACTAAAAGATAAACTTTGGGAAATGATTAACTAATAATCATTTTCAAACTAATGTATGTTGTAATTGGCATCAAAAAACTTGAGAATATTTCTCACCTAAAAACTTTTCCCATACCTGTTCAAGTTATTTTTATAAAAAATGAAGATGCTGATATAACAGATGATTGGTATAAAAATAAATACTTTATTGACACCATTACAAAATATACAAATTGAGTGTAGTAAACAATCCTGAAAGGATTGAATATGAATAGCCACGCATGCAATGCGTGGATAGAAATTAACCAAATAAAACAACTCTGAAGGAGTTGAATATATGCTGTTATTTAACCCTTTCAGGATTAGTTTATATCTAAATAAATAATACTGGGATAACATCAAAGCCTATTCAAATT
The DNA here is from genome assembly GCA_044239605.1 of Bacteroidia bacterium. Taxonomy (GTDB): domain Bacteria; phylum Bacteroidota; class Bacteroidia; order UKL13-3; family UKL13-3; genus JAAFJM01. The sequence continues at coordinate 37,477 of JBIIBC010000018.1, read as the reverse complement.
CAACCCTTTCAGAGTTGAGGTATAGCATAATTTAGTTTTTTACTTTAACAATGAATATTTTTTATTTGAAAAATCTTCAAAAAAATAACCCATGCAAATATTTGCTCCCTGCTAGAGCACCTCGAACAAAAGGCTACCTCACACATTGAACGCGTGGCTATAACAAAACAAAAATCGCATTTTGCCTATAGTTGGTGTTGCATTAAGAAGAAGTACGTTTTTGGTGCCACTTCGCTTAAAACACAACGCCTTAAAGATAAAAAATTAGTCATGAGCGCATCTCCTTTATTGGGCAACCAATACTGCATTTTTTATATTCGAAAATTCATGTAATGCAAGAATAAATAAGTTGTTGGTGCCGCTTCGCTTAAACACCTAACAACGGCTGGTTAAGCAAAGGGCAATACAAATTTTTCTGAACCTAACCTACAATTTAACCTATAAACCATTTCACTTAGTCAATCAATTTTAACGACCTGCAAACCAACATTATATCAAAAACTCTTTTGCAGCTTGAAACTTTTTGGTTTAGTTAAGCAACCTACTGACATAACAAGTAAATAAAAATTTGCAAATTAATATTTCAAAACAAGAGCATTTTATGAGTTTGTATCAGCCGTTGCATGCGCGGTTGAGCAGATTTGTGCAAACATTGGTTTGGGATAATGAGGAAGCAAAGGATGTGGTGAGCGAAACAGTTTTAGTGGCTTTTGAAAGTTTTGAGAAACTTGAAAATGAAAATGCTTTTTTGAGTTATTTATTCAGTATTGCAAGCAATTTGGTAAATAAAAAACTAAGGCGTAAAAAGTTTTGGGGCTTGTTTGATACTGATAAAGCGGCAAACAAACCTGATAATTTAAACAGTGAAAGTTCGTTGATGAAATATGAACTAAACAAAGCTTTAAAACGCTTGCCCACTAAACAAAGTGAGGCATTGGTTTGGTACGAAATAAGTGGTTTGAGTATGGATGAAATTGCAATAATTCATGGCATTACGGTTAATGGTGTAAAAACCAATATTAGCCGCGCGCGCAAAACGTTGGCTTTATGGCTCGAAAAAGATGAAACACAATCGGTAAAAAATATGAAAGGAGTTTGGTATGAGCAATAAACTAAATCAATTATTAGAAAATGCTAAACACGAAAACCCTTTGTTAACTGAAAATGATGTTATTTCTGTTATCAATAACCGCAGTTTACTTGACAAAAAACAAACATTTTTCACCTTAAAAAATATTTTAATCATGTCGGTAATTAGTAGCATAATAATTGGATTGTGGATGGTATTTTATCCAACAGCAACAACCAATTTAGCAGAGCAAACTCAACCAAATTCGCCTAAAAACAAAGAGCAAATAACTGAAAAACCTAAACTAAATAATTTGTTTACCAATGCTGATAACAATAAAAAAACAACGGCTAACAACACCACCGAAAAATCAGTGCAAGTTGTTGATAGCCCTAAAAAATTGCCTGCAATAAATAACAAGCCTACAACAAAATTATTTGATCCTATTCCATTTAATCCCCTATTTAACGAAAACCCAATTGACGATAACCGCACCTATTTTGATAAAGATGGTTATTTAATTTTAACCAACGAAGAACTAGCCAAACTAGGCATTATTACAGATGGCAATGTGTTGAAATATGAGAATGTGACGGATAGTATTGAACAATGTGGTTTTGGAGAAATAATTTTTAAAACTTATCCAACAGTTGAATTAGAAGCCAATAAAAAAGGTGAAATAACACTTAATAATGGTCTCTTTTCATCTAAAAAAGCTGAAGATGAAAACTTCATAAAAAACTCTAATAAATTTTGGCCAGCTGTTATAGAAATAATCAATAAAAGCGATACCAATTTAAATGTAACAGAAAGCATTTGGAGCCAAGGATTTGATAAAGATTTTTTCAATGAAGTTAAAAACAACTTGATTCCAGTGCTTGTGAGTGTAAAATCATATAAAGGGGTAATAAACTTTGTGTTTTGGTTTAAGTTAGAACCTTTATTTTATAATGCTTTATCAGAAAAAATTGGAGCAATTGTTAATGGTAATTTCAAAAAAGTGAGCCATTCAGAATACGTAAAAACTGTTGTTCGTTACAGAGAAAAAAGCACAAAAGATGAATTTACAAAAGGGTTCGATAATAAAATGATTGATGAAATAAAAAGAAATATTATCAAGCCAAATGATGAACAGTTGAAAGCCTTTAATATCACTAAAACTAGCAAATATTTCAAGCTAAAAACTCATATAAATTTAGACAATAAAACTAAAAAAATAATAGTTAATAACATTTACAAAAATCCTAAAATTAGAAATAAACTATTCTTTTCAAAAGGATCTTCAACAATTATACCAGTAGCCAAAAGCAATTTTGATTTTTTACAAATCATTTATTTAAAACTGTATTCTGATTCTATTCCAAGTCCTAAAAAGAAAGAACTTCAAATAGAATATTTGAAAAATAATATAAAGCGATTAGTTCCAATTCAGGTAAACGAACACGTAATTTGGTTTGAACCAACTGAGGAGTTGAAGGAAATAATAGATAAACAGAATAAACAAAATACAGGAAAGAATATTTACAATAATTTAAAACTCGATTTATTAAACTTAAACGAGTTTGAACTGAAAAAATTAGGTATTAGCTTTGAAAAAAAAGCCATCAAAATGCCTATTATTTCTTTTAAAAATAGCACCGCATTTATAAGTTTAAGCAAACGAAATTCAAGCACCTTATTCCATTTTGACACATCAGAAAATCAAAACAAACCATTATATCCTATTCCATTATTAGTTACTGACCAATCTGGACTATATTGGCGTTTTTATAATTTAGATACCACTTACGAGGTTGGAAAATTTAATGAATATGCCAGCAAAATGACACAACAATTGAATAATTGTATCCCAATCAAAATAGTTCAAAATAACGATTCCATTATTGCTTGGTATAAACCTGATAGCTTATTTTTAAGTTTATTGCCAAATAAAGAATCAACTGAAATAAAAACCGAATACCATGCCATTTCTAATAATTTACCTGCACCCAGTTGCAAGTATTTTGAAGTTTGCCAAAATGTAACTGGTAAAATAAATTCGTATTGGGCTTATCCAAATCCGGCTGAACAAACCCTGAATATAGAAATTGATTTAGCAGAAGAACGCCAATTAGAGTTTATAATAACTGATATTACTGGTAAAATTATTAAAACCCTAAACCAAAATTTAAACCAAGCCAAAGGCACCCAAACGTACACTTATCAAATTGGTGAACTAACCGAAGGCATGTATTTACTCATCATAACAACCGACAAAGGGGAAAAAGTGAGTACAAGGATTGTGAAGAAATGAGAGTGCGAAATGCGGAATGACAAAAATGCGAAGTAAGTAGAAATGGACAATGGACAATGGGCAATGGGCAATGGGCAATGGGCAATGGGCAATGGGCAAAACGAATTTTTATAAACCTAATATTCAAATTAACTTATTAACTTATAAACCATTCAACCTTATTAACCTATCAACTCCCGATTTATCGGGACAACCAATCAACTCAATTAACTTAATCAACCATTCCACATCCAAAAATCAAAAATCTAACTTACTTTCGCGGCAATGAAATATTTTATTGTGGCAGGCGAAGCAAGTGGCGATTTGCATGGTGCCAATTTAATAAAAGCCATTAAACAAAAGGATGCACAAGCTGAATTTCAGTTTTGGGGTGGCGACTTAATGCATGCACAAGCAGATGGTTTACTCATGCATTATAACCAAACAGCTATCATGGGTTTTGTGGAGGTTTTGCTTAAAATTAGAACCATTTTAGGCTTTTTAACTTTATGCAAAAAACAAATTACTGCCTTTAAACCTGATGTGGTTATTTTAATTGATTACCCTGGCTTTAACCTGAGAATAGCTGAATTTGCTAAGCAACAAAATATTAAAACTGTATATTACATAGCACCAAAAGTATGGGCTTGGAAAGAAAACAGAGCCAAAAAATTAGAAAAATTTGTTGATGAATTATTGCTCATCTTTCCTTTTGAGGTAACGTATTTTAAAAAATGGAAAGTTAAAGCCACGTACATAGGCAATCCGCTACTTGATGAAATAAATGCTTTTGTTCCTGACCCTGATTTTAAAACTAAAAATAATTTACCGCCACAAAAACCAATTATAGCTTTATTGCCCGGTAGCCGCAAACAAGAAATTAGCACTACCCTACCCAATATGATGTTGCTTGCACAAGCATATCCAAATTATGAATTTGTAATTTGTGCTGCACCTTCTATAAAGCCTGAGTTTTACCAGACTTTTATAGGACCAAACACCAAAATTATTTACAATAAAACTTACGAAGTTTTGCATTTAGCCAAGGCTGCCATAGTTTGTAGCGGAACAGCTACTTTAGAAACAGCTTTGTTTAAAGTACCTCAAGTATGCGCTTATGTGGCCAATCAAATTTCTTATGTTATAGCCAAACAATTTGTAAAAATAAAATACATATCGTTGGTTAATTTGAATTTGGATAAACCTGCCATTACCGAATTAATTCAAAACGATTATACCTTACAAAAGCTAAAGCAAGAGTTTGAAGCTGTGTTGCCATCCGGTAATAAACACGAGGCTTTGATGCAAGATTATGAAACTTTAGCAACAGAACTTAACAAACAAGGAGCAAGCAATAATGCAGCTCAAATTATTACTGATTTAATTAAAAAATGAGAATTATATTTTTAGGAACTCCCGATTTTTCGGTTCCATCGCTAGATGCTATAGTAAAAGCTGGACATGAAGTAGTAGCAGTAGTTACCATGCCTGATAAACCTGCTGGACGCGGCATGCAATTACAACAAAGTGCAGTAAAAAAATATGCGGTTGAAAATAATATAAAAGTATTACAACCAGTTAAGTTAAAAGACCCTGAATTTATAGCTGAACTGCAAACGTTAAATGCCGATTTGCAAGTGGTGATTGCTTTTAGAATGTTACCACAAATAGTTTGGCAAATGCCTAAGTTTGGCACTTTAAATTTACATGCCTCTTTACTTCCTGATTACCGCGGTGCAGCACCAATTAATTGGGCCATCATCAATGGTGAAACCAAAACCGGTGTGAGTACTTTTTTCTTAAAACACGAAATTGATACAGGCGATGTGTTGTTAACCAAAGAAGTAGCAATTACACCAACCATGAACGCAGGTGAATTGCACGATTTGTTAATACAAGTTGGCGCAGAAACGGTAGTAAAATCGTTAGTGTTAATTGAAAATGGAAATACTAAGGGCAAGCCTCAAGGCGATGACAATAACAAGATGGCGCCTAAAATTTTTAAGGAACATTGCTTGATTAACTTTAACCAAAACGGACAAAATATCTATAATTTAATCAGAGGTTTAAGTCCATATCCAGCCGCATTTACACATTTTGAAAATAAAATTTTGAAAGTTTATGAATCTACATTTGAAGCAACAAACCACCAAGAACCAATTGGCAAAATGATGAGTGATAATAAAACATTTTTAAAAGTAGCTTGCCAAGATGGATATATACATTTATTGCAAATTCAGCTAGAAGGTAAAAAACGCATGAAAGTAGATGAGTTTTTGAGGGGGAATAAGGTTAGTTGATAGTTGACAGTTGACAGTTGATAGTTTATGGACGATGGATTAATAAGGTTAGCAGCTAGCTGCTGGCCTCTAGCATCTGGTAGATATAAAGTCATAATATAAGCATCTTACTTGGCTAATGTAAGCAAACGTTTTTTTACTTTTTGTTTGGGCAAAAAGTAAAGCAAAAAGCCCACCACTAAATCCAAATTTCAATTTTTTTATCGCACAAGGCTAACGCCTCTCGGGCCGAAAAATTAAAATTTCGCGCATTTAGTGGACATCCACCCACACCGCTTTGCCTGCACATTTTCTTGAATTGATAAGCACCAACCACAAACGTCACTGCGAGGAACGAAGCAGTCTCAAGTGATAGATGAATGAAGTTGGTTGTTAATGGAGTCGACAAGTATTACATATCTTATAACTTATAAATAAATACATCTTTTTTTACTTTTTGTTTGGGCAAAAAGTAAAACAAAAAGCCCACCACTAAATCCAAATTTCAATTTTTTTATCGCACAAGGCTAACGCCACTCAGGCCAAAAAATTAAAATTTCGCGCATTTAGTGGACATCCACCCACACCGCTTTGCACGCACCTTTTCTTGCAAGATAAAATACTTTAGTTTTTGGCTAATACAGTTTTGATTACAAACCTCAATTAACTATCGTCCATGGTCTGTAAACTATGGTCTATCAACTGACAACTGACAACTAACAACCATCAGCTAAAATTGAAAATAAATAAATGGTTGTATTTCGGCTGATTTTACTTGGATAAAAATAATTATAACAGCAAGCATACAAACTAATTTTACACCAAATGAAGTATTGGTAAACCACGCTAATGAGGCTGTTTCGTACTTTTTAGGAATAAAATGTAAGGCATATCCTAATAAAATAACCAATACTATTTTATGATACGAAGTAACAAATGTATAAGCTATGCTGCCATTAAATTGAGTAAATATTTGATTCAATAATTGTTTGGCAATATCAAAATTGGGCGCTCTGAAAAATATCCAACAAAAGCACACAAAGTGAAAAGTAATAATGGTTGAAACCCACGCATTGTCAAAAAATTTAGTAAACACATTGGCTGCTTTGTTTTTTATTTCTAAATAATATTTATGTGCTGCCAAACCTGTGCCATGCATAGCTCCCCAAAATATAAAATTAAAACTTGCACCATGCCACAAACCACCCAAAAGCATGGTAATAAACAAATTCAGGTAAGTCCTCAATTTACCTCCACGGTTTCCACCAAGCGAAATGTACAAATAATCGCGCAACCAACTGCTTAACGACATGTGCCATTTGCGCCAAAATTCAGTAATGCTTTTTGATTGATATGGTGAGTCGAAATTTAAACAAAACTCAAAGCCCAAAAGCAAAGCAATCCCTATAGCCATATCGCTATAACCGCTAAAATCGCAATAAATTTGTAATGCATAAGCATATACACCAATTAAGTTTTCAAAGCCGCTGTATAAAGTTGGATTATCAAAAATTCTATCAATAAAATTTACACTGATATAATCGCTGATAACTGCTTTTTTAAACAGACCACAACTAATTAAAAACAAAGCTCTTCCAAACATTTCCTTACTTACAAAAGTGGGTTTATACAGTTGCGGAATAAAATCGTGCGCACGAACAATTGGCCCTGCTACTAACTGAGGAAAAAACGAAACAAAAAATGCGTAATCAAAAATATTTTTAACAGGTTTTAGCGTTCCTCGGTAAATATCTAACGTATAACTTAACGATTGAAAAGTAAAAAACGAAACTCCAACCGGCAGGAAAATATCCAATGGTTCAAACTCGTTATTAGCCAAATTATAAAATACTGAAAGTATAAAATTGGTATATTTAAAATAGCCTAAAAGCCCCAAATTAACCACCAAACTCACTACCAACCAAAACTTTTTTTGTGCTGCATTTTTACCATTATAAATAAAATTGGCTAAGGTATAATCAACCACAGTAGAGGCAATTAATATTAAAAAATAAATGCCACTCGATTTGTAATAAAAATACAAAGAAAACAGCGTTACAAAAGTAATTTTGGCTCTATGGGTTTTAAGCAATAATGCATACACCGCCATAAATCCTGTAAACAAAAACAAGAAAAAACCAGTATTGAATAAAATGGGTTCTTGTGGGTTGTAAACAAACTGTTGTAATATTTTTGAAATGTCGAACACTTTATATTTTTGATTTGTTGATTTGGAGATTTGTTGATTTCCGTTGGCTAAAGCCGAACGGTAATAGATTTTTACGAATTGACTATTTCCTATTATTCATTAATGCGTTATACAATAAAGTTCCTTGTACTTCGTAGCCTTGGCGGCTGTAATGCAAAAAGTCTTTGGCAAATAAACGATGCTTTTTCCAGTACTTAGCCGATTTATAACCACCACTTATTTTATATAAATCCCAATAAGGCATATTATGTTCTATGCAATAAGTCACAATGGTTTCACTAACTCGTTTTATAATGGTGTTTGGGTACCTGCGTTTTCGGTAATTATCAGCTGGAGTAGTAAGTAAAATAATGGCATTGGGATTGTAATTTTGCAAATCGTTTACCAATTTATCTATTTGATTATAAAAAGTATTTTCATCAAATTTTAAATTAGCAGCTTCGTTAGTTCCTAACGAGATAATGATTAAATCAGGCGTTAAAGCTTGGCTTTGTTCGGCAAAATATTGTGCTTCGTTATAGTGCCTGAATTCTGCACCATTAACGCCAAGGCTATTGTAAATAACTCCTTTTTTACCATTGCCTGCATAAAAACCATAAATTAAACTTTGCCATTGTGTATTGTTAGTTTTCTTGTTTTTTACAGTAACCGAATAAAGTAATTCGTTTGAGTAAAAAACCGTTTCAAAGTATTTTTTATTTTGAATATAAGCCTGCGGCAATAAGGAATTTCCTGTATTATCATACACATCAAAATCAAAAGCCGTTTCATCGTTTTGGTGAAATATTTTAAAGCAATTGAATCCTTTTTCGTCTTTTGTAGTAATAATTATTCGGGCGCTATCATCAGTAGTTTGTACAGTTATTCCTCCAATTCCTATAGGCAATGGATTTTCGAGTTTAGTACAACGTTTTCCAGCCCAATCGCTAAAGGTTTTAGAAGTGTACATATAACTTGAGTTGGTTTTGGCTACTTTATAAGGCACCAATAATCCACGGGCAGCTTCAGAGTTAAACAATTTACGCGTTTGCTCAGTTAAGAAATCGGCTTGTAAATGCGAATCGCCAATATGTAAAATATGAACTTGTGCATTGCTGTCATCAATTAAAGCCATTTTTTTATAAAATGATTGCAAATATTGGGCATTAGCAATTATATTTTTTTCATCGTTCACAAATGGAACCACACTTTGAGCCACCAAATTATGAACAGCCATTGCAAGCAAAATAAAAACAAACAGTGCTTTACTTTTTCTTTCCATTTTTATTTACCTCGCTAATTAATGCTTTGCAAAACAAGGTTGCAAGCTGTTTACCACCTCTAAAAGTTAAATGCGTATAATCTTTATTGGCCAAAGGCTTTTTGCTTTGCGCCCATTCTACCATGGTTCCATCGCCTCCCATTGCCTCAAACATATTCCAAAACAATATTTTATTTTGAATAGCCAACTTGCGCTGCATGTTTACAAAATTGGGTAAATTTGGAATGGTTACAAATTTTCCATTAATTTTAGTGCTTCTATCGCTCACACTAACCAATAAAATAGTAGCATTTGGAAAAGCTTGTTTTAAATTTTTAATTGTTACATTCATGCTACGTTCATACCAAGCAGTTCCTGTATCTTTTTCGCTTAAAGCATTTAAACCATATTGAAGTACTATCAATTTATAATCTTGAATTTTATTAAATGCACTGTAAACACTGGTATTTACATAACCTAACCCAACACCAGAATTGCCACGCATACCAAAATTATCTAAGTAAATGCCTTCTTTATTTTCAAAACTTACTCCATAAAGTTGCAGTTGGCTGCTTGGTGCAAATTCTAAAGTTAAATTGCGTGCATAATTGCTTTTAATAACAGCTGTTGCCACTCCAGAATTTGGAATTAACTTCAATCTTACATTCGAGTCGTTAACTTGGTATTTACAACTAAAACTATCGGCCGATTTATTATTATAAAACAATGTAGCTTGCGCAAAATGATCGTAAGCTTTATTGCGATAAGGCAAAGTATAATGTAATTTATTGTCTGGCATCGGAATATCGCAAGTTCCTGAAACTCCTAAAGTAATATTTGCTGAACGTTTACCTACTATTGAATACGTTTCAAAATTTTCAAATTCGTGCAAAACGGTTCCTCTAAAACCCGCTACAGTTGAAGTAATGGGAACAAAACCAACTCCACTACCGCCATATAAATATTGTAAACTATCTCTAATGTCGCTGGTAAGCATATCGCCTTCAATGAACGAATCGCCAAAAAAACCAATGCGTACTTTTTGTTTATTGGTTTTTATTTTTTTTACTGCTAAGGCAAATGCTTTTATGCCATTTTTATCTTCCGAAAAATCTTCAAAACCAATAAAGTCATCAACTATGGTGCTGTTTTTATGTTTTTTAACTTTTACTTTTTGAGTAATTTTATGGGTAGTATCTTTTCTTATATCGGCTAGTATATCTACTTTTTTTAGTCCAAATTTCTCAAAATTTAAAAATTTTAATTGACTAATAATAAGTAAAATAACTACCAAACTTAAACATAAATAAAATATGTTTTTTATATAATTTGTCTGCAAGTGTGTAGCTTAAAAAAATGTTATTGTTTTGTTGCTGTAATATTAAGTTGAAAATTTTATTATCTAAAATATATTTATCTAAAATAGAAATAATTTACAAACTTCAACGTTCATTTTTTTTATTAATTCAGAATACTTTCGAATTTCGTAATTTGTATTTCGAATTTATTTACGCAAGCACTTCCATCAGCACTTTATTCGATTTCAATTCATTGAATCCATCAGAATGAATTTTGAAATAAAGCATTACATGATTGAGTAATTCGTTTCGGTAAGTTTTATTTATTTCTAGCGTACTAAATGCATCTAAATGTATGGAGCACAACTTATACCAGTATTCTGCTAAATGAGGCTCAACTACTTTTATATCGCCTTTTTCGCTTGGTTTAAATACACCTTCTTCCAAATCAAAACTATTGTCTTCGGTACTGTAATTAAGCTTGGGGTTAAAGCCTAAATATTGGCTTAATTGTAACATAAAATACACAGGGAAATTGGCCAAACTTTGCTGAGTTAAATCCAAATATTGAATAAATGTAAACAAAAACTCGAACAAGTTTTTATCAGCTTGATTTTCGGCCTGAATGGTTTTATTTAACACCTCGCCCATAAAAATACCAATACTACTTTTTAATAAATCGTAGTGAATATTATTAATTATTGGCTGGCATTTAAGTTCTTTTATACGTTGTAAATTTTTATTTAATTGATGATAAACATCTAAATCCAATAAATTTAAAGGCAGCAAATGCGAAGGTTTTATGGCGCCTTTTTTGTTTTTTACACCATTAATCAAGTATGATTGCAAACCAAATTGCTCTGTAAAACACTTTAAGATCACACTGTTTTCGCTGTAATCTATGGTTTTTATGACAATGGCTTTGGTTTTAGTTAACATGCTTTCGCAAGGTTAATCAAAAAAAATCAATTAGAACCTGCTATTTTCAGCGCAGTCTCAATCATAATATCCCTTCCTTGTTGTAAATACTCCGCGTTGTAGTTTATGATGCTATCTAATTCTACACCAACTCTTTGTAAAATACTCTTGTAACAATAATTGATACCTACACCTGTTAATTCTACTTTTATATTACCAGGAAAAACAAAAAAAGCCACTTCTCCACTTGCACCAGCAGTAGTATTACCAATTATTTTGGTTTTCAATTTGTTTTTAAAAATTTCAACAACATATTCGGCATGACCCTGAGTTGACTCATCGACAATTAACACAACCTTATTTTTATAAATAGTAGAATCAGTAACTTTAGGAATATAACTAGTTGTTTTTAAAACACCAGGGTAATTAATATCTGCATAAATACTTGTTTGTTCGCATTGATTCTTTTTCACTAATAAATCAATTATTTTATGAGCTACACCTTCATTATGAAAACCCCTCAAATCAAGAATATATCCGCTGCTTTTAAGTATTTCAGTTACATTTCTATCAAAGTTATTCTCAAATAAATGATTCATATTCAAATACACTACATTATTAGAATACCAAATAACACTTGTTTTATTTTCCCAATCCTTTTCATCCATTCTACTTGCATTTTTTAAAACAGCATAATTATAAAATTGAATTTGTTTTTTAATTAACTTATTATTTCTTAGAATTTCTATCTCATTATGTGCGTTTTGACTAACCAAAATAAACTTATTTATCTCACGTTGCTTAGATTCAAGATTACCACCGGATAAGAAAGGGCACATCAATGAATCTAACTTTTCAATTTTAGTACCATTTAAACTGATTAATTTATCACCTATTTTCAAACCATAACTGTCCATATCTTTTGCTCTAAATGATGAAATATAATAACTCTTATCTATCTTTCTTATCCTAAAATTAGGCACAAAATTACCGAAAACACTAGTTAACATTCTAGCAGAACTAACTTTTGAATTATTATCATCAAGGTGAGCAATTAATTTCAAGATGGCTTTACCATACCTTATTTTATTATTTGCAGTCAAAAAATCACTGATAGATACATATAGAACCTTATCCCAATTATTATCTATAATGTTCTTATATGGATAAAAATAATTTATAAAATTCCAGTAGTGAAATAAACCAACCAATCTTAAATTTGTATTAGGCAAATTTTCGTTAAAAACTTCATTAGTATTATTGTATTCAATTAAACCGTTTTTTGATTGAGACAGTGTGTTTTCGGAATTAGCTTTACCATTAAAACCATATTGTAAATATTTAATTTTTAATGGAATTTCACTGTTAATGTAATTAGTATCATTAAGCCATTCATTATTTAACAAAGTAAAAACTTGTAATAATGAATCCTCTTTTATATCAATAAGATGCTTTGAATTATCATCTAATATTAGTTTATCAAACAATTTTGATACATAATTTTTAAACTCAACCTTGCTCATTTTAGATTTATTTTCTAAATCTGACAAATCAACATTGGAGTTATTTAAAATAGGGTGATAATAAAGTACACCCCAAATTTTGGCTAAATAAAACAATTTACCATTAGAAGTAAAATTATTTAACTTAAATGATTTATTACTTTTTGAAAAGCAAAAGATTTTATCATTTTTGGGATTTATTATGGGATCATCCTTACCTTCATTTTGACATCCTAAGAATATAGAAAAAAAAGCAAGAAAAAGTAAACTATTTAAAGGTTTTTGAAAATTTATTTTGTTCATTTTAAAAGAAATACAGAATTTTACAGTCAAGGCTCAATTAAACTGCTATTTAAAATTAATTACTGTATTGTTACCACAAATGTTAGTAATAATTAATCATAGAAAAGGGCAATTAATCAACAAAAAACATGATTTAATACCCAACCAAAAGAGAGGAAAATCAAAACTTTCCATGATAATAATAGTCTAAATTGATTTTTTAAAGCAACCTACCTATTTAAATTTTGAAACTAATATTGGTTTAAAAATACATTATTTAACAACTTAAAAAGAGTGGTTTTTGATTAACATGCTTTTTACATTTTTCACCAAAACTATATAAATAAACAAAAAACCTATATATTACAAACCTATATGTGGCGCAGAAGTTTAGGCATTTATCCTTTCCGTTATAATAACCATTTGGAATTACTCCAAAGTGGAAATTCTTTTTTTGAAAAACTGACAGAATTAATCAAAAATGCAACTTCTGAAATCCACCTTCAGCTATATATTTTTGAACCTGATGAAACCGGAAAAATCATTACAGACTTATTAATTAAGGCTGCTAAAAAAGGCATAAAAATTTATGTAGTTTTGGATGCATATGGGAGTAAAAACTTTAACAAAATATGGCAAAAAAACCTCACTGATGTTGGCATTGAAATCTATTTTTACTCACCTATAAAATTTGCGAACTACCTACATATGGGTATGCGTTTACACCATAAAATAATATGCGTAGATGGAAAATTTGCCTTAGTCGGTGGCATTAATATTTCAGATAATTACAGCGCATATAACCATGAAACTCCATGGCTCGATTTTGCATTATTGGCTCAAGGAAAAGTAGTTTTGGATTTAGTTCAAATTTGCAAACAGACTTTAAGAACAGTGAGTAGTTACCCGAAATATAAAACAAAACAAGAAATACAAAAAGAGCACAAACCAATTATAACAAGGGTTTTGCAGAACAATTGGTTACAAGCAAAATTTGGAATTACCCATCAATACAAACAACAAATTAGAAAAGCAAATAACGAAATTATACTCATTGCAAGTTATTTTATTCCTTCATTGGCTTTGAAAAGATTACTAAAAAATGCAGCTAAACGTGGAGTGAATGTAAAAATTGTTTTAAGTTCATTTTCAGATGTATCCATGGTAAAATATGCCACTGAATATTTTTATAATGATTTACTAAAAGCAGGAATAAATATTTATGAGTGGAAACAAAGTGTTTTGCACGCTAAAGTTGGACTAATAGATGCTGAATGGTTAAGTGTAGGTTCTTACAACTTAAATCATTTGAGTGATTTTGGTAGCATTGAGTGTAATTTAGAAATTTTAGATAAAGAATTTTGTTTAGCAACAAATATTAAATTAAACCAATTAATCAATGATGGTTGTGAAAAAATAACAATGGGTGATTTTGATATTAAGAAATCAATAAAAAATAGTTTTTTACAACTTATTTCGTACATATTGGTTAGATTTTCTCTCTCGATTTTATTTTTTTTACAAGGCAAAAAAACAACCAAAAATTAAGAAATAAACATTTAATTTAATTAATCCTTACCAAAACATTATTTTCGCCCATAATTTTTTAACAAGTATGAACAAAATAACAATCTCCCTTTTCTCCATTCTATTAATTACTGCTTCTTGTAGTAAAGAATCAGGACCAACTGAAGACAAATGTGCCGGAAAATTTGCACCTAGCGGTGTAACCAATTTATTAATTAGCCTAAACCAAGATAAACAAATGGGTTTGGCTACAGTTGCAGAAATTGAAAAAAATCCAACTGAATACCCTATTTTAGATTCAGCCTCTTACCCTGTTGCATATAGAAATATTTACCGTATGACTAAAAATATTTTAGATAGCGGTGGAGTTTACTACAAAGATGAATTTGCTTGGAGAGTACGCATAATTAAAAAAGACGATGTATTGAACGCATTCTGTACACCTGGTGGTTATATTTATGTTTACACTGGTTTAATTAAATACTTGGATAATGAAACACAATTAGCCGGTGTTATGGGTCATGAAATTGCCCATGCAGACAAACGACACAGCGCAAACCAAATGGTAAAACAATATGGAGTTAGTTCTTTGGTTTCTATACTTACTGGTGGTGATCCAGGAGCAATAAGTACACTTGCTAGTAATTTATTGGCTTTATCTTTTAGCCGTTCTGACGAAACCGAAGCTGATAAATTTTCGGTTAAGTATTTAAATGGAACCAGCTATGATGCACGTGGTGCTAAATACTTTTTTGAAAAATTAATTGCCGCAGGTCAAACTGGAGGTACACCTGCATTTTTAAGTACACATCCAAATCCAGAAACTAGAGTAGCTGATATTACAGCTGTTTGGGAATGTTATGGAAGCAAAGTTGGTCAAACTTTTGATGCGCAATACATGGCATTTAAAGCTAGTTTACCTTAATATTATTTATTTAAAATAAAACTAAAAGCGGAACCTAAAGTTCCGCTTTTTTCATTTATTAAACTCCAAAATATCTGCTGGTTGGCAATCCAAAGCTTTGCATAAACTTTCTAACGTACTAAAACGAATGGCTTTTGCTTTACCTGTTTTTAAAATAGAAAGGTTTGAAAGGGTGATATCAACTTTCTCTGATAGCTCATTTAAACTCATTTTGCGTTTAGCCATCATTACATCAAGGTTTACTATTATTGGCATATTTTTAAATGATTAAGTCGTTTTCTTGTTTTAAGTTTATTCCTTTTTGAAAAACATCAATTATCATAAAAATAATCAATGCAAAAAACAAAGGATAAAAGAAATTTTGGGCTTTTGAGTAAAGACCTAAATTTGAAAGATTTCCTTTGAAATTGTCATGTAAAAAACTCAGCAAAATGAAATCTTTTGTAAAGTAAATGATAGGTAAGGAAACCAATAAACATAAAATAATTTTCAGTAGATTAATTACATTTTTACTAAAAAAATTGTTTTGTTTGACCACCAAAACAATCATTAGTATCAAAAGTAGAATAATTTCTTCAAAAATGAATTTGGAGATAATTAACATTTTACAAAGCCATAATTTTGAAAATACATAATCACTTACAGAATGATAATTAACGAGTAGATAGGGTTTATCACTTCCATAATTTAGAGATACAGAATCAAAAATTGCTGTATTAAAATTTTCTTTTTCAATATTTATTTTCCTTGGTTCAAATTTATCAGTTTCAATCTCCGTTATTTTTATCTTGGTTCTTTGTTTTACGCCATCAATTTCAGCCCAATCAAAAATTGGGAATTGCGTAAGCTTATGGATGTTATTTACAAACATAAAGGTGGCAAGACAAAAGAGTACTTTCTGAAGTAACGAAAGTTTTAAAAATAATTTAATTGGGTTCATAATTTATATTTATTTGTGTGATGCAAACAAAAGCAAAAATTTATTATGAAACAAATTATATTTATTGTTTATCAATAATTTTATTATAAGTAACAATAAATAACTTATTCCGTATTTTACATTTAGTTGTTGGTAAGGAGACACAACAACGCACATAAGCTAGCAGCCAGCGGCTAGTTGCCGTCTGCCAATTGCCAATTAACAAAAAATTACTTTCCATTTGCAAAACCAAAAGTGTATCTTGCCCGCCCTTATGATAAATATAACTTTACCAGACGGTTCCGTTCGCTCGTATGAACGGGGAGCAACCGCCTTAGACGTAGCCAAATCAATTAGTGAAGGATTGGCTAGAAATGTATTAGCAGCAAAAGTAAATGGGCTAACTGTAGATGCTACGCGCCCAATTAACGATGATGCTTCTTTAACCCTTTTAACTTGGAATGATTTAGAAGGAAAACAAACCATGTGGCACTCATCGGCACATTTAATGGCCGAAGCCTTAGAAGCCCTTTATCCTGGTGTTAAATTTGGAATTGGACCTGCTTTAGAAAGTGGTTTTTACTACGATGTTGATTTTAACGGACAATCATTTTCGACAGAAGACCTAAAAAAGGTAGAAGACAAAATGATGGAATTAGCCAAGCAAAGCAGTGTTTACAACCGCCAGGAAGTAAGCAAGACTGATGCCATTAGCTATTTTACCGAAAAAGGTGATGAGTACAAATTAGAACTTTTGCAAGATTTAGCCGATGGAACCATTACTTTTTATACGCAAGGAAATTTTACCGATTTATGCCGTGGGCCACATATTCCAAACACAGGATTTATCAAGGCTTTAAAACTTACTTCGGTAGCAGGTGCATACTGGCGCGGAAACGAAAAAAACAAACAATTAACTCGTATTTACGGAATTACTTTCCCTAAAAAAGCCGAGTTGGATGCGCATTTGTTAATGCTTGAAGAAGCAAAAAAACGCGATCATAGAAAATTAGGGAAAGAATTAGAATTATTTACTTTTTCTGAAAAAGTAGGTATGGGTTTACCATTGTGGTTGCCAAAAGGCGCTGCCTTGCGCGAGCGTTTGGTTCAGTTTTTACAAAAAGCACAAGTTTCAGCTGGTTATTTACCCGTTATCACTCCGCATATTGGCCATAAAAATTTATATGTTACTTCTGGCCATTATGAAAAATATGGTGCTGATTCATTTCAGCCAATTAAAACTCCTAGAGAAGGCGAAGAGTTTTTCTTAAAACCAATGAACTGTCCGCATCATTGCGAAATTTATAAAGCATCGCCAAAATCGTATAAAGATTTACCAGTGCGTTATGCTGAGTTTGGAACCGTTTACCGTTACGAACAAGCAGGCGAATTACATGGTTTAACCCGTGTACGTGGCTTTACTCAAGATGACGCGCATTTATTTTGTCGTCCTGATCAAGTAAAAGAAGAGTTTTGTAAAGTAATTGATTTGGTACTTTATGTATTCAAAGCATTAGATTTTCAAGATTTTACTGCTCAAATTTCATTGCGCGATCCTGAAAATAAAACCAAATACATTGGTTCTGACGAAAATTGGGCATTGGCCGAAAGTGCCATTATTGAATCGGCAGCCGAAAAAGGTTTAACCACCGTGGTTGAATTAGGCGAAGCTGCGTTTTATGGCCCTAAGTTAGATTTTATGGTAAAAGACGCCATTGGTAGAAAATGGCAATTAGGAACTATTCAGGTTGATTATAACTTACCTGAGCGTTTTGAACTAGAATATACAGGAAGCGATAATTTAAAACACCGCCCAGTTATGATTCACCGAGCACCATTTGGTTCGTTGGAAAGATTTGTGGCTGTGTTAATTGAACATTGTGCAGGAAATTTCCCACTTTGGTTAACTCCTGAGCCATTTGCTTTGTTACCAATTAGTGAAAAGTATCATGACTATGCACAAAAAGTTTTGGATTTGCTAAAAATAAATGATATTCGCGGCTCATTTGACGACAGAAACGAAAAAATAGGTAAAAAAATTCGTGATGCAGAAACCAAAAAAACGCCATTTATGCTTATCATAGGTGAGCAAGAAATGGCCGAAGACAGTGTATCTGTGCGTAAGCACGGAGGCGAAGATTTGGGTAAAATGAAATTGGATGATTTTATAAATTATTTAAAAGAACAACTAACAATAAAAAAATAAAAAAGATTGGCATTACCACCTAAAAAAAAATCGGCATACGTTCCTGGCGGAAGAAGACTTCCAATGAAACCAGGTGAAGGAGAATTTAATATCAACATGCAAATTCGTGCTAAAGAAGTGCGTTTAATTGCTGAAGGTATTGAACCAGGCGTATATTCAATTCAGCGTGCATTAGAAATTGCAGATGAACAAGAATTAGATTTGGTTGAAATTTCGCCAAACGCAGAACCGCCTGTTTGTAAAGTAATTGATTACAAAAAGTTTTTGTTTGAACGCAGAAAAAAAGCTAAAGAAGCAAAAGCGAATCAAATAAAGCAGGATATTAAAGAAATACGCTTTGGACCCAACACTGACGACCATGATTTTGATTTTAAATTAAAACATGCAGAAGAGTTTTTAAAAGAAGGACATAAAGTGAAAGCTTATGTGTTTTTTAAAGGCCGTTCTATTGTGTACAAAGAAAGAGGTGAGGTATTGTTATTACAATTTGCTCAAAAACTTTCTGATTGGGGTAAGGTAGATATGTTGCCAAAATTAGAAGGTAAAAAGATGAATTTAATAATGAGTCCTAAGCCTAAAAAATAGCATCGATAAATTGTAAAGTATAAAAAGAATCGGAGATTAAAATGCCAAAAGTAAAAACAAACAGTGCGGCTAAAAAGCGCTTCAAAGCCACTCCAAGTGGTAAAATTAAAAGAGGCTCTGCTTATAAAAGTCACATTTTAACTAAAAAATCAACTAAACGCAAACGTAACTTAACCAAAGGTGGCTACATTAGCACTCCAGATATGGGGTTGATTAAAAATTTATTGGGAATAGGTAAGTAGTTTTTAGTACTTAGTTTTTAGTTAATTAGTTGAAAGAAAATATTTACAACAATTTAGCAATAAAACAGTACAACAATTACCCCAACCCCCGACCTCGGTTTAAAAACAAGTATTAACCCGAACAAAAGCCCCAAAGAATCACACTTAACCGAAGTGATCGCTTAGGTTCAAAAAACTAAAATTAAATTATGCCACGTTCAGTCAATTCAGTAGCCTCAAGAAGGCGCAGAAAAAAACTCCTTAAGTTAGCCAAAGGTTACTGGGGAGCTAGAAAAAATGTATTAACAGTCGCCAAACATACAATAGACAAAGGTCTAAACTATGCTTACCGCGATAGAAAAACCAAGAAACGTAATTTCCGTGCACTTTGGATCGTGCGTATTAACGCAGGTGTTCGTCAATATGGTTTAAGCTACAGTCAATTTATTGGTTTAGCAGCTAAAAAAGGTTTAGGTTTAAACCGTAAAGTATTAGCTGATTTAGCAATGAATCATCCTGATGCTTTCAAAGCTATTGTTGAAAAAGTAAAATAAATTTTTAACTAACAATACAATTTTTCGATATACAAAGCCCGCTAGCAATAGTGGGCTTTTTTATTGGTTACCCATACAAATTTTGTCGCAACACAACGCATTCGCTAGCGTCCCGCTAGTGAATTTATTATTAAGCCTCTGGCTTTTTAATAATTGTATATTTTATTGCAGCCAAAGACTGACCCTATAGCCACGCTGGCAAGTGCTGAAAAACTGTAAATTTTTATGTTTGTTGCTGTGTAAGTAAAAAATATATTTGCCTTAAAGCAGTAGGCAGTTATTAAATGCCAAATGGCCATCCTTTTAAGCAAAACATGAAAAATATAGATAAACAAAGTTTAGAAAATGCCTATCGTTTGTTTGATAGTGGATTCATAAATAACATAGAAATAGGTACAACTTTCGGTTTGCAGCAAATACATACTTATCTTTTTAATGGCTTATATTCTTTTGCAGGGCAAATACGCACCCAAAATATAAGTAAAGGTGGCTTTAGGTTTGCTAATGCCTTATACCTTGTGGAAGCATTAGCCAAAATAGAACAAATGCCCCAAACTACTTTTGAAGAAATAATAGCCAAATACATAGAAATGAATATAGCCCACCCTTTTTTAGAAGGCAATGGTCGTACCACTAGAATATGGCTTGACATGATTTTAAAAAAACAATTGCTACAAGTGGTTAATTGGCAGCATGTTGATAAAACTTTGTATATGCAAGCCATGGAACGCAGCCCCATTAACGATTTAGAATTAAAAACGCTTTTAAAAGCTAATTTAACCAACGATATTAACAATAGAGAAGTGATTTTTAAAGGCATTGAACAATCGTATTTTTACGAAGGCTATAAAAAAGAGGATTAATCGTAAATCATTCTGATGCTTTCAAAGCTATTGTTGAAAAAGTAAAATAAATTTTTAACTAACAATACAATTTTTCGATAAATAAAGCCCGCTAGCAATAGTGGGCTTTTTTATTGATAGAATAAAGAAACAATCAATCGTTTATCTATCTGAATATCCTGTGAATTGAAGTGTTTGAAAAGCTTGAAAATTAGTTTTACCAGCCTTCATATCAACAAAAAAAGTATTTCTCTCAACAGTTTCTTTTGATTGGGTTTCAAGAACAAAATTTTGTTTACCTATAGGTAAAAATGCCCTTGTATAATTAATTGAATAAGGTAATAATTGCCAATTTCTAGTATCGGCCTTTTCGCTTACAGCACCTAATATACCTAAGGCAGCTCCAGCAGCTTCATT
The DNA here is from genome assembly GCA_044239605.1 of Bacteroidia bacterium. Taxonomy (GTDB): domain Bacteria; phylum Bacteroidota; class Bacteroidia; order UKL13-3; family UKL13-3; genus JAAFJM01. Next base: position 16,212 of record JBIIBC010000018.1, on the reverse strand, counting down.
TTCTTTTTTTGCTAAACTGATTGCTATTTGTTTAAATGCTAATCTTAATATAGCCTCACTGATTTCTTTCAGCATTCTGTCATTTAAACTTTTGTAGGCAATAGCATTAATATCTTCACCCACTTCTAATTTAAACTGACGGTTTAGGCTATCTATTATAACAGCATTTTGAAATAATGGAGTTCGGGTTATATACTTTGGCCATGCAACACGCACTATATTTAGAGCAGATAAATTTTTCCTATCATCAGCACTTCCCACATAAATTGGAAAACTTAATCCTAAATCAGCATTAACAAAATTAACATATCCATTAGCTAAAGGATAGATAACAAAATTAATTGAATTCTCGTCTTTAATAGGACCTAAACCATTATTCCAAAAAAATACTAAAGGTGCAAATCCCTCTGGCATTAGTTCAGCTTTCATATTAAACTCGTTTTCATATTGAGCCAACTCCTCACTAAAACTAATTAACTTAGCGGTACGTAAAATATCTTTCTTTAACTGGGTTGGAATATCCGTTCCTAATTGAGGTTTGTAGTCTTCTTTGTAAATGTTTAAAGCATTACGATAGGCAATAAAAGCATTATTGTAATCACCTTGCGCATCGTAAATCATTCCTAAAAGATTGTGTGCAAAAGCATCACGCCTGTATTTATTTTTATTACCCATTAAGTCATTTAAACGCTGACTTGTTTCAATCATTCGCTTACAAGCTACCAAAGCATTGTCAAAATCATTCATTTGAACAAAATTTATGGTTAGGTAATAATGTATTAATACTTGCTCAAATGTTTCACCATTATAGGTGCTATAATTAGGATTTATTAAAGTGCTTGCAAGAGCTGTAGCATAGTTTTTTCTATAATCTTCAACAAATAAATCAGCTTGCAAAAAATAGTTATTACTCTCTTCATTTTTTCCATTCATCCAAAGTATGGTTCCTTTGTTTAAATAAAATAAAAGTTTATTTCTTTGTGGTTTTTGCCATTTAGCATCATTCAGTAATGTCTCGGCTTTATCCAGTCTTCCATCATAAACAGATTGCATCAAATCAAACTGCTTTTGATAATAGGTAGCGCAGGAACTTAACAATCCTAAAGCCAATAATACTATAATATGAAGTTTAATTTTATGCAATTTATTTTGAATAAATAAAAAAGGTAAAAAAAGAATGTAATGTAATACAAGAATATTCTTTTTAAAATTTACTCGAATTTGTTAAAACTTAGTTTTTAACTAGTTTTTTTATTTGTTTTTGACCAATCCAAACCTTTTCGTTCGTTTCAATGTTTGTTAACTCCAAATTTATTTGATAGGCCACTGTTTTACGGTTTTTATATTCATCGGTGATAGAAGTTATAACACCATTCATCATAAAATCAGCACCATTTTCTTTACCCCATTTCTTTTTACTTTCCTCGCTAGCAAAAGTTTGTTGGTCGTTACGTTCATCTCGAACTTGATTACGTTCGTCAGCACTTTGAACCACACTTACTCTTCCTTCATTAATAAAAGCCACCTCCATATTTTTAATAAATCCTGTTGCATCAATATACTCACTGGTTTTATTGCGAACACTGCCAATAATTACAACTGGCTTACGATTAGATGTTTTTTCAAAGCTACCAATCCATGGTTTTGTTAACACATCTTTTGTCATCTCTTCAGCTACCAATTTGCTGTCAGTATCATTCCAACGGCCACTAATATCAGTTGCCAAATTAGGGTCAACTCTCTCAATTTTTCTATTGCCACAGCTTGAACTTAGTAAAATGCCAATGGCACTTAATGCAATGATTATTTTTTTCATGGTTTTAGTTTTTAAATTTTTCTTCAAGGTTACAAAATGCTTGCCAAAAAAATGAATATTTTTTGATAGGCGTTAAAAAATATTTTTTGGCAGTAACTTTGATATGTGCTTTATATAAATTTAATTTACCAACTTAATAAAACAAAATTACCATGAAAATTTTTAATAAAACCTTAGCCATAAAATTAGTTTTTGCACTTTTTGCTTTTTTAACTATAAATGTGGCATTTGCCCAAGATCAAAAACAAACTTTACCTGATTTAAACTTAAAAGATGTAAATGGAAAAGTAGTAAATGTTAAAGATTATTCTAAGAAAGGTAAAATTGTAATTATTAGCTTTTGGGCTACATGGTGCACTCCTTGTAAAAAGGAGTTAAATAATATAAACGAACTTTATGAAGAATGGAAATCAAAATACGATGTAATTGTGGTAGCGGTTTCAATAGATGATGCAAGAAACGTAATGAAAGTTAAACCTTATGTAGATGGACAAGGTTGGCCTTTTGATGTATTATTAGATGTAAATAGTAATATGATGCGTGCCATGAATGTAGTAAATCCACCTCATACTTTCTTATTAAATAAAGAAGGAAATATTGTTTATAGCCATACAGGATATTTAGAAGGTGTTGAATTTACCTTAGAAGAAAAAATTAAACTATTAATTAATAAATAATATGAGATTTTTTTATTTATTAATTACCGTATTTTATTTCAATCTTTTAACAGGACAAAATAATGAAGAAATTTTTTACAGTAAATGGGAAGTTGGTTCAATCAAGAATTTTAGTGGAAATAATATTCTAAGATTAGAGGGCGAAAATAATTCAAAAAGTATTACTAATATTGATTTTAAGACATTAAGTCAATCAAAAAGTGATATTGAAAAAAAATCGCAAACAGAAATGTGGGATTCAATTAAAACGGCTGAATTGTTACAATTTTATGAAAAAAATGCATTTATAACTCTTGATTTGTATGTGGCTAGAAGAACAATTGGTTCTGCTAATTTCAAGTTTTTTACCATAGTTTTTAAAGATTCTTCTGAAAAAGAAATTCATCGCGAGGACCTTGAAGAAGCAATACCCAATGTACCTAATTCTGGAAGTGAAAAATGGTGGAATTATACTCAAATATTTTTACCTCACGAAATTAAAGGTAAAAATTATATTTATATTATTGATCAAATTCAAAGCATTAGGTACAAATTTGAAATAAATATAAAATAACTTTTAGCATTCAATCATATTAATAATTTTATAGAAATAATTAAAACCAAATAAATAATTAAAAGGAGCAAGTAAAACTTGCTCCTTTTTTATTGAAATAAACTTTGCTATTTTTAAATTAAAAATGAACACCAACACTCACTTCTGATCCTTTAATACTCAAACGAGCATCGTTAAATGCAGCTGTTTTTTCTATAATATTTCCACCTAAATTTCCACCTTTATATTTTCCATTTAGATCCAATACCGATTCTCCATCCAAATAAGAATATTGAATATAAATACCTAGTTTTTTATTCAAATGATATTCAATTTCAAAACTTGTAATAAAACCATAGCCAGGCCTGTTGGTATAACTCAAATCGGCATTGGTTACATCCCAACCTTCGTATTCGCTTATGGCTCTATCAAAGTTTCCTTTGTCTAACCTGTGTGTAAAATTATAAAACATAAAGCCACCTGCACAAGCTGAAATTGAAAAATTGCCAATACGAGTTCCTAAGCCAAATTCTAATGGAACTAGTAGCGTGGTAGAAGCGCCAAAAAGTGGTTCTTTGGCTTTAAATGGCAAATGAGTTACGGCATTGCCAGGCATACTATAAACGGTAAAACCTGTTTGAACTGTAAAAATTTTATTGATGGAAAAACCAACACCCCGTAAACTTAAAGGACCAAAAACATTGGCTACATAACCAGTAGATGGAATAAAAAAACCAATGCCCGCCCCAATTTGTGCAACAGCATTTTGATTACCTATCAAACCTATAGCAATAGTAAAAAGAATAGTTTTAAGTTTTTTGTTTTTCATGATAGAATCATTTTTAAGCAATTAAATGAAATAATATTTACAAAACCAATTGGAGGAAAAATACAATTATTTAATTTTAAAAAAATGAGCTTTAAAAGTAAGTAAACTAGAATGGTTAATATTTTAAATTCAAACCCCAAAATACCATAAATTTGTAATGTGGAATTTAAGTTAACAAGCGAGTATGTGCCATCAGGCGATCAACCTACTGCCATTAAATCATTGGTTGAAGGTTTGAACCGTGGCGATAAAAGTCAAGTATTATTGGGGGTAACAGGTAGTGGTAAAACGTTTACCATGGCCAATGTAATTGCTCAAGTACAAAGACCTACTTTAATTTTAAGTCATAACAAAACTTTGGTAGCTCAGCTTTATAGCGAGTTTAAACAGTTTTTTCCTGAAAACAGAATTGAATATTTTGTTTCGTATTACGATTATTACCAACCTGAGGCTTTTATTCCTTCGAGCAACACTTATATAGAAAAAGATTTAGCCATAAACGAAGAAATAGAAAAAATGCGTCTTTCTACTACCTCAGCTTTACTTTCTGGTAGAAGAGATGTTTTGGTAGTAGCTTCGGTTAGTTGTATTTATGGAGCGGGTAATCCTAAAGATTATGAAAGCAGTATTGTACGTTTGCATGTTGGACAAAAAATTGTTCGCAATACAGTGTTGTATGCTTTGGTCGATTCGTTGTATAGCCGCACCACAGCCGATTTTAACAGAGGTAACTTCAGGGTAAAAGGCGATGTGTTGGACGTGTTTCCTGCTTATGCTGATTTTGCTTTTCGCATTTCATTTTTTGGAAACGAAATAGAAAGCATTGATATCATTGACCCTGTGAGTGGTAAAAAACAAGAATCAGTTGAGGATTGCGCTATTTTTCCAGCAAACATTTACGTTACACCAAAAGAACAATTGCACGATGCCATGCGCGAAATTCAAGATGATTTGGTTGCGCAAATTGAATATTTTAAATCGATTGGAAAACACTTAGAAGCAAAAAGATTAGAAGAACGTACCAATTTTGATTTGGAAATGATGCGAGAGTTGGGTTATTGCAGTGGTATTGAAAATTATAGTCGATACATGGATAAACGTAATCCGGGAGATAGGCCATTTTGTATTTTAGATTATTTTCCAAAAGATTTTATTTTAATGGTTGATGAAAGCCATGTAAGTATTCCTCAGGTGCGTGCCATGTATGGTGGCGATAGAAGTAGAAAAGAAAATTTGGTAGAATATGGTTTTAGGTTGCCTTCGGCAATGGATAATAGGCCTTTGCAGTTTAACGAGTTTGAAGGCATGATTGGGCAAACGGTTTACGTTAGTGCCACTCCGGCTGAATACGAAATTAGGCAAGCTGAAGGTGTGGTAGTGGAACAAGTTATTCGTCCTACTGGTTTGCTTGACCCAACTATTGAGGTTCGTCCGTGTTTAAATCAAGTTGATGATTTATTAGACGAAATAGATGAGCGCATAAAAATGGGAGATAGAATTTTGGTTACTACATTAACCAAACGCATGGCCGAAGAGTTGAGTAAATACATGACCAAATTAAATATTAAATGCCAATACATTCACAGCGATGTTAAAACCTTAGACAGGGTTGATATTTTACGCGATTTACGATTAGGTATTTTTGATGTTTTGATTGGCGTAAATTTATTGCGCGAGGGTTTGGATTTACCTGAGGTAAGTTTGGTAGCCATTATGGATGCTGATAAAGAAGGATTTTTAAGAAACGATAAGTCGTTAACGCAAACCATTGGCCGTGCTGCAAGAAACGATAGAGGTAAAGTAATTATGTATGCCGATAGAGTAACGGGCAGTATGCAACGCACTATCGATGAAACGTACAGAAGAAGAGACAAACAAATTGCTTACAATACTTTGCATGGCATTACTCCCAAAACCATTAAACGTAGTCGTGAGGAAATTTTAAAACAAACTGAATTGGCTGATGCAAGAACCATTTTAGCACCAGAACCAAAAGCGTATGTGGAACCACAAGAATTGAATTTAGCTGCTGATCCAATTTTAGAATATTTGAGCAAACCTAAATTAGATAAAATGATTGCCGAAACTCAAAAACGCATGCAAAAAGCGGCTAAAGACATGGACTTTATGGAAGCTGCTCGCCTACGGGATGAAATGTTTGCATTGCAGAAAAAGTTGGAAGAGATAGGTTAGGGAAATTCGAAAAAATAAATTCTAATTTCGAAAAAGTGATACTCTGATACTGCGCAGAATAAGAGCCTAACGCACTCATTTGGTGTGAGGTTTTTCACATTCGCTAGCGTCCCGCTTGTGAATTTATTAATATGCCTCTTACTAACATCATAAAGTTAAATAAATGGCGAGACGCCTATTATAAAATCACTCGCAAGATGCGAGCGATTGCAGGTCTTTTTGTTGGATTGTTAAATTGTTTTATTGCTGAATTGCTTTTTCCGTTGGCTAATCCCGAAAGCTTTCGGGAGAACGGTAATTGATTTTTTGCTGATTACTATATTTTCTATAACCAACGATAGTTATCGGGCGAAGCGATACTTTTTGCTTATTGCATATTTATCATCTCCCAACTCCCCTTGCTCATTACCTATTGCTTATTGTCTATTGCTAATTGCCTATTGAACCTCTGAAACTACACTCACTATTCTGGTATCTTTAATATAAGTTTCTAACTCATCGCCTGCTTTTAACTGATTGGCGTTGCTCACTATTTTATTGTTTAGTTTGACCAAAGCATATCCCTTTTTCAATACATTTTCTGGGTCTAAACTTTGCAACAAACGTTTTAAATTAACCAAGTTTTGTTTGGCTCTATCTATTTTTAAGGCAATGGTTTGTTCTATTTGGTTAAACTGATACAGCAAATTGTTTTCAAACATAAAATTATGGTCAACTATATGAGCAGCAACTTTGGTGGGTGTTTTTAATTGACGCGCCATTAAATCAACTATGGAAGTATTTCTATCGTGACCAATGCCTGTAAAAACAGGAATATGGTAAAAGGCAACTAACTTAGCTAATTCGTATTGTTCAAAGGGTTTAAAATCGGTTTCGCTCCCTCCTCCCCTTACCATAGCCACACAATCATATTGAATATTGCTTGCAAATATTTGCTCAAATTGTTTGATGATGTTTTCGTGCGCATTATCACCTTGAATTTGACATAAATATTCATCTACTTGAAATGCGTAACCATAATTATTATTCAATAATTCGTTCTTAAAATCGCGCTGACCATCGCTGTTTTGAGCAGTAATTAAAGCAATTTTCTGAATAACAATGGGCAATTTTAAACGTTTGTTAGGAGTAAAATATTGCTCATCGTCTTTTATAATTTGTCCGTTGCTATCATCCACCAAACGTTTTAAAGTGGCTTGTTTTTGTAGTTCAATTTGTCCTAAAGCAAAACTGTTATCAATTTCTAGCACATCGAAACTTAAACCGTATTTAATGCTGTATTTAACTTTTACCTTGCATACTATTTGCAATCCGTTGGTAAAAGGCTGTTGGGTTAATCGCTCAAATTGTTCAATAAACACATAACCTTGACTCCAAGCAGTGGCTTTCATTTCGGCTATAATTTGCTCGTCTTTTTTTTCGATTAATTTCAAAAAACACCAACGTTTAGATTCATACTTTTTTACATCGGTAATTTCGGCTTTAATCCAAAAGGTTTGGTAACCAAACTGACTTTGTAAAGTTTCGTCTATTTTATAAAGTAATTGCGAAAGGTTGATGGATTGCATTTGTTATTTGTTGATTTAGCGATTTTTGATTTGTTGATTGTGGTATTGAAAATTTCAAAGTTAAATGATTTGTTGGATTGTGGAAATGGTTTTTGGAAGATAGTTGATAGGTCGAAGTTCACAGTTCGAAGTACTTAGTTTTTTATTTAAACCAATATCGAAAAACTAAATTCAAATTTAGAACCATACACAGTCAGACGATTGCGCAAAGGTTTGCTAAGGCAAGGCGTCAGACTGTTAAACCAATATCGAATAATGAATAACGAACATTGAATAACGAACAAATATTACTGGAAAACCTTTGTCAAAGTTTCAAACTTTGACAAAGGTAAATTCTCAAAATTGAATAGGTTTTTTCCAATAGTTTTACCAAATTTGTATGGTATGAAGTACTTTACTTTATTTCTATTTTTATTATTATTTGTGCAATTAATAAATGCCCAACCTAACTTAGTATTAAATCCAAGTTTTGAGGAGTATAAAAATTGTCCTACTGAAACAACGTACTTAGATTCCAATTTAAATGCATTTCAATGGTTTGGGTTTGGCGGACATTTTGCTCCAACTTATCATAATAGTTGTTCTAATATTTATTCCAATTCTTTACCATTCCCTTTTGGCTTTGGAGTGCCAATTAATGGTGGTAGTTATCAATTAACTAAAAGTGGAAATGCTCATGCTGCATTTCATGTTGCTACATTTCATTACACAAATAATGAAGGATTTAAAAATGACTATATGTGCAACAGGTTAAAAGAAAAATGTATTAAAAGATTGATATATAAAGGAAGTTTTTATTGTGCCGCTTGCGATAAATTTAATTCTGGGCCTTTAAGAGGTTTAACCATCTCTAATATGGGTATGTTATTTTGTGGTTCTATACCAAAAATGAAAAATGATAATTATATAGAGTTACCTGCCCAAATAAATAATAACCCAAACAACATTCTAAGTGATACCATCAATTGGATGGAAGTAAGTGGCACCTTTGAAGCTAATGGAACTGAACAATATGCGTTAATTGGAACTTTTAATCCTTACGCAGGCACCAAATTTTATAATACCTACGGTTATCCAGAACCATGGCTCAATAAAGCAGTTGAGGATGCATCATACTTCATAGACGATGTATCCCTCATCCCTCAAAATACAACCCATTATTACGATAGCATTTTATGCAGCAATGCACCTTTGCAGCTAGGTGCAGTGGCGCAAGCAGATAGTTTTGAATGGTTTGATGGCAATAAAACCGATAAACTGCGCCACTTTACCCAACCGGGTTTGGTTTGGGTAAAAAGTTGGCTGTATGGCGGCACGGTGTATATGTGGGATAGTATCAATATCATCAATCAATCCATTAGCACAGGTTTACCTAAAGATACCTTTTTCTGTTTTAACCAACCCTATTTAACCTTAACCGCTACTGCTAATAATAGTTATTTATGGCATAATGGTTCTTTAGTTAATAGTTTATTAGTTAATGGAGTTGATTTGTTAAATGGTAACATAAAAGTGTGGTTAACAGTAACCAAAAATACTTGTACCTTAACCGATACCGTTAGCATTGCCCAAAAGCCGGCCATTCAAATACCCATAACCGATACCACCACTTGTTTTGAAGATGTGCCCCAAATACTGCTAGATGCAGGCGCAAAATTTAAAACTTACCTTTGGCAGCCCACAGGCGAAACCACCAAAACAGTGTATAGCCAACAAGCCCAAATATATAACCTAACCGTAACCGATAGTTTTAACTGCACCCAAACCAAAAGCATAGCTGTAGATGAACTATGCAAAGCCGAAGTATTTATACCCAATGCATTTACCCCTAATAGCGATAACCTAAACGATACTTATAAACCCATATTTAAAACCAAAAACTTACTCCAATACGAGTTTAAAATATTTGATAATTGGGGTAACGAAGTATTTACCACCACCAACCCCACCAAAGCTTGGGATGCCAAAAACAGCAGCTTAGGTGTGTATGTAGTTTTAATAAATTATCAGTACAAAGGCTTTTTACCCCAAACCCAAAAAGGATCAGTAACATTGCTTCGTTAGTTCATAGTTCGAAGTTCGAAGAAATTCGAAAAAATAAATTCGAAATTCGAAGAATACAGTCAGACGATTGCGTAAAGGTTTGCTAAGGCAAGGCGTCAGACTGTTAAACCAATATCGAATAATGAATTACGAATATTGAATAACGAACAAATATTACGGGAAAACCTTTGTCAAAGTTTCAAACTTTGACAAAGGTAAATTAACAGCTGATGCGGTTTTGCAAACCGCAATTATTACTATTAGCATTTGCAATGCGAAAAACATCTATACCTTTAAATAGATTTGCTTTATTGAGGCGTGCTAAAAAGCGTGTTACAAATTTTTTTAATGTTTGAATAGGATTGTAAATACAAACTAGAGAGAAATTTAAGTTAACTACTTATTCATCCGTAGCCAATTTGCTTTTAAGTAACCTATCGTTAAACTTTCTTACCACTGCTTCATATTCTTGCGGAGTAAACAATGTTTTTTTACCCAATAAATCGGCTATTACATTATTACCTTGTACCAATCCCATATCGTTTCGCATGGTATTAAATGGCTTTGACAATAATTGCATTTTATCATCATAAACATGCAGCCCATAAGCTAACTTATTACGACTTGAATACTCCGAAATATCAAAACAAAAAGAAGCAATTAAAAAATTGGTAGAATCAAAGGTTACGGGCTTTTCAATTGATTCGTAATTTTCATTGATAAATACATTGGTAAAATTTTTGGCCAATATTTTATTGATTGATGTATCAGAAAAAAATAATATTTTACTGTATTTATATTCAACCTTCATTTTTTCAATAACCATTTTATTAGTTAATTCTTGTAAAAAATAAAGTTGGTTGGCATCATCAAATCTACCCATACGTTTTAAAGCATTTACCTCATTAATATTAGGCGTAGGGAACATAATTAATAAAGTACCTCTATTTAATTTTAATACTTGTTTTTTCATTTCGGCATCGGCATCAAAAAGAGCTCTCCCAATTTGAACGGCACTTAATTTTACGCCCACTTCCAAAGTATTTGGTCGTCCTTGTACATAGTTAACGGTATTATTATTTGTAAAACTATGCACATATTTTACTTCAAAATTACCAATTTGACTAAACTTAAAACTAAAACCAAACATACCTGCCAAATCAATATCTCCCGCTTTATTTTTGTTTGATTCTAATCCACCTTGAACCAAACTATACGTTCCATTTTGGAGTGTTTGAGAATAGCTATACATTAAATAAGATGGTCTAAAACCAAATAACAACCTAAAATCTGCACTGCTTCTGTCAGGCACAAAATGAAATGAAAACGATGGATCGAAGTAATAACCACCATATTGATTGTCGGTAGTTTTATCTCTACTTTCAATAAAATTTACAGCTACTGGTTCTACAGAATAATCCCACATACTTATAAATTTATTTATGTAAAATTTATTAAGAGGTTTTGTAAAAAAAATACTCATTCTTGGCATAAAATTTCCTACTCTATTACCAAAATTGGCACCAATTAAATTAAAGTTCCCATCTATACCAACTCCAAAGTTAAAATTATTAGGATCCATTTTATGAAGCAATAACTTTTTAGATTCCTCTACAGGAAACATTTTTACAACTTTCTTTTTAACTTTAAGAGAATCTTGCGCATTGGCATTTACATAAAAACTTAATACAATTAAGTTAGTAAAAATAAAGCGGTACAAATTTATCATTGGGTTTAGTTTCTTATAAAGTCAATATTTCTTTTCAATCCGTTGTATTTGGTTCGCTTAACTGGCGATTTTTTAAATAACTCACTGAATACTTGTTCAGTAATCTCCAGCCAATCATTATTGGTCATGTTTAAAAGTTCGGGCTTTGCCAAAAATTTAGGTTCGTTATGAGGTTTTGAAAACCTATTCCAAGGGCAAACATCTTGGCAAACATCGCATCCAAAAGCCCAACTATCAAACTTTCCTTTCATTTCGGCAGGAATGGCTTCTTTTAACTCAATGGTAAAATAACTGATGCATTTACTGCCATCAACCACAGTTGGTGAAACAATGGCTTCGGTAGGACAAGCATCAATACAAGCCGTGCAAGTTCCGCAATAATTGGTAGCCAATTTACTATCGTACTCTAAATCCAAATCAATAATTAACTCTGCCAAAAAGTAAAAGGAGCCATGACCTTTATTTATTAAATTACCATTTTTGCCAATCCAACCCAATCCACTTTTGGCAGCCCAAGCTCGCTCTAAAATTGGAGCTGAATCAACAAAACACCTACCCCCTACTTCACCAATATTTGATTGAATAAACAATAACAATTCAACCAACTTTTCTTTAACAACATCATGGTAATCTTGCCCATATGCATATTTTGAAATTTGAGGAGCTTGTGGGTCTTTTTGCGTATCAGTTGTGTAATAATTATACATCAAACTAATAACTGATTTAGCCCCATCAACTAATAAAGTAGGATTTAAACGCTTGTCAAAATGATTTTCCATATAAGCCATTTTGCCATTTTTATTTTCATGGAGCCATTTCTCCAACTTAGGTGCTTCGCTTGCCAAAAACTCCGCTTTACTAATACCTACAAAGCTAAAGCCAAGCCTATTGGCTTCTTCTTTTATCATTTTGGTATATTTACTTTTATTTGGCATAGCAATTGACAAAAGTGGTTACTTATATTTAAATAAAAAAGAAAGAAATTATGGTATTCATGGTTGAAATAAAATTGCCTTACGAAATAGATAATAATTTTATGCGGAAAATTCCTAGTCACAGAGCTTTTATAAGTGTTTTAATTAATCAAGGTAAAATTCAAAGTTACACCATTAATGAAGAGCGTACAAAAGGTTGGATAATATTTAATACCGAAACTGAAGCAGAGGCAGAAACTTTAATTCAACAATTACCGTTGTACGAATTTATTACTTATAAAATACATACAATATTGGTTCACGATAGTGAAATATTTAGGTTTCCTAAAATGCACATGAACTAATTGAACTAAAATAACTTATTTTGCAACAAATTATTTAACTAAAAAAATCAAGAAAATGGAAAACTCACAAATTTCATCGACCCAAACCCAAAGTGTGGTGGGTGCTTTTATGACTAAAGTTTATTCATGGATGACTTTAGCCTTATTTATTACAGGTATTGTAGCCATGTATGTAGCCTCGTCAGAACAATTATTAAGCATAGTATTCGGCACCAAATACATGTTTATGGGTTTAATTTTAGCTCAACTTGGAGTAGTTTGGTATTTAAGTGCACGTGTTTCTAAATTAAGTTACACAACTGCTATTATTATGTTTATTCTTTATTCTGTTTTAAGTGGAATTACTCTTTCGAGCATTTTTATTATTTATACGGCCAGTTCTATTGCCTCAACATTTTTTATTACTGCTGGTACTTTTGCTGTAATGAGTTTGGCAGGCTTTTTTACTAAAAAAGATTTAAGTGGTTTTGGTGCCATTATGATGATGGGTTTAATAGGACTAATTATTGCTACAGTAGTAAATTATTTTTTACAAAGCTCAACGCTTAACTATATTATATCTTATGCAGGTGTGATGATTTTTGTAGGATTAACTGCATATGATACTCAAAAACTAAAAATAATGGCTACTCAATTAGATGGAGAACAAGCTAAAAAAGGTTCTATCATGGGTGCATTAACCTTGTACCTGGATTTTATCAATTTATTCTTGTACTTGTTACGAGTTTTAGGCGATAGAAAATAATTTCAATAATTAAAGATTATAAAATCTGTGAATTGATGGACGAAAAACCATCTTTCACAGATTTTTTATTTTACAAAAAATGGTAATTTCTTTTTCAATATTTTATATATAAATGAATTATTCCCACCAACGTTTATTACACTTTACCGAACAAGTTTTTATAAAATGTGGTATGAATTTGCAAGATGCCAAACAAGCTGCTGATGTGCTTATTGCTGCCGATTTACGCGGGATAGATTCACACGGTGTAGCTCGTTTAAGTGGTTATGTTAGACTTTACAAAGCCAACCGAGCCAACATGAATGCGCAACATAAAATTATTTATGAAACACCTAGTACTGCCACTATTGATGCAGACCAAGGTTTAGGTTTGGTAGTTGCACCAAAAGCCATGGATATAGCCATTGAAAAAGCTAAAAACGTGGGTACAGGTTGGGTGGCTATTCAAAACAGTAATCATTTTGGCATAGCTGCATACCATGCCATGAAAGCATTGCCCAATAATATGATTGGAATTGCCATGACCAATGCAAGTCCATTAGTAGCTCCAACATACAGCAAGCAGCGTATGTTAGGTACAAACCCCATTTGTTATGCATTTCCGGCAGGAAAACACTTACCCATAGTGATTGATATGGCAACAAGCGCTGCTGCAAATGGAAAGCTTGAAATTGCGCAGCGAACAGGTAAACCAATTCCTAACAATTGGGTGCAAACCAAAGATGGTGAAGAATCGACCAATGCTAATGAACTTTCAACTGGAGGCTCGTTATTGCCTCTAGGCGGACATAAAGGTTATGGTTTAGCTAGTTTGGTTGATATTTTATGTGGTGTATTAAGTGGCGGAAACTATGGCCCTTGGGTTCCACCATTTGTGGCTTTTTTAAATCCTTTAGAAAATTTACCAGGAAATGGAATTGGGCATTTTTTAGGTGCCATGCGCATTGATGCATTTAGACCTGCCGATGATTTTAAAAATCATATTGATAATTGGATTGATTCCTTTAAAAATGCGAACAGAATAGACAAGAATCAACATGTAATAATTCCAGGTGAACCTGAGTTTTTATTAGAAAAAGAAAGGTTAGCATCAGGAATTCCTTTAAACGAAAAAGTGATTAACGATTTACAAGAATTAGCCAATAAATTAGCATTAGAATTTTAAGCAAATGTTGTTGAAAAATATAAAAATAATTTTGGCTTCTAAATCGCCAAGAAGACAAGAGTTAATAAAAGGATTAGAATTACCTTTTGAAGTTATTACTTACGAGGTAGATGAATCATTTCCAAGCCAATTAACTAAACATGAAATTCCTACTTATTTGGCCAACAAAAAGGCTGACGCATTTCCTTTAACGTTAAACGAAAATGAAATTTTACTAACTGCCGACACCGTAGTTTGGGTAAATAATCATGTTTTAAATAAACCAGAAACTGAGCAAGAATCGTTTGAGATGTTGAAAGAAATTTGTGGTACCACCCATGAAGTATTTACTGGAGTTTGCTTGAAATCGAACAACAAAACTGTTACCCTTTACGACAGAAGCGAAGTAAATATTAAGCAACTTTTACATGATGAAATTTGGCATTACATAAAAAATTATAAACCATTCGACAAAGCAGGAAGTTACGGTATTCAAGATTGGTTTGGATATACGGCCGTAGAGAAAATTAACGGTTGCTTTTATAATGTAATGGGTTTGCCTGTAAATAAGATTTACGATGCTTTAAAAGCATTTTAGTACATACTATATAGTGCACCTTCTTTCATAGAATAATTAGAGCAAACTAATTTTTTTATGCTTGCCATTTCTAAAATAATTTCAATCAAAATTGATGCAATGGGAATGTATTCTGCTCTAAAATCTAACATACCTTTGAACTTTAAACGTTGTTCTATAGTTGTTTTAATCATCATTTCTTTAAAAACTTCAAATTCCTGAAGCGGAATTTCAAAAGCATTTTTTGATAACGAATTAGGAATAACCCTTAAATCTTTAATTACCACATCTACCATTGTTTCAAAACTACCCGCAGTTCCTACCAAGATTTTTAATGGGTATTTAAAAAGTTCGTCTTTTAAAGGGTTGAGTGTTTTTAAAACATGAGATTTTATATTATCAATATCAACCGGGTTTAGCGGATTTTGTGGCTTAAACATTTCAACCAATCTTACTGCACCAATATCAAAACTTTGCTTCCAAATTATATGGTGACCTCTTCCAATAATAAACTCCACACTTCCACCACCAATGTCCATAACTAAAATTTCATCATTAGGAAGCTTAAATGAATTAGCAGCACCATTGTAAATAAACTCAGCCTCCTTTATTCCATCAATTATAGAAATATTAATATTAAACATTTCTTTTACTTGTTGCGCCAATAGATTGCCATTAGATGCATTGCGAATAGCTGAGGTAGCCAAAGCAGTAATATCTGTTATTTTAAATCTATCTAGATAACTTTTAAATTGACTCAAAGCAGTTATAGCTCTTTGCATGGCCGCATCGGTTATTACATTATCAACTAAACCTCCTCTTCCAATTTTTACAGGAAACTCTAAGTTGACTGCTACATTGAGCTGATTATTTTTTATATCTGCTATTAAAAGATTAAAAGTATTGGAACCTAAATCGATAACTGCTTTCATTTATTCAAATATAAATAAAAAAGGTGCTTTCCTTTCGAAAAGCACCTCTTTTATTTTTGAAAGGTTTAATTATTTAACAATGTTAATTTTATGAGTTGAAACTTTACCTTCTGTTTCTACTTGTACTAAGTAAACACCACTTGCAAAG
>JBIIBC010000017.1:0-59990 GCA_044239605.1 Bacteroidia bacterium | reverse complement strand
AACTGGAAATGATAGCACAAATACAGTACGTTTAAGAGTAACAAGTGTAAATGGTTGTATACATGATACTATTAAAACTATAACAATTTTAAAGCGACCATTGGCTGTTTTTACAGTTCCTCAAACAATGTGTGGTCCAGCAAATGTTTTAATATCAAACGCCACTTCTTTAACTTCAACTTGGGGTTGGAGTAGCACGCCTTCTTTAAGTTTTACAACTGCTACCAGTCAAAACCCGAGTATCTTATTTCCAGTAAACAATACAAATAATTCGATTGATTATAGAATAAAATTAACAGCTACAAGAACAGGAACAACTTGTTTGGACACTACCACTAGGTTGGTAACCATTTACCCTAAGCCTCAGGCTGCTTTTACTACAGTTACTAAAGACAGTTGTGGACCTAGGTTGGTTAATTTCACCAATACCTCTGATGCTAAAAATGGTGAATCATTAAGTAGTATGTCATACTTATGGACTTACTTAAATACAAATTTTACAGACACGAACACAACTGGAACTTTTACTAATACAAGTGTTGTAGATGCACTTTATAATATTAGGTTAATTGCTACTTCGAAGCATGGATGTAAGGATACTTTAACTGATTCAGTTATTGTTAGGCCTAATGCTAAAGCTTTGTTCGATACTTTACAAACCACTTCTTGTGCACCATTTAAAATTACAGCTACAAATGTAAAAGCTATTCCTTACCCTAATGCTAATAGTAGTTACCTATGGTTTGTAAATAATGTTTCTTTAGGAAGTAACATTATTTTCCCTGGTTATACCATCGTTAACCAAAATGACAGTGTTTTAATAAAACTAGTAGCAATAAGTAAAAATGGTTGTAAAAATGATACGATGCAAGTATGGTTCAGGACAATAGCCAATCCTGTTCCTAGATTTATAGCTAATGATAGCATAGGATGTACTAATTTACTCGTTAAATTTATAAATACCTCTTCTCCAAGCTCAGGATTGACATACAAATGGGATTTTGGAGATATAACTTCTAATATAGATACTTCAACTTTAAAAGAACCAAATTTTACTTTTTATAATTATGGTGTAAATGATAAAATTGACTCAGTAAAACTAGTAATTACAGCAGGTGGAACAGGCTGCAGCGACTCAATTACCAAACCAATAATCATAAAACCTTTGCCACGTCCTGATTTATTTTTAAGTGATTCTGTTTTGTGTTATCCAAACCTATTAAATGTTACTAATTTAAGTGCTAATATTCCTATATATGATATTACAAGTTTTAAATGGAAAGTGATTGGACCTGATGCTGTAAGTATTTTGAACGATACCGCTAATTCAAGTACTAATATTAGTTTTCCTGACAATAAAACAGGAGCAAATAAATTTTATCAAATATGGTTAAAGATTAGAAGTGCTTATGGGTGTATTGACAGTGTTAAAAAAACAATTAGAATACCAACACGTCCAATTTCATCATTTAATTTTTCTGCCGATAGTTCATGCGCACCTGTAATTATTAGTACCAATAATACTGCTCAGTATGCCAATACTTTTAGTTGGACAAGCACAGAACCAAATGTAATTATCAATAATCCAAATATGATAAATACGTCCATTAAATTCCCTTCTCACAAAGGTACAATTGATTCTATTTACCCAATTAAATTAATTACTCAAACTATAGCAGGTTGCTTTGATACCATAATTAAACCTTTCAAAGTTTTCCCTTTACCTATTAGTAATTTCACTTTAAATAAAGATTCAGGTTGTTCTCCATTGAGTGTTATATTTTATAATTCAACAACAGTTAAAACACCTGCTTCCTATTTTTGGAATTTTGGCGATGGAAATTCTCAAATTAACAATGCCGATACTTTTACAAAAACGTTTATTGGAAGTATTTATCAAGACACCACATATGAAATTCAATTAATATCCACTTCGGCTAATGGATGTAAAGACACTACTTTTAAAACCATAAAGGTTAAAGCAAGTGCATTTGCAAAAATTAAACTGAACGATACCTTAATTTGTTCTAACGCTGTAAACCCTACTAAATTGACTATTTTAAACAAATCGTTTGGTAGTGTAGATACTTTTTATTGGGATTTTGGCGATGGTACCCAACTCATTTCTACCATTGATTCAACCATTCACCATCCTTACCCTATTGAAGGAACTTATACTATAATTCTAAAGGCAACCAATAGCTGTAAAACCAGTTATGATACAAGTAAAATAACAGTTCAAACACCTCCAACCGTTAATTTTTCTAAATCTGATTCAATTGGATGTAGTCCATTAGCAGTGACATTTAGTAACCTTTCAACGAATATTTATAAGGCAAAGTTTTTATGGAATTTTGGCAATGGTGCTACGAGTAATTTGATTACTCCACCAACTGTTAATTATTTGCAAAGTAGAACTCAAGATACTACTTATTACATGAGTTTAACAGTTTCAAATTTTTGTGGAGTATATCAAAAAAATGATTCTATTAAAGTTTTACCAAAACCAATTGCTATCTTTTTAACAAGTGCTGATTCTGGTTGCTCACCATTACCAGTATACATGATTAATCAGTCTGTTGGGTTACCAATAAATTATAAATGGTATTTTGGAAATGGTGATAGCAGTTTACGTTTTGCGCCATTACAAACACCAATTACCTATCGAACAATTGACACCATATCCTATTTTAAAATAAAACTGATAGCAACAAATACCTGTGGAATTGATACCATGGAAAAAACTATCAAAGTTTTCCCAAATACGGTTAAGTCATTTTTTACTACATCTGGTAACGCAGGTTGCGAAGGTTTAATGGTTAATTTTTATGATAATTCAACTGGCGGAAATAGTATTAGTTGGAATTTTGGTGATGGCATAACTTCATTATTAAAAAATCCAACTCATCAGTACAATAAACCAGGAACATTTTATGCATATCAATATGTTAA
Organism: Bacteroidia bacterium; assembly: GCA_044239605.1. Lineage (GTDB taxonomy): Bacteria > Bacteroidota > Bacteroidia > UKL13-3 > UKL13-3 > JAAFJM01. The sequence continues at coordinate 57,038 of JBIIBC010000017.1, read as the reverse complement.
TAATGGTTGTAGTTTCGATACTAGTTTTGTAATAATTTCTGTATTACCAAATCCCCAATTTACTATTAGTAAATCGGCACCTAATATTTGCATAAAAAATCCTGTTCAGTTTAATGCTAATTTGAAAGATAGTGGTGTAATTACTTGGTATTTTGGAGATGGAGATACCTCAAATGCTTTCAATCCAATTCATAATTATAGTTCAGAAGGTAAAAAATTCATAACAGTAATGTTAAAATCATTTTACAATAGCTGTATAAGTATTAAATATGATACCATCAATGTATTGCCTATTCCAGTAATTACACTAACAGCCGACACCAATCAGGCTTGTGCCTATCATATATTTAAATTGAGTGCTAGCTCGCCACAAACCAATATATTTAATTGGGATTTTGGTGATAATAACACTGGAGCAGGCTCAAGTATTACTCATTTATACCAATTTGGTGGTACTTATACTGTTAAAATTTTAGCACAAACTTCCTTAGGTTGTATCGATTCTATCACCAAACAATTTGTCGTTTTCCCTGTTCCAACATCAGCTTTTAGTTACACACCAAAAGATACCTGCAATGGACCAGTAACAGTTAAATTTACCAACCTTTCAGTTGGAGCAAATAATTTTTTATGGAATTTTGGTAATGGAAATAATTCTACTAATGTAAATCCAACTACCATTTATTCTAATGTGGGTTCTTATCCAATACAATTAATAAGCAATAATCAATTTAGTTGTTACGATACCTCTAAAAGCGAGTATTTTGTTTATCAAACACCTAAAGCGGCATTAGACTTTACACCTGAAAGTGGCTGTCCTCCATTGCAAGTTACTTTTATCAATAAAAGTCAGTATGGTACTAGTTATTTATGGGAATTTGGTGATGGTGAAACAGACACTTCGTTTAGTCCAAAGCATACATATTTGATTTCGGGTAAATATAAAGTAAAACTAACTGTTAAAGCAGGTACGGTTTGTTTTGATTCAATTAATTCTTTAAAAGACGTTACTGTTTTTGCAAAACCAGTTCCTATTTTTACTTCTCAGTTAATAACCGATAAAAAACCATACAGAACAGTTGTGTTCAATTCTAAAACCGATAGTGTAAAAACTTATGAATGGTATTACGGAACAAAACTAATTGGACGAGGTTCAAATTCAACATTTAGATTTGATGACGCTGATTCAGGAATTTTGGAAATAGTTCTTAAAATTGTTTCTATTGATGGTTGTGATTCATTTGTATCACAAAACATTGAATTACCTCCTTATTGGAATGGATTATATGTTCCAAATGCATTTACTCCTACCTTAGGCGAAGGTGGAGCCAATGAATTTAAACCAATTGGTATTGAATTAAAGTTTTATCACGTTAGGGTATTTAATAAATGGGGTGACTTAATGTGGGAGAGCACAGAATTAACAGAAAAAGGTGAACCTAAATTTGGTTGGGATGGAAATGATAGAGTTGGTATTCCATGCCCACAAGGAAGTTATGTTTGGGTAATTGATGCTGAATATACTGACGGAAAGGCCTGGAAAGGAATGAAGTTAGATGATGGTAATTTTCATACAAAGGGTAATGTTACATTAATAAGATAGATGGGATTTAGAGTTATAATATTAAATTTATGGATTTTGACTTTTATTTCTTTAGTAAAAGCTCAAGATCCTGTTCACAGTCAGTTTTATTATAATAGGTTGGAATTAAATCCTGCTTTTGCTGGAAATGATGGTGTAGGAAAATTTAGGGCAAATTTGTTTCATAGAAATTTATATAGACCAATAAAAGGGCCATTTAATAGTTCTAATTTTTCAATGGATTATAGTTTATGTAATGCAAATATTGGATTGGGTTTAATAGCATCAAATGAAAATCAAGGGGATGGATTTTTAGCTACAAATAAGGTAGAAGGGGTTTTAGGAATTGGTCCAATTAGAATAGGATCCAATATGATTGTATCGGCAGGAATGAAAATAGGATATGTATTTCAAAATTTAGATTGGAGCAAATACACTTTTTCAGACCAATTTGACCCGATTTTAGGTAATGTTAGACCTTCTGTTAATTCTAGTATTGTTTCCGATTTTTCAAATGCACCTGTTATTGGAATTGGCTTGAATTTAAGTGGCTGGAATTGGAAACGAACTTTTGCTTGGAATGCTGGTTTTGCTGGAAATAATTTATTTGGAAGAACTCAATTAGGATACTTGTCACCCTATATTTTACCTGCTCGATATACTTTATACGGAGCTATAACCATGCATAGAAATCCCGCCATTAATTCAAACTCAGGGAGAATATTTACAAGACTTGATTTGCAAGATTTTACAGGAACAAAATTTATTACCAATATTTTGCTAGGAGAATATTATTTCAATAATACATTAAATTTAGGTTTAGGGATTCGCACCGCCTTGGGTAGCACTACTAAGGCAATCAATGCATTAATTATTTCTACAGGAATCCAACCAGTATCAACATTAAAGATTATTGGTTCTTACGAGATAAATGTGAGTGGAACTGCAAATGGAAATACTTTTGAATTAGGCATGGTTTGGGTTCCAGAACAAGAAATTTGTGCTTTGAACAGTTTTTTAAATATGTTTAGAAGTAAGAAGAGGGGTGGAGGAAGAGTAAATAAAATAAATTGTCCTGTGTTTGGTAAGGACGTAATAAGACCATTTTAATTAAAAACATGAAAACTAAATCAATACTATTACTGCTATTATTAGCTATTTCTATCCAAAGCTTCGCCTTATTTGGTAGGGTTGTGGGTGTGCACGATGGAGATACATTTACCTTATTGGATGATAAAAATGTAGAGCACAAAATAAGACTGCACGGTATTGATTGTCCTGAATTAAAGCAAGCCTATGGAAAAGCAGCTAAATATTTTGTGAGTAACCTTATCTTTAACCAATATGTAACTGTTGAAACAAGTAAAAAGGATAGATACGGTAGGGAAATTGGTATGGTGATAATGGCTGATGGCAAGATATTAAATGAAGAAATCTTAAAAGGTGGTTATGCATGGCATTATTTGGAATATGATACCAATCCTTTATGGACACAAATGGAATTCAATTCAAAAACAGCTAAAATTGGTTTGTGGGCAGATAATAATCCCATAGCACCTTGGTTCTGGCGAAAAATGAAAAAATAGTATTTAATATTATTGAATTCGATTGTTTCTAATTGTTGCGAATGAAAGTCATTATTCTTACTGAGGTTCGACTATTATTAACTATTCTTGAAATAGCTTTACAGTTTATTACCAAATCTTGTTTGCAATGTTTTTTGTCTTTGTTTTACACTTTTTCTTGTAAACCTATTTTAGGATAACATAATTAAACAAACACGCTTAAAGTTAGTATATTTTGAATAAATAGATATGTTTGAGTTTTAGATAAGACAATTTAATTAAAAAAATAGATTTTGGAAAATAAATTAATACTACATATACCCCATTCATCAACAAATATTCCTATTATGGATGGTTATGTTGTAGATAAGAAATCATTGGAAAATGAAATGCTGAAGTTGACCGACTGGTATACTGATGACTTATTTTATTCAGAAGAGGATGAAATGATAAAGGCAGAATTTTCTAGGATTTTTTGTGACCCAGAAAGATTTACTGAGGATTCGCTAGAAGTAATGGCTCAGTTTGGAATGGGTGTTCTTTATGAAAAAAATGATATTGGTGAAATTATTAGAAATGTGACTCCTGAATTCAAAGAAAAGGTGTTGATGGAATATTACTGGAAGCATCATGATAAATTTAATGTTGCTGTAAATAATCAACTAGCGCATTTTGGCAAGGCACTGATTATAGATTGTCATTCTTATCCAAGTGTTCCATTAATGAGAGACCTTGACCAAAATAAGGAACGTCCAGATTTTAATATTGGTACAGATGTATTTCATACACCAAAACATTTTATAGATAAATCAATTGAGTTTTTTAAAAAAGCAGGTTATACATTAGGAATTGATTGGCCATATAGAGGCGCTATAGTACCGTTGGCATATTATAATAAAAACAAAAACGTGGAAAGTATTATGCTTGAAATAAATAGGGGCTTGTATTTAAAAGAACCAACCAATGAAAAAACTGAAAAGTATGCTGAGATAAAAAAAGTAACAGCTGAATTTATTAAAACAATAAAAAGCAGTTTGACTTATTAAAAAGAGTTTAAGTATTATGTAATAAATACTGATAAAGGTTTACAGTTGATTTTATTCCTAAAACTAGTTTACATTGATATTTTGTCCAAGGTTTACACTTTTTGGTGTAAACCTGTTTTAGGACAAGGCAATAAAATCAGAAAGATTTACACTTTGGGCATTATTGCATTTTTGAGCAAGTAAAATATGAACAGCTCAGTATTTATTGGATAATAGCTTATTTTTAAAATTAGCTTACTTGGGCTGAGTAGCTTTAATGGCCATTACGTATTTATAAACAGCATCCTTTTGTTCGTTTGATATTTTAGCTTTTATTGCCATTTCATCTACTATAATTTTCCATTTCGGTTCACTATACTCATAAATATTTAACGCATCGTGACATTTTATACAAGCACCCTCTGTATAAATAGCATGACCATATTTTAACTGTTGTAAAGTGGTCTCTTTGTATTGTAATTGAATGGCTTTTAACTCTTCAATTCCTGGTTCATAAATTCCATTTGTGGATTTCAATAAAAAAGTATTTGGTGCTTTAGGAGTGTTAGGGGTGGCTAAACTTTTAGATGAATCTAGAGTATAAGTTTGAGGGGAAGGAGCAGAGGTTGTTATGTTCTTCTTCATGGTGCTACACGCAACTATAATAATGCTTACAATTGCTATAAAAGTTACTTTGTATGTTTTCATTTTTTTATAATTATTATGTTTTTAAATATTTTATATCGCTATTTTGGGTTAATTATTTTTACCTTGTCTAACAGCCTCCTCCACCAAATGGAATAATAAACTCTTGTTTCACTTTTATTCCTTTCGAATTTTTGGCTGGTTTCCATTTTGGCATTTTATTAATTGCTTCAAGTAATAATTGATCTATTTTTATATCAGATGAGGTGTTAAATATTTTACTATTTACCACTTTACCCTCTTCGTTAATAGTGAATTTTAAACTGGTTTGTCTAATTTTATCTGTGTTACCTTTTTGAGTAATTTTATTTAAAAAATTATCATTTAAGTAGGCCGATATTTGTTTAAAACCTCCTGGAAATTCTGCTTCCATTGCTGGAACTATTGTAATGGAATATTGCCCCTCCATTATCTTTTTATAAATGTCGTCAGTGTTATAATCTTTGTTTTTAAGTTTGAACTTAATTTTTATTTGAACAGCTGAACCCAAATCAGCATTCATTAAAGCACTTTTTTGTTCTTTAGTCAATTTATCACTGGTACTTTTATAGGTTGTCAATTTGCCATTGTTAGTAGTTACTATTTCTATAGCAAGATAATCAACTACCATATTATAACCGCCAAGTGGAAACATATAACAACCCAATGCATAATCTATTTTTCTTTTTTTTTCTAATTCATTGCGTTGATTATTGGACATTGCTAAATGGCGCCAAAATTGGGGAGAAATATCCGTAATAGAATTTACTTCATTCAATTTTTCTTGTTTAATGGTTGGAGTAAATCTTCCATAGTATTCAAACTTTGAATTTTGTGCAAATACTAAATTTATTAACAGAAATAAAAACAATGTGATGGTGTAGTTTTTCATTTTGATTTATTTAATTGATGAAACAAAAGTAGTTCTTATACAAAAGGCTTGGTGTTACTGAGAAGTTATTGGTTTGTTATTGACTTGTTAATATTATTATATAGCCTATAAAATGCCTAATTTTGAGCCTACTAATGAAACAGAGTCGAACTAAAATATTCATCGTCATTTCTTCTATTTCCTTAATAATTTTGTTAGTTATTCAAGTGAATTGGATATTGCATACAGCTAAAATAAAAGAAGATTTGTTTAATGAAAAGGCCAATATGGTTCTTTCTAAAACAACTGAAGCTATTCGCTCCGATGAACAAGCATGCAAGGAAATTGGCGCTTGTGCTGTAGAAAATGATGAGGGAGTGGCTGCTAAATTAGGTAAAAACGAAATTCATAAAATAGATTCCCTATTTAAGTATTATATGAAATTCTATAATTTTTACATTGATTATACTTTTGAGGTTGTAAAACCAAAGGTTAAATCTAATAATGAAACTAGTTTCTCGAATAATATATTTAATAAACCCTTGCAAAATTTAGCAGGAAATAATGGCGTTGAATTGAAATTAATTTTTCCAGAAAAAAAGCAATTTATCATAGCTGAAATGGGCACCCTATTTATTACTTCTGTAATCCTAATTCTAGTTGTATTTGTTCTTTTTTGGCGAACCATTTTATCATTGCTAAAAGAGAAAAAAATATGGGAGCATACCACAGACTTTTTGAATAACATGACCCACGAATTTAAAACACCTTTAACAAACATAGCTTTAGCTAGTAAAATGCTTATGAAGGATTCAACCAATAAGCAACCTGATAAAATAAAACATTATTCCGAAATTATACTCGAAGAAAATGAGAAATTAAACTCACAAATAGAGCAAGTTTTAAGTATGACCGCACTAGAAAGAGGTGAAATTCCTTTACAAAAAATGGAACTAGATTTTCATCAGTTAATCAATGATACTTTAAAATGTATAGGTATACAAATTGAGAATCAACAAGGAAATATAAAATTAAATTTGCTAGCTGAAATATTTGTAATATTAGGCGACAAAACACATCTTACCAATGCTTTGTGTAACCTGATTGATAATGCTATCAAGTACGCTAAAGAAAAACCAGACATAACCATTCACACTTACAACAGGGGTAAGTTTTTAGTGATGGAGGTTTCAGATAATGGAATTGGCATTGAAAAAAAATATCAAAAAAAAGTGTTCGATAAATTTTTTAGGATTCCAACCGGAGATATACATAATGTAAAAGGATTTGGGTTGGGTTTAGCTTATGTAAAAAAAATTGTTGAAATACATCAAGGAATAATTGAAATAAAAAGCGAACCCAATAAAGGAACAATATTTAACATTTCATTGCCCAATGTTTAAAGAAAAACACCGCATATTATTAGCAGAAGATGACCTTAATTTAGGAATACTTTTGGTTGATTATTTAGAAACTGCTAGTTTTGAAATAATACTTTGTAGAGATGGAGAGTTGGCTTTAAAAACATTCCAAGTTAACCGTTTTGACTTATGCCTTTTAGATGTAATGATGCCAAAAATGGATGGATTTACCTTAGCTAATGAAATCAGAATAATTGATAAAAACATACCCATTATTTTTATTACTGCAAAATCTTTAAAACAAGATAAATTAAAAGGTTACAACTTGGGGGCGGATGATTACATTACCAAACCATTTGATGAAGAAGAATTGCTTTGGAAAATGAAAGCGGTTATTCGTAGAATCAAGGAAAATAAAGAGGAAACTCAGTCGGAAGTTATTTCAATAGGCAAATATCTATTTGACTTTAATAATCAGTCTTTATCCTTAAATGGTCTCACAAAAAGAATCACAGAAAAAGAAAGTGATATCCTTAATTATTTATACAAGAACAGAAACAAGGTTTTAAAACGAGAAGATATTTTAAAGGAATTATGGGGAGAAAATGATTATTTTTTAGGTAGAAGTTTAGATGTTTTTATCACTAAAATACGCAAATACATAAAAGATGATTCCAATTTAAGTATTGAAAATGTATTTGGAGTTGGGTTTATATTTAATATTCCAAATAAATAATTTTATTACTCTAATTTTTTTCGAAACTTTAAATTATAAACAAAAAGTATTCACAGAAATTATTTAAATCTATATCAGTATGAGGCATACATTATTTAGCTGCTGAATATTATGGCTAAATATTCAATAAATTATTGTTGTTTTTGTTTTTTGTTAATAGTTTGCAGCCAGAAATAGCACCACCATTAAATACAATACATGCAAATAATCAAAGGCGTCATTTTAGATAGTTATTTGGCAGCAGGATATTACCGCTGGCAAAGCAGTATTTTTACTGATAATTGCTGTTACGATGCTGCTTCAGACAATATTGTAGATGTATTTTGGTTAAGAACCAATTTAGCCAAGGTTGGTGAGGTTAAGAATTTATCAATTTACCGCAAAAACAAGCGTTTTTCTGTAAACCTTACCCAAGCAATTATTACTACTGAATTAGAAGAGCTATACAAAAAGTACAAAACCAATATCACATTCAATGCGCCTGAATCGGTAAATCAAATACTAAACGGTAATCCCGATGTGGAGCCAACTGCTTTATTTGACACCCAAATGATAACCATTAGAGATGGTGAAAAGCTAATTGCAGCCAGTTATTTTGATTTGGGTAAATTAACCATGATGGACATTGTTAATTTTTACGACCCAGATTACAAAAAATACAGCCTAAGCAAATACATGATGTTGCTAAAAATGGAATATGGAATGGCGCAAAATATGACTTATTACTATCCTGGTTATATAGCATTAAACACTAATGTATTTGATTATAAAATCTTCCCAAATTCTGATGCTATGGAAGTACTTTTAACCGATGGGAAATGGTATCCTTACAACAAATTTGGCAAAGAAGGACTGATTCCTTATGGTTTTTATGCTACGTTTGAATTGGAGTAAAAGCACAACTAATTTTTTTATATTTAGCTACATAAATTAGTGCCTAATTACTTGAAAAATAATACCAATAATTCTTAAAATGACGAAATCTAGTGAAGGAATCGTCCTAACATAGTTTTAACTTATACTTAATTATTGGTTCCACATAATTTCAGTAAATTTTTATAACGAGAATTAATTTACAAAGGTATTCTTAATCATGTTTTACAATTTTATAGGTAAACCAATTTTAAGACAATTCATTTTATACATAATAGGAAGGCATAAAAAATTTTTGTTCTAGCTATAAATAGTTAGTTTTGACTCCTATTCTATGAAATATTTTTATCGCATAAAGCTGCGTAATTTGGTTGTAATTTTTGTGTTTATACTAATAGTTGCCTGTGGCAATAGCAGTGATTCGCGTAAAGGCAGAAAACCTGTTTATGTAAAACCTAGTGTTGATTACAAGGGTAAATATAGAAAAGGGCATATCCGCATGCCTGTAAGCACTAAAAAGGATGCCATGAAAAGTCAGAATCGTTCAAGGTATTATTACCAAACGAGAGGTAAATATAGGCGTAAAAAATAATTACTACCTTCAAATACTTTTGCATAAGTGATTTACGACATTAGTGATACAAGTCGCTTATTAAATTGTGCTGAATATAATATTTGAAAACATGATTATTAATAAATTCTACAAAGAAAGCGAAATAGCTAAAAGGCTTAGAATTTCATTACCTACATTAGGTAAACTTCGTAAAAAAAATGAAATTGATTTCATCAAGATTGGGGATTCAATTAGATATCCTGACCATGTTTTTAATGGCATTATGAAAATGCCAAACTTTAACCAAGAAAATGGATAAAAAAAGACAGCTTTACAAGTAGTTTTTCTTTTGCTTATGGAAGTTGCAATATTATTTATCAAAAAAATTTAATATTGAAATTATGAAAATTCCAAAAGGAAACTGAGGATTTGAAATAAAAAAACCGTAGAATTTTAAATTTTCTACGGTTTTGTCTGTACTTTTTGTGAAACCCATGTTTATTGGTTTTATAACTTTTTTTGTACCCGGAGCCGGAGTCGAACCGGCACGATTTCTCGCTAGTGTTTGAGACTAGTGCGTCTACCAATTCCGCCATCCGGGCATTGAATTGGGGTGCAATGATAACAAAAAATATGTTTCTGAAAAATTTTTATAGAAAATATTTTTTACTTATTAATAATACAGTTGTTAACAGTTTTTTAAACAGGTAATTAAGTGTTCAAAAAAAATCCTTTTCATAATATGTTACTATTAATAAATAATTCGGTACTTTCGCCCAATAAAAAAATTTAAAAGATTTAATGGAATTAAAAGATATTGTAGCTGTATCGGGCCAAGGTGGATTACACAAAATTATTGGTCGCACAAAAAATGGATTAATTTTAGAAACAATTGGTGCTGGTAAAAAATTTGCTACTGGTTACCAAGATAGAGTAAGTATTTTAGAAGATATTAGCATGTACACTTTAAGCGGTGATATGAAATTATCGGAAGTTTTGTTTAAAGCGCATACAGCAGCTGGTGTTCCAACCGCAAAAGATGAAGCAAAAACCCAACGTAAATTTTTAGTTGATTTGATTCAGTTAGATAGCGAACGCGTGTATGATAGCGATATTAAGAAGTTTTTTACTTGGTATAATGCTTTGAAAGATGTTTTGGATTTTTCTAAATTAATGGATGAAGAAAAAACTGAAGCGGTTGAAAATGCAAGTGAGGTAGAAGTAGAAGCAAAAGAAGAAAAACCTAAAAAAGCAGTAGCTAAAAAAACAGCAACTCCTAAAGCCACAGCACCTAAAAATACTACGCCTAAAACGAGTACAAAAGGCGCGGGAGCTTCAAAAACCACTTACCGTCCAAAATCAGTATAAAAAGGATATTTTTTTCTATAAATCCATCTTCACTTTTGAAGATGGATTTTTTAGTGAAAAGGAATTATAAATTAAAAGTATTCAGCAAAATATAAATTGGAATAATAAATTTAATTTATGTTATTGCTTACAAAAGAAACAAAGAAACAAAACAAAAATTCATGGAATTATATTTAGACTCAGCCAATCTTAAAGAGATTGAAGAAGGCTTTAAATTAGGCTTTTTAAATGGTTTAACTACCACTCCTACATTTATGCAACGTGAAGGTATTACCGACATTGATGGCATGATTGTAAAACTTTCAAAAATAGTACCTGTGCTTCAAATTGAAGCTTTAGGTGATACTGCGGAAGATATTTTAAAAGAGGCTCAACGCCAATTAGATTTAGGATTAGATATTAATAAAACGGTATTTAAAATTCCTGTTTCATTAGAAGGTGTTAGAGCTTGCAAAATGTTACGCGACCATGGAATGATGGTAAATGTACATTTGGTTTATACTTTACAGCAAGCTTATATGGCTATGCAGGCTGGCGCTACTTATGTTTGCCCGTTAGTTGGTCGTTTACAAGATCAAGGACATGATGCATTAGATTTAGTAGCACAAATTGTTGAAGCAGTTGATCATTATGGATACAATACCAAAGTGATGTTTTCATCGGTTCGTACTATGGAGCATATTCGTAATGCTTTAAACTTAGGTGTTCATACCATTACTGTTCCATTAAAAATAATGAAACAATTAACTGAAAATCATTTTACAACAGTAGGAACTGATCAGTTTATTCAAGATACTCGCTTAATGACTGTAAGAGTTAAAGAAGCTTTAAATGGTATCAATCCAATTGTTGACGGTAATACTAATTTAGCAGAAGCTATTGTTAAAATGACTGAGTATGGCTTTGGTGCAATAACAGTTGTTAATGCTGATGGAAGCTTAAAAGGTGTATTTACCGATGGCGATTTACGCAGAAAATTAACTGAAGCTGGTAGAGATGTGTTAAGCAAAAACATTGGCGATTTTACTTACAACCAACCAATCGCTATTGAAGGTGGTGCATTGTTAAACGAAGCTGCTGGCTTATTCAAATCAACTAAAGTTGATACTATCTTGGTTACTGAAAATGGTAAACCAATTGGTATGTTGGATATTCAAGATTTAGAAGCATAGTTTTCTGAATTTAAAGCATAAAAAAAGACGTTAATTTTTAAGTTAGCGTCTTTTTTTTGGCCTTCATCTTAATTAAATTAATTCAAGATTTTCTAATTCTTTAAATGATTCGGTTTGTAAAGGTGATAACAACCACGTAAAGAAAAAAATAATTGAACTTGGTACAAGCAAAATAATATAAACAAATATTGGTATTATGCTTAACAAACCTAGTGAATTATAAATGCTAGAAATTTTGTTTTTCATAACGCAATGTTAAGCCAAAAAAAAATGTGGTTAACATGTTAATTTCTTCAATATTAACATGTCTATGTGAAATGTCTTCTAAAAAGTATTTTTGTTCTAAAAATTTATTGAGTCCAATTCATTCATATTAATTGGTTCAATAGGTTTTAAAAGCCAAGTTATTGCATAAATTAAAACAAGTGGTCCAGATAAAATCGTATAAACCATCAATGGTAAAATTGAGGCTTTTCCATTTTTTTTATAGCAGTTTATTATTTCTCTTTTCATACAACAATGTTAAATCAATAAATTGAAAATTCAAAACCTAAAATGATTTAAATAGCTTTTTTATTTATTTAAGTGGCTGTTTTATTTGTTTTAAAAGAGATTAGTGAATAGTTATTCTGATAAAACTGCCATAATGCTATCAGCAAATGCTATTTGAGTTTGTCCGTTATCATGCTCAATAAAAATCTCTGATTTGCAAAAAATAAGTTTACTTCCAACTTTATATACATGCCCTTTAGCTATGAGTTTATTGCCTTTTCCAGGGTTTATATAATTTACTTTTAAATCAACTGTTACCACTGATTGTTCTTTTTTTACTAAGGTAAAAGCTGCAAATCCAGTAGTTATATCGGCCATAGTAGCGGTAACACCACCATGAACAAATCCCATTTGTTGTAAATGCTTTTTTTCTAAAGTCAAATGCATTTCAATATAGCCTGGTTCTATCTTATTAAAATAAAAACCAACATCTTGCATAAAAAGGTTTCCCTTTGATTTTTCTAGTATTTTTTGTTCAAAATCAGGGTATAAAGGTTTCCAATTAAGGTTTTCTATCATAATTATTAAAATTTATTTACGTTTATGGTTAAAATAAAATATTTTGCGAATGTAAGTCTCGCTCATGCAAACTGAAAATAAATTATCATTAGATATTAAACACTATATAGATAGTGACTATAGTGCTGAAAGTAATTTTCGCTACAAATATTATTTAGTAATTGCGCAAAATCAAATGATTTCCGTTTTAGCTGATGAACAAATTAATAGAATTGTATCAGTTAAAACTTATGGTAATAAGTTGATTTCTTTTTTAGACATGAGTTATAATGATTTAAAAGAATTTACTGAGATAACAGATGATTTCCTACCGGTTTATAAGTCCAAAACTGCCATAATAGCCAATGATTCAGGTATACTTGTGCCTGATTCACTCAATAATATCAATGAGTTAGAAGCCTATTATAAAATTAATAAAAATACTTTTGAAAATAGCCAAATCCTTTATAATAGAATTGATTTTCAAGGTATAGTAAATGTTTTTAATATTAGAAACGAAATTTCAAAATTTATAAGGTTTAATATGCCTTCTGCAGAAATTATTCATCAGTCATTACTATTTATAAAAGCGTGTAGTTATCTAAATATCGAACATTCAGCCAATAACTTATATCTTCATGTTAATGCTGATAGTATTGAATTATTACAATTTATAGATGGTAATTTAAACTTTTATAATAGCTTTAAATTTGATAATCAAACAGATATTGTTTATTATATTTTAGCAGTGGCAGAACAATTAAATATTACCAATGACTTTAGATTGATTATATATGGTAATATCGAATCGAGTGATTCTTTGTTTGTGTTGCTAGGTAAATATTGTAAAAACATGCATTTGGGTAAACGTAATACACGTTTTACGGTTCCAATGGCTTTAGAAAATGTGCCTGAACATTATTATTTTACAGCTTTAAATGTTTTGCTTTGCGAATAATAAGCGGCACACATAAAGGAATTATTATTAATGCTCCCAAAGGCTTACCCGTAAGACCTACAACGGATAGAGCTAAGGAAAGTCTCTTTAATATTTTGGAAAACAACTTTGATTTTGAGGGGCTTGCTTGCCTTGACTTATTCAGTGGAACAGGTAATGTAGCGTATGAATTTTGTAGTCGTGGAGCACAAAATGTAATAAGTGTTGATTTGGATTTTGGGTGTGTAAAGTTTATAAAAGAAACCATCGCCAAACATCAATTTACTCAACTTACAGTTTTTAAAAAAGATGCATTTACTTTTATTAACCAATGTACAGAACAATTTGATTTAATTTTTGCTGATGCACCTTATGCACTAGATAAATTGCCAACAATTCCAGCTCAGGTTTTTGAAAAACAGCTATTAAAACCCAAAGGTTGGCTTATTGTAGAACATCAAAGTAATTTAGATTTGAGTAATCAGAGCCATTTTTTTGAAAAAAGAAATTATGGACAATCAACTTTTAGTTTTTTTAAAAATACCATTTAATTATACCTATGAAACGCATTGCATTATTTCCTGGAACTTTTGATCCTATTACCATAGGACATGCAAATATCATTGAGAGGGCATTACCTTTATTTGATGAAATTGTGGTAGGAATTGGCCATAATAGTTCTAAAAGTACACTTTTTACCATTGAACAAAGAACAAAATGGATTGAAGAAATTTTTGCAAATGAAGGAAAGGTAAAAGCTATGGCCTACGAAGGGTTAACTGTAACTTTTTGTGAAAAAATCAATGCACAATACATTTTGCGTGGTATCAGAACTATGGCGGATTTTGATTATGAAAAGAACATAGCGCAAATGAATAAAATTATTCACCCACAAACAGAAACTGTTTTCTTAATGTGCGATCCTGCATACACTCCAATTAGTTCGTCTGTTGTTCGCGATTTGATAAGAAATAATGGAGATACTTCGCAGTTTTTACCTAAAGAAATTAAATGGTAAACAGATTTTTTACTTAAGTTTTAGCACCACATAATCCTTGTTTTCGTAACAAACTTGCTCCTGGTTATATTTGGCTTGTAAACGAGGATATTTTGCTAATAATACATAATCAATTTCTTGGTATTGGTAGTTTGAAAAATCTATGTTATAAAATCCCCTAACTGCCGAAGGCAGACAATCTAACTTTTCAATTTTTGTAAAATCCATTCTGAAATACTTTTCCATGGCATTTTTCCATGCAATTAAATAGTTGGTTTCATGCACAATGGCTTTGTAATTTACAGCAGTACTTCTTTGTGCTTCGCAATTAAATGAGTAGTCGTTTGGAGGGGCTAAAAACAGAGCGTTTTGAGGGGTATTTTCTTTAATCCAATTATGTGTTTTTTGTAAACTATTTAATTTATTAAATGAGTAATTATTAAATCTGTAGTTTTCTATTGTCATTGCTAATATAAATAGGGCAATAATAGGGTAGGAGATAATTGAAATAATTTTCAAAAATTTTGTTGGAATTACTTGTAATAAAATTATACTACAAAATAATCCTAACCAAACAGTGGTTTTATACCATTGAATTTTTCCAATATTACTGTTTGGATTAATAAATAAGATAGCTGCTACTATCATACAAATAGTAACAATACTTAAAATGATAGGCACAAAATGAGTGCGCTCAGCTTTGGCTTTAAAAGCTAATATACCAATTGCTAATAAGGTAAATATGCCTGATAACGCATAATCTTTTACAGGGAAAAGTTTTGGTAAATAATGCAATGCGCCTCGGTATTCAAATAAAATTTTATTGGCTTCAACTTGATTTGATGTGTTGTTTTGTGATTGATTTAAAAATACTGGAATTAAAATAAATAATGCCAAACCACCAAAACTTAAACCAAAAGACAGGATGTTTTTTAAGTTAAATTGTTTAGTAATTATTTGTTGGTAAATAATGTGAATGCCAATAATAAGTGCTACCTGCATGCCAATTAAAGGTTGGAATAAAGCAGCTAAGCCACAAAAAAGTCCTGCAAATAAAAAGTTGTTTTTAAAATGCGCTATAAAAGCCCAAATACATAATGCTTCAGCTATGCTGCTGCCAACTAACATATTATCTTGAAGATAATTACCACCAACCGTAAAATGCCTAAAAACAAATAAGTAAAGTAAAACACCCAGCCATGTTTTAAAAGTGTTATTGTAAAAATGATTTATTAAAAAATATATTCCTGCAATAGAAGCATACAAGCAAATAAAGTAAATAATAAAGCAAGTTTGTGAAACTCCCCAAAAAGCAGAAAATACATACACTAACCCAACAAAATAATACCTTACAGTAAAAGTGTTATTGTAATAACCTAAAAAAAAATCGTTTGGGTAAAGTGATGGATTAAGCTTTTGGTAAACTTGAGGTAAATGTTCTGCTTGGTCGCCAGTATTAAATAAATAACCATTGCATAGTATATAAGCAATGGTTATTAATAAAAATATTAAATATTTAGATTTGAGTGCTTTCAATATAATTAACCTATTTTTTTTCTTTGGCTTTTTGCATGAGGTTTAAATCACTGTTGTCAAATCTGCCAACACGTTTGGTTTTAAATATATCAAACCTACTTTCTACTATTTGATTTGGCCAGGTATTATTTTTTTCGTCAATATCGGCTGTTTCTTTATAGGGGTCAATTACAATTGATTGTACTTGTTTGGTTTTAGCAAATGTTTTAGTAAACTTCTGTTCGTTTTTACGCCAAATGTATGCACTAATGTGTTCTGTTTCGCTTGTTCCATCGGTATAATTCCATTGTATTATTACTGGCATTACACAGCCACCTTTATTTGAAAAATGTAATTCATAATAAAAATTGCTTTCGTATGCAGCACTTTCTTCTTGCGTTAAAAGAGTAAGTTTTTCGTTGACGTTTTTGGTTACAGATTCTGGAAAATCTTCAGTTTTAGTTTTGTTGTAATAATAAAAATCGCGCAAAGTGGTATCTGTATCTACATAAAAAGCCATGCCACTTTGTTTGTTTCTTAGTTTTGAAACATGTTGAAACTCAATTGGAATTTCTCTACGTTTAATGGTCTCCATTCTTTCAGGAACCGCTTTGGTATTGTTTACCCTAATCAAACTTACCGAATCTAAACTGATATCAACCGGGTCAATATCGTAAAACCATCCTCTCCAGAACCAATCTAAATCTACTCCAGATGCATCTTCCATAGTTCGGTAAAAATCTGATGGAGTTGGGTGTTTAAATTGCCAACGCTGCGCATATTGTTTAAATGCAAAATCAAACAATTCTCTACCCATTACAGTTTCGCGTAAAATATTTAAAGCGGTGGCAGGTTTTCCATAAGCGTTTGCACCAAAATTATTGATGTTTTCGCTATTAGTCATAATAGGTTCTAGCTGTTCTTTACTCAAACGCATATAATCAACTATTTTATGCGCTGGTCCGCGGCTACTTGGGTAATTGTTATCAAATTCTTGTTCGGTTAAAAATTGTACAAAAGTGTTTAAACCTTCGTCCATCCAACTCCATTGACGCTCATCGCTATTAATGATCATTGGGAAAAAGTTATGGCCAACTTCATGAATAATTACACCAATCATACCATATTTGGTGCGCTCAGTATAAGTTCCGTCTGTTTCGGTTCTGCCATAATTAAAGCAAATCATAGGGTATTCCATTCCGCTAGCTGCTTCCACGCTTATGGCAGTTGGGTAAGGATAATTTACGGTAAATTTAGAATATGTTTTAATGGTGTGGGCCACTACTTTAGTAGAGTATTTACTGTATAAAGCATACGATTCTTTAGGATAATAACTCATACACATTACATTTTTTTCGCCTTGTTTTATTGCCATGGCATCCCACACAAATTTGCGAGAACTTCCCCAAGCAAAATCGCGCACATTTTCAGCAGTGTAAATCCAAGTTTTGAAATTGGTTTTATCAGGATTAGCTTCTTTTGCTTTAGCTTCATCAAGGGTTACTATTTCAATTGGGCTATTGGCGCTTTGTGCTTTTTTCCATTTTGCTAATTGCACAGCAGATAATACTTCTTCGTAGTTTTTGCAAACACCTGTTGATGCAATCACATGGTCAGCCGGAACTTTCATTTTAACTTTAAAATCGCCAAAGGCTAACGAAAACTCTCCTCTTCCAGTAAATTGTTTGTTGTTCCATCCACCATAATCGTTGTACACACACATACGCGGGTACCATTGAGAAATAGTAAATAAGCAATTGCCATTATCTTCAAAAAATTCGTATCCACCTCGGCCACCAATTTTCATGCGTTCAGGAATTTTGTAGTTCCATTTAATTTTAAATACAAATTTACCTTTGCTTTTTAAAACCTTAGGTAAATCAATGCGCATCATGGTATTGTTAATGGTGTATGGTAAATTATTACCTAAACTATCTGTTACAGAAATAATATTTACGCCATAACCATCTAGTTTTTTCTTTACATCAAGACCAGATAATTCTACATCTGTAATTGGTTTAGAAATTTTACTACCATCAAAGTAGTTTGATTCTGTTTTTACATGATGTTCGTTTTCATCTAATTGCAACCATAAATAATTTAAATTATCGGGCGAATTATTGAAATAAGTAATTTTCTCTGAACCTTCTAGTTTTAATTCTTTTTCGTTTAAAAATGCATCTATTTCATAATCGGCCTTTTGTTGCCAATATTGATTGCCTGGTGCGCCCGAAGCAGTTCTAAAATTATTGGCATCTGGCAAAATGGTTCCTAATTGTTCAAACTTGTTTCCGTGGTTCGATTTTGGATTGTTTTGAATGTTTTGCGCAAAACACCAATTAACTGAAACAATGGAAACAAATGATAGAAGTAGTTTTTTATACATATTCAAATTCTAATTTTTGAGTAAAGCACAACAATAATAAAATTTATTGAATGATAAGCAGATTCAGTTTCTGATTTAATTGTTAAAACAGTTTTTTAGGAAAACATCATCATCTGAAATTTTACCAACCACTTTGTAATCTGACTTTTCTAAAACTACCGATTCTGATGCTTTTTCATTGATTACACAAAAAGGAAATCGGCCACTGGTTTGGATAAAGCGCACTTCGTTATTAGAGTCAATATAAATAAAACCGGTATGATTATCTAACCCAATGATGTAAATTCCTTTCCCTTTTTTGCTGATGCCGTTTATAAAATTTTGCAAACTAAGGCTGTTAAAATGTGTAATATTTTGTTTTTGAACCAAACTTCGTATCATTTCTTCCGATGCACATTGAGCTAATTTTACCCTATTTAGTTTAACACCTGCATGGCTTAAAGTAGTGGTTACAAAATAGCCACAAGCTATACTGCCATCGCCAGGAGTTGTGGTGTTGCCATAAAACGACCAACGTGTTCCATACCAAAATGGAAAAATATGTTTGGTGAGTGAATTGACAAAAAACTGCTGTTGTTTTTTTTTGGAAAGTTTGGCAATTACTTTTTTATCTGATTCAAGCTTAGTTAGCTCTTTTTCATACTTTTTGGGAGTAAAATAAAAGGCATTATAACCAGGCAAAATTGTTCTGTAAGGCGAAAACCAAATTATAATAATTAGCAAAAAGAAAGTAATTAAAATATAGTTTAGTGTTCTCATAACAAAAACATTTTAGCAAGCGTGTTCTCCAATTATTGACCTAAAAGACTTTTTTTGATTAGAATGATTATTTTCAAAAATGGATATCAGAATAATTTCTCGAAAAAATAAAGATAATTGAATCTATTTAAAGGTTGATTTACTTTCGTTCCAAATGGCATCCATTTCGTTTAGTGTCATGTCAGTCATTTTTTTATTATGCTGTTGGGCCTTTTCTTCAATATACATAAACCTATTTCTAAATTTTTTATTGGTGTATTCCAATGCATCATCGGGGTTTATGCCATTTTTTCTAGCTAAGTTAACCAATGCAAAAAGTAAATCACCAAACTCTTTTTCGGTTTTTTCTTTATTATCTGGCTTTGCCAATTCAATTTTAAACTCTTCTAACTCTTCGGTAATTTTACCCCAAACTTGGTCGGCCGTTTCCCAATCAAAACCTACTTGTGCAGCTTTTTCTTGTATGCGGTAAGCTTTTACCAAACTTGGAATACCATTGCTAACACCACTTAACACCGATTTATTGCCCTCTTTTAGTTTAATTTGTTCCCAATTTTCCTTTACTTTTTCTTCTGTTTCGGCTTTTACATCGCCATAAATATGAGGGTGGCGAACAATTAATTTATCACATAAGGTATTAAACACGTCAGCTATATCAAAATGATTGGTTTCACTCGCTATTTTGGCATAAAAAATAATATGCAGTAATACATCGCCTAACTCTTTTTTTAGTTCAGGTAAATCATTGTTTAAAATGGCTTCACTTAATTCGTAAGTTTCTTCAATGGTTAAATGGCGCAAACTTTCTAAAGTTTGTTTTTTATCCCAAGGGCATTTGGCTCTCAAATCATCCATAATTTGTAAAGTACGCTCAAAAGCAGCTAATTTATCTTGTATCGAATTCATATTTTTTAAATTGCAGTGTTCAAATATAAAAAATTACAGCATTATGGGTAGATTTGCTTCATACTTAGTAATGTAAAAATGGTTAAAAGGCTACAAAAAACACTTTTTTTTGAATAAAGGTTTGCATTACTAAATAATATTTCTATTTTCGCAGCCCAAAATTTTTAAAAATAACAGTTTAAAATGGCAACCAAAACAACAAAAATTAAAGAAGAGAGTGTTGTCCTTAACAACTATGAGTCTGTGATTATTTTCACACCCGTACTCTCTGAAGAACAGCTGAAAGACGCTGTAGCCAAATACCGTAAAATGATTACGGATAATGGCGGAGAGCTGATTCATGAAGAAAACTGGGGGTTAACCAAATTGGCTTACCCTATTCAAAAGAAAAGTACAGGCTTTTACCACATTTATGAGTACAAAGCACCAACTTCTTTTGTTAGTACCTTCGAATTAGCTTTCAGACGTGATGAGCGCATCATGCGTTTCTTATCAACAGTATTAGATAAACACGCTTTACATTACAACGTACGTAAACGTAATGGCGAGTTTAATCAAGGCAAAAATTCACCTAAACAACAGGAGGCTAAAAAGTAATGGCAAAACCACAAAACAAATATACTGGTTCGTCAGTATTTAATACTACGCCAGATGCTACACAACGCAAAAAATACTGTCGTTTTAAAAAGAATGGTATCAAATATATTGATTATAAAGATGCTAACTTTTTATTGAAATTTGTAAACGATCAAGGTAAAATTTTGCCTCGTAGATTAACAGGTACTTCTTTAAAATACCAACGTAAAATATCTCAAGCCGTTAAACGTGCTCGTCATATTGCAGTTTTACCTTTTACAGGAGATATGATTAAATAATTTAAATTGAAGGAGAAACAACAGAGATGAAAATTATTTTAAAAGAAAACATGAAAAACCTTGGAAAACAAGGTGAAGTAGTAATGGTTAAAGATGGTTACGCAAACAACTTTTTGTTCCCTAAAGGTATGGCTATTTTAGCTACTCCTGGTAACATTAAGATGATGGAAGAAAACAACCGTCAAGGTGCTATGAAGCGCGAGAAAATGAAAGCTGATGCTTTAGCTACTAGCGAAAGTATGAAAGATATGGTTATCACTATTGCTACTAAAGCAGGTGCTAACGGAAAAATCTTTGGTTCAATTACTCCACTTCAAGTAGCTCAAGCGCTTAAAGTTAAAGGTTACGAAATTGACAGACGTAAAATTGAAATTGATGATGTAAAAGTATTAGGTAGCTACGAAGCTATTGTAAACTTACATCGCGAAGTTTCGGTTACTATTAAAGTTGAAGTAGTATCAGAATAATATTTTTAAAGTAAATCCTCATCAACCTTGTTGGGTGAGGATTTACTTTAAATAACTAAAATCCAAAAAATTGCAAGTTATTGCATAAAAAGTTGTTGTAAAATACAGTATTTTTATCTTTATTTGCTCCTAGTAAAAACAAGCCTTTACAATGTTTTTAGCATTCTAAAAGTAGTTTTTATTTAATAAAAATATGGTTCCTTAGCTCAGCTGGATAGAGCAACGGTTTTCTAAACCGTAGGTCGAAGGTTCGAGTCCTTCAGGGACTACTTTTAAGTAGTCCAAATGCACTGTAAATTAAGTATTTATGGTGCATTTTTTATTTTGGGGTAAACATAGGGTAAACATTTTGAATGTTATTAATTTATCCTACTACCTTTTTAAACAAGTTACCCCATTACATTCCTTTTTTATCATTTAAGATTTTTTATTTCAAACTAATCTATATTTAATATGACACTTGAAATATTATTTGTTTATAGCCATGATGTCTATCAATCTTAATATTTAAAGTAAAATGTCTTATTATTAAAGAATTGATATCGCAATATTCTCGTTAAGATCACTTAAATTTTTTTTTCTATACGGTACCAACGTTTTTATTATACACTTTTTATATTATTTTTATTATGACTAAGTAATATTTTGCTTTAATTTTTTATACAACAAACACAAAAACAATTATTAAACTTCCAATTTGTTAACCTTGGTAACAAGAGAAAAATTTAGATAGGGGTGAGGCCTTCTAATTGTTAAAGTTTTAAAGCAGCTGTATCAACAATAAAATACCTTCCTAAACTTTTCATTATCAGGAAGTGTGTAGTTTTGTTTTTAATGTATAGGTAATTATTTTTATGACATACAAATAAAAACAGGCATTGTCTTTAAATTTTTCTTTACGGCTTATCTAAGCCATTAAAGGTGAATTAGGAATATACAACAAGTGGATTGATTGGTTAGACGCCAATTACTTATAAAGTTAGGATTTTTGGAAAAAATAGGTATGTTTGAGTTTAATAAATTTAAATAATTAAAACATATTTTAATTTGATAAGATAATTATAAATAAAATAGATTTTGGAAAATAAATTAATACTACATATACCCCATTCCTCAACCAATATTCCACTACTAGATGGTTATGTTGTAGATGAAAAATCATTGCAAAATGAAATGCTAAAGTTGACGGATTGGTATACTGATGACTTATTTTATTCAGCAGAAGATGTAATGATAAAGGCAGAATTTTCTAGGATTTTTTGTGACCCAGAAAGATTTACGGAAGATTCACAAGAAGTAATGGCTAAGTTTGGAATGGGTGTGCTTTATGAAAAGAATGATGTAGGTGAAATAATTAGAAATGTTACTCCCGAATTCAAAGAAAAGGTGTTGATGGAGTATTATTGGAAGCATCATGATAAATTTAGTGAGGCTGTAAATATTCAACTAGTACATTTTGGCAAGGCACTAATTATTGATTGCCATTCTTATCCGAGTATTCCTTTAATGAGAGACCTTGACCAAAATAAGGAACGTCCAGATTTTAATATTGGTACAGATTTATTTCATACACCAAAACATTTGATAGATATATCAATTGAGTTTTTTAAAAAAGCAGGTTATACATTAGGAATTGATTGGCCATATAAAGGCGCTATAGTACCATTAGCATATTATAATAAAAACAAAAACGTGGAAAGTATAATGCTTGAAATAAATAGGGGCTTATATTTAAAAGAACCAACCAATGAAAAAACTCAAAAGTATGCTGAGATAAAAAAGGTAACAGCTGAATTTATTAAAACAATAAAAAGTAGCTTGTTAAATTAACCAAACACAAATAAAAATGAAGGTTTTTATAAATTAAAATTTTCTTTTACAATTAGCAAAATCCAAACGCAGCTTAAAGAAAATATAACAATAACCTAAAACCTCTTAGAGTTTACATACTTTATGAAAGGCACCAATCACTCCGCATTTTTGTCACTTCGAATTCCAAAATTTTACCCTTCCATCAAGGCATCATCGTGCTTTTTATTGGCTAACTGGCCGCAGGCTGCATCTATGTCTTTACCACGGCTTCTGCGCACAGTAGCTTTCACACCATTTTTTTCAAGGTATGCACAAAAAGCATCTATTTTTTTGCTATCAGCTTTTTCAAACTGACCATCACCAGTGGGATTATATTCTATTACATTAACTTTAGCAGGAACTTTTTTGCAGAATTTAAGCAACATTTTAGCATCTTCAATGCTTTCGTTAAAATCTTTAAAAGCTATATATTCAAAGGTAATGCGGCTTTTGGTTTTATTATAAAAATGTTGCAATGCCTTACCAACAGCTTCCAAACTGTTGCTTTCGTTAATCGGCATTATCATATTGCGCTTTTCATCGCTTGCTGCGTGTAGCGAAAGTGCCAAACGGAACTTTACATTATCATCGCCCAACTTTTCAATCATTTTAGCAATACCAGCCGTACTAACCGTTATGCGCTCATTACTCATACCCAAACCTTCGGGTAAAGTAATTTTTTTAATGGCCGCCATTACATTACTGTAATTTAACAAAGGCTCGCCCATACCCATAAAAACGATATTTGTAAGCGGTTTTCCGTAATGGTTATTGGCCCAATTTTTTATATGAACTACTTGGTCGTAAATTTCGGCAGGCGTTAAATTACGCTCACGTTTCATGGTGCCTGTAGCGCAAAACTTACAAGTTAAACTACAACCCACTTGACTACTTACACAAGCCGTCATTCTATCTTCGGCTGGAATTAAAACTCCTTCTACCAAAAATCCATCATGAAGCCTAAAACTACTTTTTATCGTTCTATCTTCACTAACTTGTTTATCTTGAACTTTTATATGATTGATACAAAACTCTTCGTTCAGCAAATTACGCAGTTCGATGGAAAGATTGCTCATTTCATCAAAACTAGTTGCCGACTTTTTCCAAAGCCATTCATACACTTGCTTACCCCTAAAAGCAGGCTGACCTTTTTTTACAAAAATGTCTTTTAATTCGTCAAGCGTAAGTTCGCGTATATCTATTTTGTTCAAAATTTTGAAGTATAAATTACTAATTATTCGTCATTGTGAGGAACGAAGCAATCTCAAAATTGGATTACCTCTTTCAACCTTTGATATTTTTATAAACCACTATTTTTAATACAATAAAAACCACATAGAAACATAGAATACATAGTTTTTCTAATTGTTCTTTTATAGAAAACTATTCCATTAACTATGCGCGCTTGGTCGGCAAAAAAGCGGGCCAGCCCAAGCCTTGTGCGTGGAAGCATTTTTTTGCCTTGTCCCGCCTTGCGGGATTGTTTCTTTTTTATCTAAGGAAAAAGAAAGAAGAAAAAAAGTGTATGCTTATAATTTACTAAAACCTAAACCTTATTTAATCTCAGCAATTACGGTTTTACCACCTTTAACCACTTGATTTAAAGTAACATTTATTTTAGCATCTAAAGGCAAATACAAATCAACCCTTGAACCAAATTTAATAAAACCCATTTCAGCACCTTGCTCGGCTTGTTGACCTTCTTTTACATACCAAACTATGCGTTTAGCCAATGCACCCGCAATTTGACGGAACAATACCGAAACACCATTTGGCTTTTCAATTACGGTAGTAGTACGCTCATTTTCTGTTGACGATTTTGGATGCCAAGCCACTAAATATAAACCCGGATGGTATTTAAAATATTTTACCAAACCACCAATTGGATTGCGGTTTACATGCACATTAAAAGGACTCATAAATACCGAAACCTGTAATCTTTTTTCGTTGTAATATTCAGTTTCCATTACTTCCTCAATTACCACCACTTTTCCATCGGCAGGGCAAATAACATGATTTTCGTTTTGAGTAACAGTAACAGTTGGATTTCTAAAAAATTGAAGAATAATTATCAAAAATACTATCGATAAACCTAAAATAACTTTTATTAACCAATCAATTTCAGTAAAACCAATGGCAAAATTCAAGGCAAATAATCCTAATAGCGTAATTAATATGGTAGCTTTTCCTTCTTTATGTAGCATGTTTTGTGTTTTTAATTAATCGGCAAATATAAATAAAGCTACTAAATTGCCTACCGTTTTTTTATTTATATACATATTAGCCACTTACCTCAATTTTAAAATTTATTTTTGGGCGTAACCCATTTGGCCCATTTCTAAAGCCATTGCAAGCCAAAATGGGTCGGGCTATTCGCTCCAATCTTTTTTACCAAACCCACAAAGCCAAAACAAAAAAGGATTTCCGCTGCTATCCCTTACGCAAATTTTATCACGCAAGGCGTGAATGAATGATGCCCTTCGACAAGCTCAGGGTGACATTTGAATGATGAATATAATAACTCGCAACCCAAAAACTTCGAACTTAAA
This sequence comes from Bacteroidia bacterium, assembly GCA_044239605.1. GTDB lineage: Bacteria > Bacteroidota > Bacteroidia > UKL13-3 > UKL13-3 > JAAFJM01. Next base: position 30,956 of record JBIIBC010000017.1, on the reverse strand, counting down.
ACTAAGTACTATGAACTAAATCACGCAAGGCGTGAAAAAAGTAAATAAATAATCAATGTTTAGTTCTTTTTATCTTTAAAAATTAAAAAACTTACACCACCAGAAACATAATAAAATTTTGATTTACCAATAAAATCAAACTCCGATTTGTTATTATTAATAGTAACTGTTGAATTTATCTTTGATGTAGGGTAATAACCAAAATCAAAGTCACCAATTGCAAAAAATCTAAACCTAGTTTTAGTATAGATATTTATTCCTAAATTAGCCGACACTGAGTTAAAGCTTGGGAAACCTTCTGAAGATGGAACATCATAGCTAAATATAGAAGTGTCTGTACTATTACCACCAAATTCTAGTTTTGTTGTGTACGATGTATTCTCATTAAAATTAATAGAAATGCCTCCTAAAATTTCAACATATTTGCCTACTTTATAACCAATTCTAATAGGAATTTTAAAACTAGTGATACCTAATTCGTAAGTAAATTTAAAATTTTGATTGGCGCCTTTATAGTCAAATTCATAGGCAAAATCATTTCCAGCAATTCCAATGCCTGAATAAACTTTTATTTTATCGTTTAATTTATAAGCACATAGTAAATCAAATTGAGAACTTAAACCAGTGGTTAAATTGTATTTATTAAGTGTATTGAGGCTATTTGACTCAGCATAAGAACTATTTTTCTTAATCAAAAGCGAAGCAGTTATTTCAAATTTATTGAAGTTTGCTGTGTAACTATCAAAATTTTGAGCATAACAGCTAATTACTAAAATAAATGCCAAGCCAGAAAAAAGTATTTTAAAATTCATTAACGCAATGATATATTTTTCAAATTTAATTCCCAAATCTGAATCCAAGTCTAAAGTCTATCTGTAATTGATTTAAACTATAGGAGCTATTTAAATTTTTGTCCAAAGTAACATTTCTCCAATTAGATGAATTACTTAACAAATGACAAATATTTACACTAGCATATTCTCCTTTTTTATCCATAACCATGGCATTAAACCCATACTGAAAGGTGTATAAATTATTCCTTAATTCTATAAAACTATTATTAATTCCTTTTCCTCGAACATAATCAGATGTTCTACCAATTCCTATTGTTGGTTGTAAATAAAAAGTATGGTCATTTTTATCAAATTTAAAAACAGTGTAAGCATAATCTATATTTATACCACTTTGGCTATATTGCGATTCGTTAAAAAGAATACTATTAAAATTGGCAGTAATAAAACTCTTGTTTAATTGTAAAGTATATCCAATATAAAACAATGAAGGGCTAACAGATGGTGATTCAGCCAGCAAATTTTCAAAATTATAATTCTGCTTCAAATCTAATTTTAACTTATCGCCAACAATAAAATAATGATTTGTTTGGCTTTTTGCAGCCAAATAAAAGAACAACAGAATAGTTGATAATATTTTATTCATAAATATATTTAATTTAAATAAGTACTTTCAATTTGAATTGATAATTTTTTTCAATTATAAAAAAATAAATTATGAAGAAAAATTTGATGCAATGGATAAAAAGTTATTGGAAGAATTGAGTTTAATAAACAATAAATTAGATGCCATCATGAAAATAATTTCAAGCAAATAGGGTGAATTCAGGTCTTATTTTTACTTTGATAAATCCAAAACTTTGTAGCTTAAAACATAATAACTCCTCATTCAAAGTAATTAAGCGCTAAGTACTCTGAACTAAATCTCGCTAATTCTAGATAAAGTATGCCCTTCAATAGATTCAGTTTGATAGGTGAATTGCCTCATGTTCTGAAAGCTTTCGGAATTAGCTTGTGGATTAAATGAAGAATTATAAAAATAATAACCCGCAATAAATAACCCACAACCCATAAACTGAGAACTAAAAACTAAGAACTTTGAACTAAAATAAAGAACTTAATCAGTTTGTAAAACACTTGTGTACTTTTTTTGTATTTCTATTTAGACTAAATATAAATAGTTTCATTATTTAGTTTAAATTTGCCACCCTAAACTTAAACAAAAGTTAGAAAATGTCTGATACACAAGAAGTTGATATAATTGACCAAGTAGTTAGTCAAGAATACAAATACGGATTTACAACCGATATAGAAATGGATTCGGCCCCAATGGGTTTAAGCGAAGACATTGTTAGGTTCATTTCTGCAAAAAAAAATGAGCCAGAATGGATGCTAGAGTGGCGCTTAAAAGCTTACCGTTATTGGTTAACCTTAGAAGAACCTAATTGGCAAAACTTTAACCTTGCTCCAATTGATTATCAGAAAATTATATATTATGCAGCTCCTAAAGAAAAAATAAAATTAGATAGTTTAGATCAAGTTGACCCTGAATTACTAAAAACATTTGAAAAATTGGGAATTAGCCTTACCGAACAAAAACGTTTGACAGGTGTAGCCGTAGATGCTGTTTTCGATTCAGTTTCAATTGCAACTACTTTTAAAGACCAATTAGCCGAAAAAGGTGTCATTTTTTGCGCCATCAGTGAAGCTTTACACGAGCATCCTGAATTGGTAAAAAAGTACATTGGCTCTGTTGTTCCTTATACCGATAATTACTTTTCGGCTTTAAATGCAGCAGTATTTAGCGATGGAAGTTTTGTTTATATTCCAAAAGGAGTTCGTTGCCCAATGGAACTTTCTACTTATTTCCGTATCAATGCTGAAAATACAGGTCAATTTGAGCGTACTTTAATTATTGCAGACGATAATAGTTATGTAAGTTATTTGGAAGGTTGCACCGCTCCTATGCGTGACGAAAACCAATTACACGCAGCTGTGGTAGAATTAGTTGCCATGGAAAAAGCTGAAATTAAATACTCTACCGTTCAAAACTGGTATCCTGGCGATAAAGATGGAAAAGGTGGTATTTATAATTTTGTAACTAAACGTGGAAGTTGCGAAGGTGCACACTCTAAAATTAGCTGGACACAAGTAGAAACAGGAAGTGCCATTACTTGGAAATACCCAAGTTGTATTTTAAAAGGTGATTACTCAAACGGAGAGTTTTTCTCAGTAGCAGTTACCAATAATATGCAACAAGCCGATACTGGAACCAAAATGATTCACATTGGTAAAAACACCAAAAGCAGAATTGTATCTAAAGGAATTTCAGCAGGAAAATCGCATAACACTTACCGAGGTTTAGTAAAAGTAAATAAAAAAGCTGAAAATGCCCGTAACCATACCCAATGCGATAGTATGTTAATTGGCAGCCGCAGCGGAGCGCATACTTTTCCTTACCTAGAAATAAGCAATAACACAGCTACAGTGGAACACGAAGCAAGTACAAGTAAAATCGGTGAAGACCAAATTTTCTATTGCAACCAACGTGGAATAGGCACTGAAGAAGCGATTGGATTAATTGTAAACGGTTTCTGTAAAGAAGTACTAAACCAATTACCAATGGAATTTGCTGTAGAAGCACAAAAGTTATTAGCAGTAAGTTTGGAAGGAAGCGTTGGATAAATAGCCGCTGGCGGCTGGCTTCTGGCCTCTAGCAAAAAATAAATAATAATAAAAAATATAGACGTTAACGGTGTTTGGCTAGAAGCCAGAGGCCAGTTGCCAAAAGCATAATATGTTATCAATAAAAAATCTAAAAGCAGAAATAGAAGGTAAAAAAATTCTAAACGGATTAAACCTTGAAGTAAAAGCAGGCGAAGTGCATGCAATAATGGGACCAAATGGTGCAGGTAAAAGCACTTTGTCGGCTGTTTTGGCAGGTAGAGCAGATTACGAAGTAACAGATGGAACTGTTGACTTTGAGGGCAAAGATTTATTAGAATTAAGCCCAGAAGATAGAGCACGTGAAGGTGTATTTTTAGCTTTTCAATACCCAATTGAAATTCCAGGTGTAAGCAATACCAATTTCCTAAAAACAGCCATAAATGAAAAGCGTAAATACCATGGACAAGAACCTATGGAAGCAACCGACTTTTTGAAAATGATGCGCGAAAAAATGGAATTGGTTGAGATGGATAAATCATTAACCAGCCGTTCATTAAACGAAGGTTTTAGTGGTGGCGAGAAAAAACGCAACGAAATTTTCCAAATGGCCATGCTTGAACCTAAATTAGGTATTTTAGATGAAACCGATTCAGGATTAGATATTGATGCATTGCGTTTGGTATCGGAAGGTGTAAATAAATTACGCAACAAAGAGCGTTCGTTTATTGTAATTACGCATTACCAACGTTTGCTAGATTATATAGTTCCTGATTTTGTGCATGTATTATACAAAGGCCGCATTGTAAAAAGTGGCGATGCAAGCTTAGCTAAAGAACTAGAAGAAAAAGGTTACGACTGGATTAAACAAGAAGTAGAAGCTAATTCATAAAAATTCGAAATTTAAAATTCGAAGCACGAAATATTTTTTAAAATATTAAAGTAGAGTAAAGAATTTTAAGTCAAAATTTATTTAAAATGTTTCGAATTTCGTTATTCGAATTTAGAATTTATAGAGAAATAATGTTAGTAGAAAATATAAAAGCAGAGTTTAATTTATACAAAAATCAAGCGGAGAAAAGTGATTTCTTTTTGAAGCGCGAGCAAGCTTTTGCTGAATTTGAAAAAGTTGGTTTTCCTACCACCAAAAACGAGGAATGGAAATATACCAACCTTAAAAACATTACCAATCAATCGTTTCAATCAACTTGCGAAAGTACCATTGAAACAGAATTGATGTTATCGCACGCATTTTTAAAAGACTTAACAGCTAATAGATTAGTTTTTGTAAATGGTACTTTCCGCACTGAACTTTCAACCATTATTGAACCTGATAGCAGCATTGTTATTACTACTTTAGCTAAAGCAAAAACTGCTCATAGCGAATTGTTTAACAAGCACTTTGGGAAATACGCATCCATTGAAGGGCAAGGTTTAAATGCCATGAATACTGCTCTGTTAAGCGATGGTGCTTTTATATATGTACCAAATAATAAAACAGTTTTAAACCCTGTTATCATTGTTAATATTGCAGATTCGACCGATGTGAATGTATTGTGCCAACCCCGCAATTTAATAATTGTAGAAAAAAGTGCTTCACTTACTTTAGTTGAAACTTTTTATGCCGTTGGCAATAATCCTTCGTTTACCAATGCTGTTAACGAAGTTTATGCCAACGAAAATGCGCATATTGAACATTACAAAATTCAAAACCAAGAAGGTGAAAGTTACCACAATAATTTCACCCAAATTTTTCAAGAAGCAAATACCAATATTAACCATGTAACTTTAACATTGTGTGGTACTTTGGTTCGTAATAACTTGCATTTTTTCATGAACGGACAAAACTGCAATAGTTTATTGTATGGTTTGTACATGCCACATGGAACTGAGTTGGTTGATAACCACACACGTGTTGACCATGCTTTCCCAAATTGCCATAGCGATGAGTTATACAAAGGTATTATGATGGATAAATCGGTGGCGGTATTTAATGGTAAAATTATGGTGCATTTAGATGCACAAAAAACCAATGCTTACCAACGCAATCAGAATATTTTATTGAGCAATGAAGCAACTGTAAATACCAAACCACAGTTAGAAATTTTTGCTGATGATGTAAAATGTACACATGGTGCAACAATTGGTCAGTTAGACGAAGAACCAATGTTTTATTTAAGAAGCAGAGGAATTCCTGCAGATGTGGCCAGAAAAATGTTATTAAACGCATTTGCCGATGACATAGCTGAAAGAATTAAAATTCCGGAATTGGTTGAATTGCTAGAACAAGAAATAGAGAAAAAGATATAATAGTAGAGACGTTGCATGCAACGTTTTTTAAAATTTAGACGTTGTGTGCAACGTCTCTTCAAAAACATAATTGAAATTGTAAAGACGTTTAATGAAAGGTCTCTACCAATAAAAATAAACATGTCAAATATAGATTTAACATCAATAAGAAATCAGTTTCCAATACTTCATCAAGAGGTAAATGGAAAGCCATTGGTTTATTTTGACAATGCTGCTACCACGCAAAAACCACAAGCAGTTATTGATGCTTTGGTTAAATATTATAGTACCGATAATGCAAACATTCACCGAGCTGCGCATACACTAGCTGCTCGCTCTACAGATATGTTTGAAGATACGCGCAAAACTATCCAAACATTCATCAATGCCAAGGAGGCCGAAGAATGTATTTTTACAAAAGGAGTTACCGAAAGCATCAACTTAGTTGCCCAAACTTGGGGAAGAAAATTTTTGCAAGCAGGTGATGAAGTAATCATTACCACCATGGAACACCACAGCAATATAGTTCCTTGGCAGATGATTTGTGAAGAAAAAGGTGCTATTTTAAAGGTAATTCCCATCAACGATGCAGGAGAATTAATGATGGATGAGTATGATAAAATGCTTTCATCAAAAACCAAAATGGTGGCTTGTGTTTGGGTAAGTAATGCATTAGGAACCATTAATCCTGTTAAAGAAATTATAAATAAAGCACATGCAGTGGGCGCAAAAGTGTTATTAGATGGCGCCCAAGCTTGTTCACATTTAGCAGTTGATGTACAAGATTTAGATTGTGATTTTTTAGCCGTTTCATCTCATAAATTATACGGCCCAACTGGTGTTGGAGTGCTTTATGGCAAACGAGATTTATTAGAAGCCATGCCGCCATACCAAGGTGGAGGTGAAATGATAAAAGAAGTAAGTTTTGAAAAAACTACTTACAACGAAATTCCTTACAAATTTGAAGCAGGAACACCCAATATTGGCGATGTAATTGCCTTTAAATATGCTTTAGATTTTGTAAATGAAATTGGCAAAGAAAACATTGCCACCCAAGAAAATGCATTATTAAAACATTGTGTGGATGGATTGGTTGCAATTAACGTAAAGACGTTGCATGCAACGTCTCTGCAAAATCAACCAATCAATCTAATCGGAACAGCAAAACAAAAAGTTTCGGTACAATCATTTGTAATTAATGGAATGCATCATTTTGATGCAGGTATGATGTTAGATGCCAAAGGAATTGCGGTAAGAACAGGTCATCATTGTACACAACCATTAATGAACCGTTTGGGTGTAGATGGAACCATTCGTGCTTCGTTTTCGGTTTACAATACTTTGGAAGAAGTAGATGTATTTTTGGAAGCAGTGCAGAGATTAGTAAAATTATCAAACAAATAAACTCATAGCAAGAAGCCAGATGCCAGAAGCAAAATGAAAAAATTAAGTACTAGGTACTAAAAACCAAGAACTATTTGAAAAATATAACAGACATACAAAACGAAATCATCGAAAACTTTGAGTTGTTTGATGGCGATATGGAAAGCATTTTGTTTTACTTAATGGATTTAGGTAAAAAACTACCTGCTATGCCCGAAGCTCATAAAACAGAAGATTTTATAGTGAAAGGTTGCCAAAGTAAAGTTTGGGTTTATCCAAGTTTTGTTGATGGTAAAGTAATTTTTGAAGCAGATAGCAATACTGAAATTACCAAAGGTTTGGTGAGTTTATTGGTACAAGTTTGGAGCAACCAAACACCCGATGATATTTTGAATAGTGAATTGTTTTTTATTGAAAAAATAGGCATGAGCCGCATGATTGGAAGTCAACGAAGCAATGGATTTACCAACATGATTAAACAAATAAAATTATATGCTTTAGCTTATAAGGCTTCTGGCAACTAGCCACTAGCTTCTAGTAAAGAAAATTGGAAAAATAAAAAAGTTTAAAATGCCAGCGGCTAGCAGCTAGCGGCCAGAAGTAAAAAAACATGGAAGAAACTAACATAGAACATAAACCACTTCGTACTTTTGTAGATGTACAAAACGAAGCTATTCAAGTTATTCAAACAGTGTACGATCCTGAGATTCCTGTAAATATTTACGAATTAGGGTTAATTTATGAAGTTAATGTTTCTAACGAATTGAATATTGAAATTGTGATGAGTTTAACCTCGCCATTTTGCCCAGCAGCGCAAAGTATGCCAGCTGAAATAAAAGAAAAATTAAGTGCTATTGAAGGTGTGAAAGAAGTGGAAGTGCGTGTAACCTTTGAACCACAATGGAGCCAAGACTTAATGAGCGAAGCCGCCAAATTACAATTGGGTTTTTTGTAGCACAATAAAAGTGGAAGCATTAATTTTACTAGTTTTTTATGCCCCTATCATGGGTTATTTAGCTATTTGTAAAGGACGAAGTTTTTGGTTGTGGTTTACTATTGGTTTATTTTTACCTATTGTATCTTTATTCATCTTATTTTTCTTAACGGATAAACCCGTGGTTATTAATCCTGAAAATGTGGTATTGCACCAACATAACGACAAAGTACTTTATACAAAGGAAATAGAAACTGCTTAATACTTTCGTTTTACCAATCTTTCCGTTTTCTTTGCAGTAAATATATTACACCATGAGTAACACCACACTTCCGTTAATGGAACATTTTTATACACTACAAGGTGAAGGTTTTCATACTGGAAGGGCTGCCTATTTTTTACGTTTGGGCGGTTGCGATGTAGGCTGTGTTTGGTGCGATGTAAAAGAAAGTTGGGATGCTAATAATCACCCAAAGGTGGATATTAACACCATGCTTCAATATATAAAAGAAGCTAAAGCCGAAATGGCAGTAATAACTGGTGGAGAACCACTTTTACATAACTTGGAGGAGCTAACTCAATTATTGAAATCAAATAATATTGAAACCAATATTGAAACCAGTGGCTCAAGCCCGCTAAGTGGTAGTTGGGATTGGATTTGCCTTTCGCCTAAAAAATTTAAAGAGCCTTTATTAGAAGTAATTGAAAAAGCCAACGAACTAAAAATAGTGGTTTTTAATAAATCGGATTTTGAATGGGCTGAAAAATATGCAGCTTTAGTAAACCCTAATTGCAAGCTTTACTTACAACCCGAGTGGGACAAGTCAAACCAAATGCTTCCACTAATTATTGATTACGTAAAACAAAATCCTAAATGGAAAATTAGCTTGCAAACTCACAAGTTTTTGCAAATACCGTAAACATTATTAATTTTAAAAAACAATTTCCCCATTATTTTTTTATATACTATATAAGTAAAAATCATTATGGCAAAGGTAAATTTATTGTTAATTGAAGCATTTAGAACTACAGCTAAAAACTTGCGAAATGGCAAACCCTACGAATGGGGACACATGGGAAATTGTAATTGTGGAAACTTAGCTCAAACTTTATTGAATATTGATAAAAAAACCATCCATGAATATGCAATGGTTGGTGTTGGTGATTGGACTGAACAAGTTAATGATTATTGCCCAACAAGTGGTATGCAGATGGATAAAATGATTTTCGGATTGCTAGAAAAAGGATTAAGCACCAACGATTTAAAGCATTTAGAATATCTTTCAGATCCATTAATTTTATCCAATTTACCTGAAAACACACCCATATTAAAAAATAACAAGAGGGAAGACGTAGCTTTATATCTTGAGACATGGGCAAACGTATTAGAAAATAATTTGATCGACAATATCAAAATTGTAAATAACGAAGAAGTATTACTTTATATGTAATAATAGTAAACTATTTTCCTTTACACCTATTACTACAATATTTTACCTCTGTCCATACTTTTTCCCATTTTTTGCGCCAAACAAAAGGTTTATTACAAACCAAACATATTTTGGTGGGTAGGTTTTCTTTTTTTACCCCTTTCATATTATAGTTAAAAAACTTTACTAGCTATTTGTTTGGTTGTTTCTGCCAATCCCATGGTGTAATAATGTAATACAGGAGTACCCGCATTCTTAAGTTCAATTGATTGCTGAATTGCCCATTCAATTCCAACTTGTTTTACTGCCTTATCGTCTTTACATTTTTCAATTTCATTGGTTAACTCCACAGGAATATCTATATGAAATATTTTAGGAAGGATGCTAAGTTGTTTTTTAGTAGTAATTGGTTTTATACCAGGAATAATAGGCACATCAATGCCCATATCTTTTACAGTTTTAACAAAATTCAAAAATTTTTGATTATCAAAAAACATTTGAGTAACAATATATTCAGCACCTGCATCTATTTTGGCTTTTAACCATTTTAGATCGCTATTCATATTTGGAGCTTCATAGTGTTTTTCTGGATATCCTGAAACTGAAATACAAAAATTAGAAGGCGTAGCGTTTTCTAGGTCTGGGTCAAGATAAATGCCATTGTTCATATTTTTAACTTGTTTGAGAAGTTCTATTGAGTCCTTGTTCCCATCTGGCTCAGGTATAAAATTTGACTCATTTTTAACATTGTCACCTCTTAAAACGAGTACGTTATCAACCCCTAAAAAGTTTAATTCAATTAGTGCATTTTCTGTTTCTTCTTTACTGAATCCACCACATATTAAATGCGGTACGGTATCAATTTTATAGTGATTCATTAAAGCAGCACAAATAGCCACAGTACCTGGACGTTTGCGGGTATAAACCTTATCAAAGCCTCCATCGTTGCGTTTACGCAAAACAAATTCTTCACGATGATAAGTTACATCAATAAATGCTGGCTTAAATTCAATCAAAGGATCAATTCCACTATATACAGATTTAATATCCTTGCCTTTTAATGGGGGTAAAATTTCAATAGAAAATAAGGTGTCTTTGGCATCTTTAATAATATCTGTTACTTTCATTTGTATATTTAATTCCAGGTTTGAATATTTTGCAATTATAAGTTATTATTGTTTATACGTCAATTTTTAAAATTTGTTTTGTTAGTTTTAAAAAATATGCTGTATGGTTTGTCTATTTGTTTATTAAAAACACATGAATGTGCTAATAAATTAAATTATTTAATGGTAATTTATTTGAAATAATTACCACATTTGTTGAAAAAACTTAAATACATGAAAAATACAACATTCTTAATAGTAGAAGATGATGAGTTAACTAGAGAAGTTTTACGTAAAACACTTAATGGTTTAAATTATAAGAATATTATTTCTTGCACAAACGGTTTTGAAGCCATCGATATTATCAGGCGCGAAACCATTGATATTTGTATTATGGATATTGAGTTAAATAACAAACTTGATGGAGTAGATACAGCCAAAATAGTAGGGGATAAGACCAAAGTTATTTTTACATCTAGTCATAAAGAAAGCGAAACTTTTAATAGAATTAGCGAAGCAAATAGCCATGGTTTTTTATCAAAACCAATTACATCGCAAATGGTTGAATTAGCCATTGATTTGGCTTTAAATGCCAAAAGTTAAACTACTAAATTTCCTTTATCAATTTCAAAATACTTAATATTGGCTTGAAGATTTTTAAACATTTCTTCAAGCCTTTTTTTGTCGGTATCGCTTATAAATATTTGCCCAAAATTATCGTTGGCAATCATTGAGAGAATAATAGCCAATCGGTTATTATCCAGTTTTTCAAAAATATCATCAAGTAAAAGAATTGGTTTAATGCCAGTTTTTAACAATAAGTATTCGTATTGAGCCAGTTTTAAAGCTATGATATACGACTTTTGCTGACCTTGACTTCCCATTTTTTTTAAGGGCAGATCATTGAGTTCAAATAAAATATCATCTTTATGAATGCCTTTTGTGGTTCTTTGTGATGCCTTATCTATTGCAATTGAATTGGTGAGTAATGTATCGAGGTTATTATTGAATAATTGACTTTCATATTTTATAGCTATTATGTCACTTTCATTACTAATGAGGTTATAATATTTTGAAAATAAAACTTCAAAATCAAGCATAAATAGTTTTCTTTTTTCAAAAATTATTTTGCCTGTTAGTGTTAATTTTGAATTGTAGGTTTCAATCAAACTTTCATTAAAATATTGGTTATCGAAAAAGCTTTTTAATAGCGCATTTCTTTGCTCTAAAGTTTTATTATATTGTATTAATTGAAATAAGTATTCTTTATCAAATTGAGAAATAAAAGAATCGATGAATTTACGTCTTTCTTCGCTTCCTTCATGGATTAAGTAAATATCGTTTGGTGCGATAATAACAAGTGGATAAATCCCTATGTGGTCAGATAGTTTTGGGTATTCGTTATTATTTAATTTAAATTTTTTATTTCCTTTTTTAATAATCAATTGAACATTTTCTATGTTACTATTCTTATTAAAAACACCAGAAATACTCATTTCTACTTCGCCTTGATTTATATTGATAAAATCTTGGTTTTGAAAATAGCTTTTTGTAAAACATAGGTAGTAAATTGCATCTAAAACATTTGTTTTACCACTTCCATTTAATCCAGTAAAACAATTAATTTGATTGCAAAAATCAAAAGTTACAGTTTTGTAGTTTTTAAAATTATAAAGTCTTATTGTATTTAAGTTTAAAAGCATTGGTTTCCAAAAGTAAGTTGAAAATAAAAATTATACTATTTTTTATTTTCGCTAAAAAGTGACAAAAAGCAATTAAAATTTTTAAAAAAAACCTTACTATTGATATTTTAAAATACAAATAAATTATATGAAAAAATTATTACTTTTTGGCACTATGTTGTCTGGCTTAAGTGCATTTAGTCAAGGCTATTGGAATTACAAGACCGTTGGAGTTACTGATGCCTATAATCAGTTTCAAGCAACAGCCTCTACATCAATTATTTTAAACAAACCATCAAATGATGTGTTATCAGGTGCTAACACAATTCCCTTTCCATTTAGCTTTAATGGAGCTTCTTACTCTTCATACAAAGTAAGTGATAACGGTTATTTAACTTTTGATTTAACGGCAACAGCAGCTCAAAATACTCCAATTGCTTTACCAAATGCTTCTGCCCCTAAAAATGCAATTTTTGCTCTTTGGAGTGATATGGAATGTATAGCAAATACTCAATATACATCTGAACGTTCTCAGGTTTTTAATTATTCATACGGTAGTTCTCCAAACAGAGTTCATGTTGTTCAATGGTACGGAATGGCAAAAAAAGGTGTTACACCTGATGGAAGTAATATAATTTTCACGGCCGTTAAATTATATGAAGCTGGTGGGTTTGATATTATTTATGGCGGTAAAGCAGGTTCAATTTCAGGTGTAGCTGGTTACCAAAATGCTGATGGAACTGAAGGTAAAATGATCGGTAAAACAGCTAGTTTCGCTTATCCAATAAGTAGTAGTGCCTTAACAATTTTAGCTAATAAAGATATTTTAGTATACAAATTTATTGCTGGAACTCAACCAACATATGATGCTGGTTTAAGTAAATTAAGTTTACCTTTGTATACAGGAAAAGGTTCAGACGTAACTTTAAAAGCTACATTAATTAATTTTGGAACAGAAAATTTAACATCCATTAAAGTTTATTATTCGGTAGACGGTGGTGCAACTGTAGCAAGTACTTTATCTAATTTAACCACTGCTAATTCTGGAGGAATAGAAGAAATTACCTTTCCAACTAAATTAAACTTTTCGACTTTAGGTGTTAAAAGCATTAAAGCATGGATTGATAATCCTAACTCAAATACAGATGCCATAGGAACCAATGATACAACAAATACTAGCACAGAAGTATTTACTAATGTAATTCCTCGAAAAGTATTACACGAAGTTTTTACTTCGTCAACTTGTCCTCCTTGTGCTCCTGGTAATATCAATTTAGATGGTATCTTAGCTGAAAACAAAGACAACTGGAATGTAATAAAATACCAAGTTAATTTTCCAGGTACTGGAGATCCTTATTATACATCAGAAGTTGGAACAAGATTTTCATATTACTCCGCTAATTCTGCTCCATGGTTAACTGTAGATGGACAATGGAATCAAAATGCCAATAGTTATACTCAAGATATTTTTAATTCATATGCTTCTAAACCTTCATTAGTTGCTATTACTGCTAACCATAAATTAGAGGGTAAAACATTTACTGTAACTGGTTCAGTAACTCCTGTTCAGTCTTTTACCAATTCTAACTTAAAGTTAAGAATTTCAATTGTTGAAAGTAGAACAACTCAAAATGTTAAAACAAATGGCGAAACAGAGTTTTTTAATGTTAATAAAAAAATGTTACCTAGCGCAACTGGAACAGCAATAAGTTTTTCGGCTGGAACTGCTGTTACTTATAATCAAAGCTTCACTTTCCCAGGATCATATCGTTTACCCAATGATGGGCAAGCTGCTAACATAATTAATTTAGCAACAGAAAATTCAGTTGAAGATATTTGGAACCTGCATGCAGTTGTATTCGTGGAAGATGATACCAAAAAAGAAGTTTGGCAGTCACAATCAACCGCTTCGGTTTTTCCATTAAATGTTAAAAGTATAAACTCAGATAATTTATTTAATGTATATCCTAACCCTGCACAAAGCACTTTTAATGTAGAGTTCAAAAATGCTACAACTGGTTCGGTAAGAATTTTTGACTTAAATGGCAAAGAAGTTTACAAGACCTCAATAAATTCAGTTAATCAATTGATTGATTGTTCATCTTTAAACAATGGTTTATACATTGTTCAAATTGAAGCAAATGGTATGGTTTCAAGCAAAAAATTAAATATTGCTAAGTAATATTTATTATATACTAAAAAAGAAAACCGCACTTAAATGGTGCGGTTTTTTTATGTCAAATAATGAATAGGAAATAAAAAAGACCCATTGGAAATTTTCCAATGGGTCTTTTTTACTTTTAAAAGAAAACTATTACAATCTAGCTTCACTTACTATTAAATCTTTTGTATTAACGCTTAGTACAGGAAAATTAGCCAATTTAATAAATTGTTCTGAGAATTTGCCCGTAAAAAAAGATTTAAAGTTGACTTCTTGTTCTGTCATAATCACAACCAAGTCTGCTGCAATTTCATTCGCATAACTAAGTGTTTGTTCTGTTATATTTCCACCTAATCGTATTTCTATTTCATTATCAATACCGTTTTCAGCTACCTTGTTGCTTACTTGTCTGCAGTAATTAGAAACAGTTACCTCGCTATCCTTACTTTTATCTGTACTCACCCCTAAAATATTTACATAAGCATTGTGTTTTTGAGCCATTACAATGGTTGCGGGTCCTTTTTGTCGGGTTTCAAAGCTTGTATCAATTGGAATTAATATTTTGCTAAACTGCTCAAAATGATAATTTCCTGGAATTGTTAAAACTGGCTTGTCAGCGTGTTCAATAATCTTACAAGAATCGTTTACTGAAAATAAGCCCTCATTACTATCTTTAGTTTTGTTACTTAATATAAGTAAATCAGGCAAAAGATTATTCAGTCTTGATGCCAAATCTTTTGGACTTGCATTGTTTCTGTACTCTGTTTCAAAACTTATACCTGCTAATTGAGATGATAAATCAACTTCAGGCATATCATAAAATAAAAAATGCAATTTAGCATTAAATTTATTAGCCATTGAAGCGCTCAATTTAATGATTGAATCAAAATTTGTAGAGTTAGCACAGGTTACAGTAATATTTGAAATAGAGAGTTTCATAATTTTATTAATTTAAATTCAGAAATACATTTACAATTAAACATTTTAAATGATTAAAGTCAAATTTAATTTTTTTAATGACTATTTTCCACCAGTCATTAGACGTTTATAATATTCTTTAGCTACAATAAAATCAGGGAATTCGCGAATTGCAGCTTCAAAATATTTTTTTGCGCTTAGCATATCTCTATCCTTTTGCGCTGCCATGATAGCACGCATATTTAATAATGCAGCTTTTAAAGGAACTTTTTGTTTTTCGGTTTCACTTAGCATAAAATCAATACTGTCTTTGGTTGTTAATGCTAATTGATCTAGTTCTTTTAAATTGTTTTCAACGGCTTTAAAATTTCCAGTTCCAAATTCAGCAGCAGTTATTCTATACAAGTACTCAGGTTTTTTGTTTATGGCATAAAGTTGATTATATAAACTCATTTGTTCATCTACTTTTCCTAATTGTTCAGCACAAAGCGCTTTCAATAATAAGAATCTTTCACTTTTTGGATTACGCTTTAGTGCAGTTGCTGCTGCATCATCGCAAGCCATAATATTATTGGTTGCTGCATAAAGTTCTGGTAATGTATCACCATATAATGTTAATGAACTATCTTCAGTCAGAATTAATTGTGCTGCAACAATAGCAGTATTAAAATCTTTACTGTTCATGCTTTTATCAAATAATTTTTTGTAATTATCTATATTTGCGTTTGAGCCCGATTTGTTATTGCACGATGTCAAAGCTGCAATTGCACATATTGCTAAAATTGTTTTTTTCATTTATTTATTTGTTTTGTTTTTGGGTAAAAGTCAATTATAAAAATTTAGGGAAATAGCCCGGTTCGTAGTCACTCATCATATTACAAACTTCTTCAAATATTTCTTCTGCATTTGGTTTACTCCAATAATCCCCATCGGTTCCATAAGGAGGGCGGTGTGCTTTGGCCGAAATAGTTACTGGTTTATAGTCAAGATATTGGTAAGCACCTTGATTTTCTAAAACTTGTTGCATCATATAAGCTGTTGCTCCACCTGGTACATCTTCATCTAAGAAAATTACTTTATTGGTTTTCTTAATCGATTCAACAATACTGTGGTTTATATCAAAAGGTAATAAAGTTTGCACATCAATTAGTTCTACACTTATTCCAATTTCGGCTAATTGTTTGATAGCTTCTTCGGCCACACGAGTTGTACTGCCATAAGTAACTATGGTTACATCTGAACCTTGGATTAACACCTCAGGTTTACCTAAAGCTACTGTAAATTCAGGTAAATTATCTGGCATTTTTTCTTTTAAACGATAGCCGTTCAAACATTCAATAACCAAAGCAGGCTCATCGCTTTTCATTAAGGTGTTATACATACCTGCTGCCTGAGTCATATTACGAGGAACGCACACATACATGCCTCTCAATGAATTGATGATCATTCCAATTGGAGAACCTGAATGCCAAATACCTTCTAATCTATGTCCACGTGTTCGAACAATTAAAGGTGCTTTCTGACCACCTTTAGTTCTGTATTGTAAAGTGGCTAAATCATCGCTCAAAGGTTGTAAACCATACAATAAATAATCTAAATATTGAATTTCAGCAATTGGACGCAAACCACGTAAAGCGGTTCCAATTCCTTGGCCTATAATGGTTAATTCTCTAATTCCAGTATCGCTAACACGGCTTTCCCCATGTTTTTCTTGCAATCCTGCGAATCCTTGATTTACATCACCAATTTTGCCTACATCTTCGCCAAAAGCCAAAACGCGCGGGTCGGTTGATAATAAATTATCAAAGCAAGCTACCATAATTTCTCTTCCATCTACCACTTTCGAGTCACCGGAATAAGCGGCAGGCACTTCATTTACCAATAAAGCATTTTGTTTTGATTGGCTGTGTAAGTAGGAATTATAACGTTCTTCGTTGCTTTTTAAATAAAGGTTCTTAAAGCTTATCAAACGCTCACGCTCCATACTTTGGATTTTATAAGTAAGGCGTAACGCTTTATTTATTGAAACAGCAATATCTTTTCTAATTGGATCATTGATACTTTTTAGTTCAGTAACTAAATCGTTTATAGCACTAATTTGTGAGGCATTGGCTAAATCAGTTAATAATTCCGAAGCCTCAGCAATTTCAGTTTTTATTGGGTTTAAATAAGCTTCCCATGCAGCTTTTTTGCTTACGTTCACATGAATTTGAGCTTCGTTTTCAATGGTGCTTAATTCCTCTTCAGAAGCTAATCCATTTTCAATAATCCATTTTTTAAATTGTGCGTTGCAATCAAATTCTGCTTCCCAAGCCAAACGCTCTCTCGATTTATAACGCTCATGAGAACCACTTGTACTATGTCCTTGGGGTTGTGTTAATTCGTTTACATGTATTAAACAAGGAACATGCTCTTGTCTAGCAATATTGGCAGCTTTTTCGTAAGCGCTGCATAAGGCTACATAATCCCAACCTTTTACTGTAAAAATTTGGTATCCAGCATTTTCTGAATCGCGTTGAAAACCTTTTAAAATTTCACTGATATTTTCTTTGGTGGTTTGGTATTTAGCTGGAACTGAAATTCCGTAACCATCATCCCAAACAGAAACCACCATAGGCACTTGTAAAACACCACCTGCATTAATGGCTTCAAAAAAGTGTCCTTCACTACTACTAGCATTTCCAATTGTTCCCCAAGCTACTTCGTTTCCGTTATTGCTAAAATTATTTTGACCAATTTCATTAGCGTGGGTTCTGTAATATTTGCTAGCTTGTGCTAATCCAACCAAGCGAATCATTTGTCCTGCTGTTGGAGAAATATCACTCGATGAATTTTTTAAATTTTTTAAATCTTTCCAATTTCCTTCTGCATCAATGCTGCGTGTTCCGTAATGACCATTCATCATACGGCCAGCACTTGCAGGTTCAGCATCAGCATCAGTATGAGCATATAATTGGGCAAAAAACTCTTGAACGGTAAGTAAACCAGCAGCCATCATAAAAGTTTGGTCGCGGTAATAACCACTTCTAAAATCACCGTTTTTAAATGCCTTAGCCATAGCTATTTGAGGCAATTCTTTACCATCACCAAAAATACCAAATTTGGCTTTTCCTGTTAATACTTCTTTACGGCCAAGTAAACTTGCTGCTCGACTAGTAAATGCTATTTTATAATCTTCTAAAACTACTGTTTTAAAATCTGAAAATGAAAGGTTGGCTTGCATGCTGTTCATGAGTCAATAAATTTATAATGCTCAAACGTAACTTTTTTTAACAATTTAATCAAATATGTTGAATTATTCGGGATAAATACTTTGTTTTCTGTTATCTAATTTAATCTGTTTTGAATGTGGTCCATAAGTTAACACTAAAAGAATGATATATATTCAAATTTTAAGTGCTAGATATCCTTGTTATATTGTTTAAAATAATTTGCAATAAGTAAAAACTTATTATATTGCCCAATAAAATTATTATAGATATTTATGAGTGTTTGGCGAAAGAAACCAATTAGCGCCTTTGAGGCAGAAATGAAAAAAAGCGGTTTAAACCGTGTACTTACTCGTTGGGGATTAACATCTTTGGGAATAGGTGCCATCATAGGTGGTGGAATTTTCACTTTAACTGGAATAGCGGCACATGATTATGCGGGTCCTGCATTGGCTTTATCATTTGTTATTGCCGGTATAGGCTGTTTATTTGCTTCTCTTTGTTATGCAGAGTTTGCTTCTGTATTACCTGTTGAGGGAAGTGCTTACAGTTATGCTTATGGAACAGTAGGGGAGTTGTTTGCTTGGTTTATTGGTTGGAATTTAATTTTAGAGTATATGATGGGAGCTACAACTGTAGCTGTAGCTTGGAGTGGTTATTTTGTAAAACTTCTACATTTATTTCATATTGATTTTCCAATCTGGCTTTGTAATGATTTAGCAACGGCCACCGAAAAATGCCTAAAAGCCGGAATTTCGGTTCCTAGTTTTGCCATTAATTTACCAGCATTTGTTATTACTTGGATAGTTACTTCAGTTTTAATAAAAGGAATTAAAGAAGCAGCAAGTACAAATAATATAATTGTAATAGTTAAAATTTCTGTTGTTTTATTTGTTATAATAGTTGGTGCTTTTTATATCAATGTTGAAAATTGGTTTCCGTTTATTCCTAATGAAGTAGCCGAAATTGGAGCAGATGGAATAGCAACTGGAAAAATGAATTTTGGTTTTGGTGGTGTACTAACAGCTGCAACCATAGTTTTCTTTGCCTATATTGGTTTTGATGCTGTTTCAACCCAAGCTGGTGAGGCTGTAAATCCTAAAAAGGACGTACCATTTGCTATTATTGCATCATTAGTTATTTGTACCATACTTTATATTTTAGTTTCATTGGTTTTAACCGGAATGGTTAAATACGATGTACTTGATAAGGCTGCTCCCGTGGCTTCTGCCTTTAGCGAAAAAGGATTAACATGGGCTGTGTTTATTATTACTATTGCTGCAACTGCCGGATTAACATCCGTTATGCTAGTTATGATGTTGGGTCAAACTCGTGTTTTTTTAGGTATGGCTAAAGATGGATTATTACCACAGTTTTTTAAATCTTTACATCCTAACTTTAAAACACCTTATAAAAGTACTTTATTGGTTGGTGGTGTTATCTCTGTAGTTGCAGCTTTTACTCCAATTGACAAAGTCAGTGAAATGTGTAGCATGGGAACATTATTAGCTTTCGCTATGGTTTGTGTTGCTGTAATGTTGTTACGTTATAAAAAACCTGAACTAGAAAGGCCATATAAAGCTCCTGCCATTTATTTAGTAGGTACTTTAGGTGTTGCATTTAATTTATTTTTGATGTGTTATGTTAGAAAAGAAACATGGTTTGCTTTTTTGATTTGGGGTACCCTAGGTGTTTTGGTCTATTTTCTATACAGCAGACGTAATAGTAATTTGCACAATGCTAAAGATGAAAATTTATAATCTACACAATACATAGCTTAATTTTAATAGGCATACAATGAGTGAATTGTGTTTTAAGATAAACAAAAAAGGTATTGTTACTGAATGCTTAAGTCAACTTATTGAAGGGGACTTAAGCGTTTTAGTTAATAAGCATTTATCTGAACAAAATTTACCAAATGTTTTTACCGATTTAATAAGTAAGTATTTTCAAGAAAATAACTACCACTGCTTTAGAAATGTAGAAAATGGTCTGCAATTCTATAATTTTCGACTTCTTGGTGGAATAAATGAATGTACTTGCATAATCAACAATATTACTTCAAGAGTCAATCGATTTTCTGAGTTTGATAATAATAGTAATCAATTCAAGGCATTAGTTGATAGTACTTTTGAAATTATTTGGTCGTTTGATAAAAATTTTATTTTAACTGCTGCCAATAAAGCATTCTTTGACTTAAGAAAAAAAGTATTTGATTCAAATATTCAAATAGGGGATAGTTTTTTTAAAGATGTGCCCGATAACAATATTAAAAAATGGAAACCTATTTATGAGCAAGTTTTAGATGGAAAAAAACTTCATTTTGAAGATGAAAGAAGGATAGGTAACGAAGTTGATTATGCTGAAATTAATTTGAATCCTGTACTTAATGGTAAAAATGAAATAGTTGGTTGCATGGGAATTACGCGCGATATTAATGCTCGTAAAAAAAGTGAATTTGAATTAAAAAAGTACAATAATCAATTGGAAAAATTTGCTTTTAAAACATCGCATGAACTTAGAAGACCTTTGGCTAATATTCTAGCTATTATTCCATTACTAAAAGAAGAAAATGATTTAGACACAAATAACAAATTCTTAGAGTTACTCCGAATATCAGCTCTTCAACTTGACGAAGAGGTTCGTTTAATGAATGAAACTATAAATACAAATAATCAAATTTAAATTTAGCGTTTGCTCATTTTATTACCTGTAATTTGTCGTTGTAAGGTACACTTAAAACGATCAATTTCAGGATTGCGTTTTTTTGCATGCTTTTGCGAAACACCCTGATTAACTCTTTTGCGCCAAAGCCTCCAACTGCTTGGTTTTAATTGATTACGCATTAGCTTTATAACTTCAGCTTCACTTACATCAAACTGAAATTTAATGGCATCAAACGGAGTTCTATCTTCCCAAGCCATTTCTATAATTCTATCAATTTCTATTTCGGTTAAATTATTCATACTTCATTTGAAACACAAAACAGCTGTTGTTGTTTAAAAAATAATAAACAAAAAAAATTGAGCAAAAAAACAATCAATATAGTTTGGCTAAAACGTGATCTACGTTTAAGCGATCATGAACCACTTGCACTGGCCAATGCTAATGGATTAGAAACTATTTTGCTTTATATTTTCGAACCTAGTTTAATGCAATATGCCGATAGCAGCCTACGTCATCATCAGTTTGTGTGGCAAAGTTTAACTGATATGAATAAAAAACTGCAAACATTTTCGGGCATGGAAAACAATATTTTTATTGCTTACCAAGAGGCTAGTGAAGTTTTTAGTTTGCTTTGCAATGAGTTTGATATAAAATATGTATTTAGCCATCAAGAAATTGGCGATAACTTAAGTTTTACGCGCGATAAACAAATGGCAAATTTATTTAAGCAAAACAATATTACTTGGACCGAATGTAAACGCGATGGCATTATCAGAGGTTTAAAATACCGCCCAAATGATTGGAATAAAAAATGGATTGAAACCATGAGTTCATCACAATATGGTTTTGACCTTAATTTACTTATTCCAAACGAAAGATTACTCCATGAACTTCATTTTTATAATATTGATAACACCATTAAAATATATAGTAAAAATTTTCAACCTGGAGGAGAAAGTTATGCTTTACAATATTTGCAGTCTTTTGTTGAAACCAGGCATATCAATTATGCCAAACATATTTCAAAACCGGCTTTGGCACGTAAAAGTTGCAGCAGACTTTCACCATATTTAGCGTGGGGAAATGTGAGTATGCGGATGGTTTATCAAGCAGTAATGGCAACTAAAAATAAGCCTAATGCTAACAAAAGGGCGATTAACTTTTTTGTAGCTCGATTGCATTGGCATTGCCATTTTATTCAAAAGTTTGAAACCGATTGTAGTATGGAGTTTAATAATGTAAACTCAGCTTACAATTCAATTAGAACCGAAAAAAATGAGACTTTTATTACCGCATGGAAAACAGGAAATACGGGTTATCCGCTTATTGATGCTTGTATGCGTTCGGTTATAGCTACTGGTTATTTAAACTTTAGAATGCGAGCTATGTTAGTTAGTTTTTTAACGCATAATTTATGGCAAGATTGGCGCACAGGAGCACACCATTTGGCCAAACAATTTTTAGATTTTGAACCTGGCATACATTACCCACAGTTTCAAATGCAAGCTGCCACTATGGGCGTTCATATTATTAGAACCTATAACCCCATTAAACAATCGTACGACCACGATGAAAATGGAGAATTTATTAAACAATGGATTCCTGAGTTATCTAATATTCCCAAAGAATTTATACATGAACCTTGGTTAATGAATTTGGAACAGCAACAAATATTTAATTGTGTAATTGGTAAAGATTATCCAGCACCAATAGTTGATTTAAAAACAAGCACCAAAATAGCTAGCAATAATTTGTGGGCACTCAAAAAATCGTATGCATCGAAGAGTAAAATAAATGAAATTTTGAACAAATTATCACACCGAAATTCAGAAGAAGAAGTTAAACTTGGTGTTGGTGTAGTGGATAGAGAATCAACATTTAAACGGAAGAAAAAGGCCACAAAAAAGGTAAGTAAAAAGGTTGTTGAACAAGTTAAAATGGACTTGTAGTTCAATAAATTTATTCTATTTTTGAATAAAATAATCAATCAAATAATGGAAGTAAATGAGCCTGACTTATCGTATGGTAACTACTCGTATGCCGATTACCTTAAATGGACCATGGAAGAAATGGTTGAAATTATTAAGGGACGAGTTTATAAACTAAGTGCTCCAAAAAGAGTGCATCAAAGTATTTCAGGTAATACTTTTAATAAACTTTATAACCATTTAGTAGGACAAAAATGTAAAGTTTATTCTGCACCTTTTGATGTGAGATTACCAGTAAAATCAAGGAAAAACGAGGAAATATTTACAGTAGTTCAACCAGATATTTGTGTAATTTGCGACCCAACTAAATTAGACGATGCTGGCTGCATTGGAGCTCCTGATTTAATTATTGAAATTTTATCGAAAGGAAATAATAAAAAGGAACTTCAAAATAAATACGAAGTTTATGAAGAGTCTGGTGTGAAAGAATATTGGGTAATCGAACCTGAAAGTCAAACCATGTTGGTTTATACTTTGGTAAATGGAAAGTACCAACCTTCAAAACTACTTACGCTTGGCGATGAAATTATCACCCCTATTTTACCTGGTTTTGTTTTAAATTTAGATGAGGTTTTTGCCAATTTAGATTAGGTAACAACCAATTTTATCTCACTATTATCGCTACAATTTTCTAAAAGTGCTGTATTGGTTTTATTGAAAACGGGATGAAGAAACTCAGCAGCTATTTGTACCAATGGAGCTAATGTAAACCTGCGAACATGCAAATAAGGATGAGGAACTTTTAAATTTTCAGTATCAATTATTTCATGGTTAAAATACAAAATATCCAAATCAATTATCCTGGCTTCCCATTTCTGATTGCGCACTCTGCCCATTTGGATTTCTATTTGCAAAAGGGTTTGCAACAAATCATTAGCAGATAATTCAGTTTTTACCTCAATTACTTGGTTGAAAAAATTATCTTGATTGGTATTACCCCAAGCCGCAGTTTCGTATATATCAGAGTAAGAAACAATGGAGATTAAATTAGCACTTATTGACAAAATAGCTTGTTGTAAATTAGCTATTTTATCACCTAAATTAGTTCCTAATAAAATAAAAGCTTGGTTCATATCTATTATTTAAAGATTTTTTGATTTGGAGATTTAGAGATTACAAGGTTTAGAAGGTTACAAGGTTTGAAAAATTACAAGGTTAATGTTCTGCACTCATTTTTCTCAATTCTCAACGCTCATCCCTCAACATCTCATCTCTCATCTCCCATTTCTCAATTCTCCTAAATCAACTCTAACAAAGCAACACACTCCACATGATGTGTATGCGGAAACATATCTACTGCTTGCACTTTGGTTACTTTATAAACTTCTTGCATCATAGCTATATCGCGCGCTTGGCTAGCAGGATTACAACTTACATACACTATTTTAGGCGCACGTAATTCCAACATTTTATTGATTACATCAGGATGCATTCCTGCACGTGGTGGGTCAGTAATAATAACATCAGGTTTACCATGCTTTGCAATCAATTCATCGTTCAGCACATCTTTCATATCGCCAGCATAAAAGTGTGTGTTATTTATTTGATTGATAGCAGAATTTTCTTTCGCATCAATAATTGCTTGCTCCACATACTCTATACCCACCACAGTTAAGGCCTGTTTAGCTACAAAATTAGCTATTGACCCCACGCCAGTATATAAATCGTAAACTGTTTCATGGCTTTGGATATTGGCCATTTTACGCGCTTCGTTGTATAAATTAAATGTTTGCTCTGTATTGGTTTGAAAAAACGATTTAGGTTGAATATTAAATTTCAAATCTTCTAATTGCTCCACCATGTATGATTTTCCTGCATAAACATGCACATCCAAATCGTGGATAGTGTCGTTCATTTTATCGTTTACCACATATAACAATGAAGTTATTTGAGGAAAAGTATTTTTTAAATATTCCATCAAAATATTAATTTTTTCTTCATCGTTTTGTTTAAAAACAACTATTAACATCCACTCGTTTAAGCTGGTATTACGCAAAATCATATTGCGCATAAAACCTTCTTGGCTGCGGGCGTTAAAGAAATCAAATTCTTGATTTACACAAAATTCTTTAATGGTATTTCGTATTTGATTATGGAAATCATCCATCAAATAACATTTTTGAACGTCTAAAATTTTATCAAATTTTCCTGGAATATGAAACCCTAAACCCTTATGTTCTGCTATGCTTAATTCATCTTTATTATCTAGTGTTTCTAACCATTTTTTATCGGTAAAGGTAAACTCTAATTTATTTCTATAAAATTGAGTTTGAGCTGAACCAATTATATTTTCAGGAGTTGGAAAAGGAAATTTACCAATGCGTTCAAAAGCATCAATTACTTGTTGCTGTTTATATTTTAATTGAATTGGGTAACTCATGTGCTGCCATTTGCAACCACCACAAGTTCCAAAATGAGCGCAAAAAGGTTCTATACGTTCCTCTGATGGTTTTACTATTTTATGAATTCGTGCAAAACAAAAGCTTTTCTTTTTATTATGAACATATAAATCCACTATATCGCCAGGAACGGCAAAATCAACAAAAATTACTTGTCCTTCGTGCTTTGCAATGGCTTTTCCTTCGCTACCAGCACTGATTATTTCAATATTTTCTAAAACGTATGGTTTAAATTTTCTCTTGCTCAATTTCGTATTTTTGTTTTTTAGTTCCCGCATTAACCAGATAAACGCTGAATAATTTGCAGACCATTAATATCCGCAAATAACAGTATTTTAAAGGTATTTATTATAAAAAAAGTTCAACCAAATGAATGATTGAACTTTTTAAGGTTGGTAAGGAATCCACCTTGTTCAAAAATATTTATTGTAGTAATTAAAACTTTTTCTCACCAAATTTCAATTTATATTCAATGTAAAACATTAATATTAATATACCTCCTCCACAAATTGCCCAATAATATTTTTCGTAATCTATACCTTGTAAATTACACATAATTGAAACAGTAAATAACATTGAAAAAAGATATACTAAAAAATTAGCTTACAATTTATTGGCATAAATCCAGTTTTCTTTCGAACTCATTGATTGAAAAGTTCTATAACTGAAAAATTTCTTTCTTTCTTTAGGGTTAAAACCTCAAATATTATGCTTTCAGTTAACAAAATGATTGACCCATAAAATGTTTTATCCATGTTTAACAAATGTTTATTATTTAAAAAATTACAACTTTTTAAGGTTTACATCTTCATATTAAAAACTAATAACTTCTTTTTTTAAATAAATCTTTTATACCATCAAACTCTTTGCGATAATATAATCCAATGCCTTGAGTGGTTATGTTTCTATTAAAAATTGGGTCAGTTGTAAAGCGGTTAAATGCCCTTGCTTTAAAGTTTCCATTTAATGAAATGTTGTATTGCGCTAAAATATTATTTTGCGAATTATCGGTAGCAAAACTTCCACGCACTTCCAATTTATTATTAAGTAATTTCTTACTAGCGGAAATAATGATATTTCTTCTAGTTTGGTCTGTACTGTTTATAAGATCAACATTTAAGTCAAAATTAGGTATGTACTTATTTACTATGTTGGTAACTTGGGCTGAAGCTATCTGAGAAAGGGTGTTAATTCCAATATTGTTATTTATTCCAGCAGTAGTTGAATTAGCCGAATTAATAGCAGTAAATCTACCAAAAACAATTAAACTAATAATTTGCTGAGTCATATTTTCAGGCTCTTTACGTAAATTACTGACTGCTAAATTTAAATCAGAAAAACTGCTGCTGTTCATTGAATTATCAATATCAGGGAAATTTAAATCAAATATATATTGAGGTTGTAACAAAGAACCTTTAATATTCATAACGGCTTCAACAGTAGTTTTGGGGTCGCTGGTTGCTGTTCCGTTTGTATTTTGAGTAGCAGCTACATTGTTACCAGTAAGTTCGCTTGTTGTTGTTCTTAACTTATAAACACCAACAATATTTAGCTGGGCATTCAATGGGTCGCCACTCCAATTAATATTACTTTTCTGTAATTTAAACTTTTTGGGTACAATATTTAAAGCTGTAAAAACATAATCACCTTCATTCACATTATACTCGCCATACATATTAAACGCGCCTTGTCGTGTAAGTTCAAGTTTTATATCACCCATCCCGGTTGCCCTAATTTTATCATCAGTTTGTTCGTTTAACAAAATTGCTACTTCAGCATTTGGCCTAGTTTTTATTAAACAATTTATTGAAAATCCACTTAAATTTTCTTGCCTTGTAATCATTAGTTTTTTGGTTGTATCTTTCGAATTAAAGTGCATCAATGTTTCATCTTCACCATCGCTCACACCAAATGGGGTAATAGTAACTTTGGTGCCTTTTTCGGTAGCAGCTTCTATGTTTAGTGCAATATCATTTAAGGGTCCTTTAATTGACATATTTCCGCTTCCAAATGCTTGTCCGTGGTAAAGTGAATTGTCTTTACTAGTGGTGTTCAAAACCATTAAGTTATTAAACTCTTTTATATCTATATCAAAGTCAAACCTGTTAAAATTATGATGGTTAATATTGCCACTTACTTTGGCAATATTGTTATTTATATCCATCATTTCAAAAGGTACAAACTCTATGATACTTTTATTAAAATGAATGGTGTTGGTGCAATGGTATGTAGTTTGTAAATAATTAATTTTAGTATGTAAATTATTTATTTGCAGTACGCCATCAATATCTGGTTTATCCAATGTTCCACTAACTAAAGCTTTTAAACTTAGTTTACCTTTATAAATGGTTATATAATCTTTACCAAACGATTGAAAAGCACTTGCATCGGCTTCTGTAAAGCTTACATTAGCATCAATTACATTACTATTAACTAACCAATAACCATTAGCTTTAAAGTTATTAAGCTTTCCATTAAGTGCTGTTGCATCAAACGATAAACGTTTATTTTTATCGTCAAAATTGCTTATTAACTCAATATCACCAATGGTATCGTTATCAAGTTTTAAGTTATTAACCAAAACATTACCATTAATTATATTCTTATCTTGATATGATTGATAGGAGAGATTGCCATTACTTTTCCCCTCAATATTAATGTATAAATTAGGATAAAGTAAATTTAGGTTGTTGAGTTCGAAATCTGTTAACGAAACCAATAGATTCTTATTGTTAGTTTTTTGATTAATCTGCCCATTTATTGCTATTAATTGATTGCCACTACTAAGTGAAACTTGTTCTATTTTAATCAATGAGTCGTATAAATTTAATTCTCCATCTGGATTTATTTTCCAGTTTGATTGACTGTAAATGATATTAGATTCGTTAAACTTAAACTGAACTTGTTTTGGTAAAAAATTTAATGCACTATTTAGATTGGCATAAATTAAACTAGTTGTATCTTGAACAATAACTTGTAACAAAGCTTTATTGTTTACTCCACTAGCTTTTAAGGCAAATTCCTTCATCAAAATGGTATCGTTTTGTGCAAACTTTGAAATGCCAAATAAAAATTGAGCTGAATTATTGGGTTTAATTTCTGTTTTTAACGTTAAATCATTTAATAGATAATTTTTGTATCTAAATGTTTCTACATATCCAAGCACCTCGGCTTTATCTTTATAATTATTTAAATTACCTTTTAGTTCAAGTTGTTCTATATCTAAATCAGGAAAAAACAATATATTTAGTTTTTGAGTATTATCCAAAGCCAAATCAAAGCTAAAGTTCTGTTTGGTTATTTCTTCGTTTTTATATGGTGATAAATAATTAGGAACCACTTTACAAAGCATATTATTAAAGCTTTTGTGCAGACTTAAAAAATTGTATTCTCCATTTATGGTAGCATTTAAAAAGTCGCTTTTTAGCACCAAAATTCTATTTTCAGTTCCAGCATTGCTTGATTTTACTTTTATTTGATTGATTGTATAATCAACATGGTTATATTCTAAATTGGTATTAGTGATATTAAGTTCACCATTATTTCTATCAATATCTTTTACAGCAAAATCTCCATTAATTTTAGTAGTTAAAATAATGTCCTTGTCGTAAAATTTAAGTGTTTTTAAATGCGCTTGGTTTATATTGGTTTCAAATAAAAATTCAGGAATTTTTTTATTTAAGTCTGCTTTACCAACCAAGCTTAGCGCAATATTTTCATCATTTATTTCAAGCTTACCGTTAAAATACTTTCGGTCAAAATCACCAATTATGCTAATATTTTTATAATCGTAATTATTATAAGTAAAGTTTTTAATAGTTGTGGTGGTATTTGCTTTCAAAGTTTTTAA
This sequence comes from Bacteroidia bacterium, assembly GCA_044239605.1. Classification (GTDB taxonomy): domain Bacteria; phylum Bacteroidota; class Bacteroidia; order UKL13-3; family UKL13-3; genus JAAFJM01. Next base: position 1,485 of record JBIIBC010000017.1, on the reverse strand, counting down.
GTCAAATCCTTTTCCATTTAACTCACTTGTTAAAGTTACCATTCCAAACTGTTTGGTATCATTTAACAATGCACCCAAATTAAAGTCAGTTAAGTTTAAATTTCCCGAATAAATTGATTGCAAAGCATCATCAGCAAGTTTCATGTTTAAATCGGAACTAATGTTTCCAAAAGGAGTTTCTAAATTCCCATAAGCCACAAAATCGTTATAAAAACCAGTATAACTTCCTTTAAACTTTAATAAACCAAAACGTTCTAATTCGGCAGGTAATAACATTCCCGCGAGTTTATCTAACTCCTTTTTAGTTGAAGTAGCATAATCAGCTTTAATTTCAATAAACGTTTGGTCTATATCGGGTAAGCCACTTAAACTAGCACTGCCATTAAATTCGGTATTATTTGCATAACGCAAATAGCCATTTTTCATGCTCAAATTATCAATAGTTCCTTTAATTTTTGCTGTTATGGTAGCATCGTAATCATATTGATTTAAAAGCGGTGCAAAAAATGCTATGTCGGATATGTGCACGTAACTTTGTTTTAAATTGGCTTCAAGCTTAACATTGCTTATAAAATTATTGGCCATACTATCGTAATTAGCATAGCGCATACAAGCATAATCCTTAATTTTACTTTTGTTTAGCTGTAAATCAAGGTTGGCAAATTCCATGGTGGTAGGCGAAATGATAGTTTTACAAGCCATCTTTTTTATTTGCAAACCACCTTTTTCCATTCCACTCAAGTTTTGTAAAAAAAAATGAAGCGAGTCTTCAATAATTTTAAAATGCGAAGCTTTGATGTCAATATTGTAAAAATCTTCATCAAAAGGATTAAACCCTGCCTGATCCCATTTTGCAGTATAATCAATCATTTTAAACCTACAGTTTTTTCCATTTACCTCATCAAAAATAAGTTTAAATTTTTGAGCATTGGGGTCGGGTGGCATGGTATCATTTGGATCTAAAATATTGAATAAAACATCAATATTAAAAGTTTTATCGGGGTAGGTAATTATTTTACACATACCTCCATTAATATTTACTTTAGAAAGTGTAAACTTGGATGAATCTAGTTCAACTCCACCTATATCGAATTGTAAATTTTCAACAAAAAACAGTGTGTCTTTTTTTTGATCGCCCCAATAAATATTATCCAAACTAAAAGTTGTCCAACCATCATAGTTAAACCTACCAATAGAAATTTCACATTTAAATGCTTTACTTAAGTAGTTATCAGCTTTTTGGATTATAAAATTTTGAAAAGTTCCACTATTAAAAATAAGATAGCCCAATAATAATAAGGAAAAGAAAATTCCTATAAATGTGTACGATATTTTAATTAATAGCTTTTTCAATGTAGTTTTGCCAAATATATGATAATTTATTCTAAAGAGAATAAATTACCCTTTTCAAAATTTGAACCATAAAATGTCATTAACAAATATAACAATACTTGCCATCGAGTCAAGTTGCGATGATACAGCTGT